>JAUSLQ010000003.1 GCA_030645675.1 Actinomycetota bacterium | reverse complement strand
AGCTGCGCCTTCAGGCCGAGGTTGCTGAGGTCGCTGCCCGCGTTGGGCTCGCTGTACCCCTGACACCATGTGTCGTCGCCACTGAGGATGCGCGGCAGGTAGTGCCGCTTCTGCTCTTCGGTACCCCACTGCAACAGCGTGTTGCCCAGCATCTGGATGCCGAACACGTCGTTGGGCCCGCCCGTGGGCACACCCGCCTTCGCGAACTCCTCGCCGATGATCACCTGTTCCAGCGCCGACAACCCGGCGCCGCCGTACTCCACCGGCCAACCTGGGGCCAGATAGCCGGCTGTGTGCAACACCTTGCGCCACTCGGTGACGAAATCGGTGAGCTGCTGCCCTTCCAGCGTGCCGATGCCGCCCCAGTCGGCGGGCAGCTTCTCGGCGAGGAACGCCTGCACCTTCTCGCGGTAGGCCTCTGCTTCAGCGGTGTACATCGGACGCATGGCCAGATGTTACCGCGCGGTAAGCACCGGTGGAAGCGTCGGACGCTGCCGATGCGGGCCACCGAGAACTTAAGTTCGCTCGTAGAACTTAAGTTCGCGCGGCGGGCTGGGGTCCCGCACGTGGGTGACCGGGGGCGGGCTAGGTCTGGCGGGCAAGTGCCGCGGCGCCGACGAGGGCGGCCAGTTGGCCGAGACCGGCGGGGACGACCTTGAAGCCGTGGAGGAAGCTGAGGCGGGCGCGCTGGTCGAGCTCGGCCTGGGCGGAGCTGAAGAACGGCTCGCCGAAGCCCAGCGCCACCGAACCACCCACCACGGCCAGCTGCAGGTCGCAGATCGCGCCCAGCGAGGCGAGCACGCGACCGGTGAGGATGCCGGTGCGCTCGACGATGCTCTGCGGCGCCCGCTGCGGCGGTCGGCCGGTTTCTTCTTCGATGGAACGGCCGCTGCAGTACGCCTCGAAGCACCCACGACCCCCGCACGCGCAGGGGCGGCCATCCGGCTCGACCACCATGTGGCCGATGTGGCCGGCGTTGCCCAGGCGGCCCTCCAGCAGCTTGCCGCCGCTGACGATGCCGCCACCGATGCCGGCGCCCATCACCACCGACACGAAGTCGGTGAGGCCGACGGCGGCGCCGCACCAGGCCTCGCCCAGCGCGATGGTCTTCGCGTTGTTGTCGACCATGGTGGGCATCTGCACGAGTGCCTCCACCTCGGCCGCCAGCGGGAACGCCTTCAACGACGGGATGTACAGCGGCGACACGGTGCGATCGACCGGGTTCATCGGCCCGCCGCAGCCGACCCCGCAGCCGACGGGCGTGGTGGGCGCAGCGGCCATCACGCGCAGCACCAGGCGCGACAGTGCGGCGAACACCTCGCGCTGCGGCGTGGCGATGCGATCGCGCACCAGCACCTCGCCGTTCTCGCCCACGACGGCGGCGGCGAGTTTGGCCGCGCCGACATCGATGGCGAGATAGCAGACACTCATGCCGCACGACGGTAGCGGCCACCGGCGCGGCAGCGGTGGCGCCCGGCAACGAGCAAGGGTCATGATTGGTCTGATCGGGGGATGTTCGCCGCACCTGACAGCGCGCCACCTCCCGAGCGGTCTACCCTTCCTGCCGTGACGGCCACCCCGACCCAGTTCTCATCCCCCGCGCCCCACGCGTCGCCCACGTTCGCCCAGCTGTTCGACGCGATCACCGGCAACATCGCCTCGGTGGTGCATGGCAAGCGGGAGGCGATCAACCTGGCGGTGATGTGCCTGCTGGCCGAGGGCCACCTGCTGATCGAAGACGTGCCGGGCGTGGGCAAGACCAGCCTGGCGAAGGCACTCGCCGCCAGCATCGACTGCTCGTGGAAGCGCGGACAGTTCCCCCCCGACCTGCTGCCCACCGACCTGGTGGGCGTCAGCGTGTTCCAGCGGGCCACCGAATCGTTCGTGTTCCAGCCGGGGCCGCTGTTCGCCAACATCGTGCTGGCCGACGAGATCAACCGTGCCTCCCCCAAGACACAGAGTGCGCTGCTGGAAGCCATGGAGGAGCGTCAGGTCAGCGCCGACGGCGTCAGCCACCAGCTGCCCGTGCCGTTCATGGTGGCCGCCACCCAGAACCCAGTGGAGCAGGAAGGTACCTACCGCCTGCCGGAGAGCCAGCTCGACCGTTTCCTGATGCGCCTGTCGCTGGGCTACCCAGGTCGTCACGCCGAGCTGGCCATCCTCGACTCGAACGGCGCCGCCGATTCTTTGCACGCACTGCGCCCCGTGGTCAGCACCGAAGAGATCGTGCTGATGTGCCAGGCCGTGCGGTCGGTGCACGTGGCCGACGTGCTGAAGAGCTACATGGTCGATCTGGCCGAGACCAGCCGCTCGCACAACGGGCTGGTGCTCGGCCTGTCGCCGCGTGCCACGCTGCAGCTGGCCCGGGCCACCCGCTCACATGCCGCCGCCCACGGCCGCGACTACGCCATCCCCGACGACGTCAAGGCAGTGGCGATTCCTGTGCTGTCACATCGTGTGGTGCTGCGGCCCGACGCCTCGGCGCGCGGCCTCACCGGCGTGACAGCCGTCCAGGAGATCCTCGCGACGGTACCCGTGCCGGCAGGTCGCTGATGCCCACGCGCAACGGGTGGGCCATGTTGGCCTCGGCCGTTGCCGCTGTGGTGGTGGGGCGCGTGTTCGGCCTCCTGGAGATGTACGTGCTCGGCGCCGGCCTTGGCACGGCGTTCGCGATCGCGCTGGTCGTCGTCAACCGGCCACTGCCCCGCCTCGACGTTCGGCGCGTGGCCCGGCCGGCGACGGTGTCGGTGGGCGAACCCGCCCGCGTCGACATCCAGGTCCTGAACCGCTCGAACGTGCGCTCGCCGCGCCTGAAGCTGTGGGAGCCCGTGGGCGACAAGGGTGGGGCACCGATGCAGCTGGCACCACTCGGTTCCGGCGAGGCGGTCAGCGCCGCCTACCGGGTGCCCACGGCCCGGCGCGGCGTGCTGCGCACCGGCCCTCTGCGCACCGAACGCACCGACCTGCTGGGGCTGTGCCGGCGTTCGGGCTGGCTGGCCGGTTCCGGCGAGGTGCTGGTCGTGCCCGAGCGCGTGCCCCTGGCCTTCCCCGGGCTGGGCAGCGCCGGCCGCATCGGCGAGCACCTGCGAATGAAGTCGTACGGGCAGACGGGCACCGAGTTCCACTCGCAGCGCGAGTACACCCCGGGCGACGACCTGCGCCGCATCAACTGGAAGACCACGGCCCGAGCCGGCACGTTGATCGTGCGCGAGACCGCGCAGGAGGGTGTGCGGCGCTGCGTGGTGGTGCTCGACACCCGCGCCGACAGCTACGACGAAGACGGCTTCGAACGCGCCGTCACCGCCGCTGCCAGCGTCGTGGCCGCCGGCGCCGCAGCCGGCGTCACCACCCGCATGGTCGCACCGGGAATGGACCTGCGCGGCCCCGACGTGGCCCCGCAGTCGCTGCGCTGGCTGGCCACTGTGGGCACCGGCGCAGAGGTGGTCGACCACACCGCTGCCGGCCGTACCAGCACCGACGGCCTCGGCCTGCTGATCGTGGTCACCAGCCACGCGTCGTCGCTGGCCGCGAGCAGCGCAGTCGCGGTCGCGGCGCCCGACGAGACCGTGATCGTAGTGTCGACGATGTCGCCCTCCGCCGGGGGCAAGGGCTTCCACGTCGACGGCACATCACTGAACCGCCTGCACGACACCTGGAACCGTCTGGTGCTCGGCCGCCACGGGGGCGGCGCATGAGCACGACGACCGCATCTGCTACGACGCTTGCGCCTGCACCTGCACCTGCACCTGCACCTGCTCCGGCGGCTGCGGGCGGCGGCGCCGGAAGCACCGGTCTTGCCGGACGCGCCCATGAGGCCCAGCTGCCGGCCACCCTGTGCCTGGCCGCGCTCACCGTCGCCACGGTCATCAGCCTCTGCCGCGTGTTCCCCGACTGGGAGTACCTGCGCACGATGGTGATCGTCACTGTCGGCACTCACATCGTCGCGGTCCTGCTGCGCATCGCCCGCACCCCGCTGCTGGTGGCGCTGCCGGTGCTGTTCCTCGCCGTCACCGAGTTGCTCGCGCTGGGGTACTACCGCGACACGCTCGCCGGCCCGTTCCCCGGCTCGCGCACGATCGAACTGATGCGCCTCGACCTGCGGCTGGTGGTCGAGCAGTTCCCCACCGCCGTCGCACCGGTGCCCAGCGTCGGAAGCTATGCCGTCGCCGCCGCGGCTGCACTCGCGTTGTGCGTGATCATGGCCGACACGTTCGCGTTCCGGGCCATGGGCCGCGTGGAGGCCGTCGTCCCCACCGCCGTGGTGTTCATCTTCACGGCCGCGCTGGGCACCGACCGCCATCGCGTGGTGGTGGCCGCACTGTGGATGGGCATGGCGTTCCTCACCGTCGCAGTCCTGCGGTTCCGGCACACCAGCGAGGCCGCCACCTGGATGGGGTCGCGAACCCTGCGCCTTGCGGGCGCGTTGCCGGCGATGATCGTCACCGTCGCGCTCACCGCCGTCGCCGCGGCAGCGATCGCGCCGCGTCTTCCCGGCGCGGGCGAGCGCGCGTTGGTCGATACGCGCAACCGCGACGGCGGCGTCACCGAGGTGCTCAGCCCGCTGGTCGACATCCGGTCGCAGCTGGTGAACCGCGGGAACGTCGAACTGTTCACCGTCAGCTCGTCCGACGGGCCGCACAACTGGCGAGTGATGGGCCTGCCCAACTTCGATGGCAACGCCTGGAACCCGGCTGACGAACCGATGTCGTCGCTGGGCGACCGCGAAGCCGAGGTGCCGCTGCCCGGCACGCTGGTCACCCAGGTGATCTCCATCACCGGGTTGGGCGGCAACCTGGTGCCTGCCGCATACCAGCCTGTGTCGTTGTTCAGCGACCGCATCCTGTGGGCTGCTGGCACGCAGACGCTGGTGCTGCCCGACGACACGCTGCAGGGTGGCGAGCAGATCGTCATCGTCTCCAAGGTGGTGCGCCCGAGCGCCGAGCTGTTGCGCTCCGCCACGGTGGACAATGCCCCCGGCGCGGTGTACTACCAGCTGCCCCCTGGCCTGCCCGACAGCGCCCGCAACGCCGCCTTGCAGGTCACCGCCGGCGCGCTGACGCCGTTCGACAAGGCCCTTGCGCTGCAGAACTGGTTCCAGACCGAGTTCATCTACGACATCGACTTCCAGGCCGGCAACAGCAACGACGCGATCGACGCATTCCTGCGCGTGCGCCGCGGGTTCTGCCAGCAGTTCTCGGGCACGTTCGCCGCAATGGCCCGCTCGATCGGGCTACCGGCTCGCGTGGCCACCGGCTTCACGCCCGGCGACCTCGGTACCGACGGCCTGTACCACGTGTTCGGCCGCCACTACCACGCCTGGCCCGAGGTGTGGTTCGACGGTATCGGCTGGGTCGGCTTCGAACCCACTCCCGGTCGCGGCAACATCGACTCCGAGCAGTACACCGGCGTGCCGCCGCTGCAGGACGACTCCGGCGGCACCGGCGGAGGTACCCCTGTCACCGCCCCCGTGCCCACCTTCGACCAGACGGGCAACGACCCCGACTCGTCGTCCACCGTTCCCGGCGCCGGCGGGCCGGCCACCGGTACCGCCACCACGACCACGATCGCGTCGGTCGGTGGCGGCGGCAGCTCGGGCAGCGGGGTGCCACCACTGGCGGTCATGGTGCTGGCGGCGCTGGCAGCCGTGATCGCCTGGATGGTGTTCGCTCCGCGCGTGGTGCGCTCGTTGGCCACCCGTCATCGCCACGGTGCTCGCGATCGCGTGATCGGTGCTTGGCAACGCTCGCTGGGGTTGCTCTCGCTGGCCGGCGCCCCGCCACCTGCCGGGCACACGCCGTTGGAGTACGCCGACGTGGCCGAACGCACCATCGGCGTCGATCAGCGGGCCGTGCGCGAGCTGGCCGTGCATGTCACCCGCGCGGTCTACTCGC
>JAUSLQ010000295.1 GCA_030645675.1 Actinomycetota bacterium | reverse complement strand
CACCAGCAGCTCGCGGCCGGTCTGCCGCGGATCGAGCCCGGCCTCCTGCAGCGCGACGCCGATCCGGCGCCGGGCGCCATGCGGATCCTCCGCCACATCCACCCCCGCCACGCGCACACTCCCGGCCGTGATGGTCATCAGCGTCGTCAGCATGCGCACGGTGGTGGACTTGCCCGCCCCGTTCGGCCCCAGGAACCCGAACACCTCGCCGGCGCGCACCTCCAGGTCGACCCCGCGCACGGCCTCCACCTCGCCATCGCGTCCGCGATAAGTCTTCACCAATCCGCGTGCCGAGATGGCACTCTGGTTGCTGGGCGCGAGGGCAGTCATGGCGAGCGACCATACCGACCGGTTGGTTTGTTGTCAACCGTTCAACGGGCTCGCTGATCCGAAATCCTGCTGTTCGGGAAGCATTTCCTTGCAGTGGGTCGGCTTTCTGCCGAAGAACGTGCATGAACCTTCGAATGGCGCGGGTCGGGGGTCTCCTCCGAGCGTCGCCCAACCTCTCCCTGCTCGATGTCGACACCTCAGGTGTCGCCGCGGTCGAACGCAGCGCCGCTGCGTCCAACGCCGCCGTCGCAGCCGTCGCGGCCGCCATCGGGCTCCCGTTGGCGATCGGCTGCTACCTCGCGATGCAAGCCGGATCGGTTGGCGAGATCGCCTATCTCGCGGTGCTGATCTCGGCAGCGACAGCGGCGTGCATCGGTGCCCGCTCGAACCCGCTCACCTCGATGCCGTGGCTGATCGCGATCGGGGTCACCGTCTCCGCCGCGGGCGATGCAGTGTGGCAGTGGCTGGACTGGACGCGAGACATCGGCAGCGACGTCTCGGTGGCCGATGCGCTGTGGCTGGCCTCGTACGTCGCGATCGGCGCTGCCCTCCTCCGCAGCGCGCCGAAGGTCCGCACCGTGGACGCCGACGGTGTCATCGACTTCTTGGTCGTGTTCCTCGTTGCGTTGGTCGCCCAATGGGAGTTCGCCTTCGACGAGATCGTCACGGACGCCACCTACCCGCTGTGGGACCGCGTGGTGTGGGCGCTGTACCCGACACTGGATGCGGCACTGTTGGCCGTGGTGGTCCGCGCGGGCCTCACCCGACGGTTCCGGGGTGGCCTCGCCGCGCTCGTCGGCGCCGGTTCCGGATTCTGGCTCCTGTCCGACTTCAGCTACACGCTGTTCCCGGACTCGGAGCGGTTGGAAGTGTGGATGAACCTGGGCTGGATGCTGGGCAGCGTGTTCCTCGCGTGCACCGTCTGGTACCTCAGAGCCGCTCCGGCGACGCAGACCGGCAAGGTGGCCTCGGGGATCGAGGTGACCCGACCCGCCGGGATCGCCGTCGCTCTCGTGCCTTTGCTGGTGCCCGGAGCCGTGATGGTGATCGAACACCTTCGCGGCGATCTCGAGAACGTCTACCTGCTGTTCACCGTGTCCGTGTTGCTCATCGGCCTCGCGTTCACCAGAGGCAATCGGCTGCTGCACGCCGAGAACGCGGCACGAGCTGCCGTCCGATCGCAGGAGCGCTACTCACGGATGGTCGCGCTCCACTCGGCGGATGCGTTCCTCGTGCTCGACCGGGACGGTGTGGTGCTCAACGACGCACCGTCGTTGGCGGCGCTGGTCGGCCGGCTGGGCTGGAGTGCATCCGGCGAGGCGATGCTGAAGTTCGTGCTGCAGCCGGATCGCGCCGATACCAGGGCCGTGTTCGAGCGCTGCCTGGCGAGCAGTGGCCAGACGTTCGAGACCGAGCTGCGCGTCCGGCATCAGCAGGGCCACGAGATGTGGCTCAGCGCACGCATGACCAACCTGCTCGACGACCCCGACATCGATGGCATCGTCGTCAACCTGCACGACATCACCGGGCGCAAGCGGGCAGAGGCGGAACTGTCGCACCGCGCGTTCCACGACGGCCTCACCGAGCTTGCGAACCGCGCCCTGTTCTGCAACCGCGTCGACCACACACTGGCCCGCAACCGTGGCACCGGCCGCCAAGCGGCGGTCATCTTCCTCGATCTCGACGGGTTCAAGACGGTCAACGACAGCCTCGGCCACGCTGCCGGCGACAAGCTGCTCAAGGAGGTCGCCAACCGGCTCGTGCAGGCTGTGCGCTCGGCCGACACGGTCGCGCGGCTCGGAGGCGACGAGTTCGCGATCCTCCTCGAGCAGAGCCAGAGTCCTCTCGACGAGTCGGAGGGTCTTGCAGAGCGTGTCCTCCAGTCGCTCGCGTTGCCGATCGATCTCGACGGGCAGTGCGTGACGCTGTCGGCGAGCTTCGGCATCGCCGCCAGCGATGGGGCTTCCACGGCAGCTTCGCTGCTCCGCGACGCCGATGTCGCCATGTACCGGGCCAAGACCGCCGGCAAGGCACGGTGGGTGATCTACGACCCGGAGATGCACACCGCTGCCGTGGAGCGCCTCCAGCTCGAGAACGAACTGCTCGGAGCACTCGAGTCGGGGCAGTTCGTCGTCGAGTACCAGCCCATCATCCGGCTGGCGGACGACACGATCAAGGGCTTCGAGGCGCTCATCCGCTGGCAGCACCCCAGGCTGGGCACCATCCAGCCCGACCGCTTCATCCCGATCGCCGAGGAGACGGGCGCCATCATCCCGATCGGCACCTGGGTGCTGAACGAGGCGTGTGGCGCACTCGCCAGGTGGCAACGGCAGTTCCCCGAGTACGCCGGGCTCACGATGGCCGTCAACCTCTCGACGCGCCAGCTCGGTTCACCCGATCTGGTCGCTGCGGTTCGTGCTGCGTTGGCAGCATCCGGGATCGAACCGTCGACGCTCGTGCTGGAGATGACCGAGACTGCACTGATCCAGGACGCTGGAGTCGCAACCGACCGGCTCCGGGAGCTCAGCGCGCTGGGCGTGCTCCTGGCGATCGACGACTTCGGCACCGGCTACTCCTCGCTCAGCTACCTGCGCCAGTTCCCTGTCGACATCCTCAAGATCGATCGATCGTTCATCAGCACCATCACCGAAGCCACCCAGCTGCCCGCCATCGTGACTGCGCTGGTGGAGCTCGGCCGCACGCTGCAGCTGGAGTTGGTGGCCGAGGGCGTGGAGGTCGACATCCAGCGTGACGAACTGCGGCGCGTGCACTGCGGAATGGCGCAGGGCTTCCTGTTCTCCCACCCGCTCGGCGAGGCGGCGGCCGGGCAGCTGCTCGACCAGTCCGTGTCCGTCGCGGTGGTCTGACTCCGGCCGGGCAAGACCTCGCTACCAGGCGCCCTGCACCCGGTTGCGTCCGGCGGCTTTCGCGACGTAGAGGCTTCGATCTGCGTCGTCGATCGCCTCGGCCACCGGCTGACCACGATGATGCATCGATGCCCCGACGGAGATGGTCACGCCAGCCAGCCCGGCGACATCGGGTACGACCAACCGGCTGACGGCCTCCCGCACCCGTTCGGCGGCACTGATCGTGTGCGCGCGATCCGCGTTCGGCAGCAGCACCACCATCTCCTCGCCCCCGTACCGAAACACCAGGTCGGCCGCGCGCACAGCGTCGCGGCAGCACCGCGCCACTTCCTGCAGCACTCGGTCGCCGGCGACGTGGCCGTAGGTGTCGTTCACCTGCTTGAAGTGGTCGATGTCGATCATCAGCACTCCGAACCGCAGGTCTCGCCTGGCCATCCGTTCGAGCGCATGACGATTGAGCAGCCCGGTCAGCGCGTCGCGCATTGCGCTCTCCTGCAGCTCCTCGTGTTCGTGTTCCAGCTGACGCTGCTCGAGATGCCGATGCAACGCAACTCGCAGGGCGGGAACCAGCCGGAGGAACATCTCCGCCATCTCGTGAGAGATGTCGGCGGGCTCTGTCAGTTCGATGTGCACCGAGGCAGCGGGGCCGCCACCACCGACCGGAAGCACCAACGACGTCGCCGAGGCAGTGGGCATGGCGCCAGGGCTCCCCACGTAGCCGTCGGCTGCTGCGAACCGCAACAACCCCTCGTCTGCCGTCTCGACGTACAGCTCGATGTCTCCGACCGGCAGCATGTCGGGCAGCACACGTTGAGCGATGGCGGCGAGCTCGGGGAGGTCGTGCGCCATCACCAGCGCATCGGTCATCCGGCGCACCGCGTTGGACACGCGCAACAGACGCGCGACGTCGAGGTCTTCCCGAGCGATGAGGAAGATCCCGCACTCCAACTCCTTCAGCCGATCGAACATCTCGTCGACCAGTGGTTGCGGGATCACGCAGCCGTGCTGCGGGGCGATGGCGGTGATCGGCCGGAATGCCCGCTGGAGGCGGGAGAGCCCGGCCGCGAGGATCTCCCTGCTCGGCATGTAGTGCTCGTGGAACGGCCGCATGGCTTCGAAGTAGCTGCCATCGCGGGCAAACAGGTCCGAGCCGTCGGTGAAGCCGCCGAACAGGTCGGAGCTGAACAGAACCCCGGTCGATCGGTCCCAGCTGCAGAGCGCGCCGGGGAAGTGCAAGTAGGGCGTGAGCGCGAACCGCAGCTGCCGGTCGCCGTCCAATGGCAACTGCCAGGCGTTTTCCTCGACGAGGTAGTACGGGAACCCGGCGTGGTAGTGGTGGAGCAGGGTCTGTGCCCTCCACTCGGTCACCAGCTCCACGTCGGCTCTGGGCAGGGCTTGCCGAAGCCGGGGAAGGCCGGCCGCGATGTCGGGATCGCTGTGGTGGCACACGACCCACTTGATGAGCTCCGTCGGGATGATCTGGCGCACCTTGGCCAGGACGTCGTCGATCACCTCGCTGGACCCGGGATCGATGAGCACCGAGTGCTCACCCGCCTCCACGAGGTAGGCATGGCACTGGAACGTCTCGCCAGGCCGCGACGCACCGACCCACCACACACGAGGCGCGATCTCGGTCGGCGTTCCGAGACCGTCGCCACCCGTACCGGCCAGCTGAGCCACATGGCAACCATAGGCACGGCGGACGGACGACGACAGCCATGCTCGCGGCATCCAGAGCTGCTCGGCGATCGCGCCGCGCGACTGAGCACGCCCGCGCGACCGATCGCCGGCGTCGGTCCCGATAAAAGTGCGCGATTCCCGCGATACCGCTACTCTGTGCACATGCGCACATACGCCGCGCGGTCGGGTTGCTGGCGGAGACGGACGGACGCGCCTCCGCCCGGCTGGGGCCATGCCCGCTGACGGTCGTCGTCCGTGGTCGCGACCGATCAGGTACTCGTTCTGGTATGCCGCGCTCGCCATGGTGTGGATCGTCGTGTCCGACCTGGTCGTCGAGGCGATCGGCTCCGAGTCGGCGACGCCGAACATCGTCAAGGGCGCCGCGTTCGTCATCTCGACGGCGCTGCTGTTGGCGGTGCTGCTGCGCCGGCACGAGACGCAGGTGCGGCTC
Organism: Actinomycetota bacterium; assembly: GCA_030645675.1. Taxonomy (GTDB): domain Bacteria; phylum Actinomycetota; class Acidimicrobiia; order Acidimicrobiales; family Ilumatobacteraceae; genus UBA668. The sequence continues at coordinate 7,281 of JAUSLQ010000295.1, read as the reverse complement.
GCCGATCAGCGTGCTCGTGACGAAGTCCGCGACCTGGTGGACCAGAGCAACGACCTCGCTTACGTGGTCGACCTCGGCGGCCGGTTCCTGCTGATCAACCGCGCGCTCTCCGACCTGGTCGGCATCGAGCCCGGCAGAGCCGCAGGCTGCAGCCGCGACGACGTGCTCGACGCCGATGCCGCCGCCGAGCACCGCGCCACCGATGCCCGCGTGCTGGAAACGGGCGCGCCGGTGGTGGTCGTCGAGCGCATCGGCGAACCCGTGGGTGGGCGGAAGTTCCGCTCGACCAGGTTCCCCATCCGCGATCGCGCCGGCCAGATCGTGTCGTTGGGTTGCATCGCGGTGGACATCACCGACGAGGAGCGGATCCAGGCCCAGGTGCGCGCCAGCGAAGCGGCGTACCAGATGATGTTCGACTCCAGCCCGCTGCCGTTGTGGATCCACGATTCAGCAACGCTGCAGATGCTGGCAGCCAACGACGCGGCCCTCCGTCTCTACGGCTACGAGCGCGACCAGTTCCTGCAGTTGCGCGTCGGCGATCTCTACGCCTCGGACGGCGACGGCGCCACAGGATTCGGCTGGCCACCCGACCCGGACAGCCCAACTGGCAAGGTGACCACCCACCGCGACTCGCACGGGCGCTTGCTCGACATCGACGTCGAGACCACCACCGCCGTCTTCGAGGGCCGCTCCGCCCGCGTCGTGCTGTCCCGCGACGTGACCGATGCGATGCAGGCAGTACAGCGCGACCAACTGTTGCTGGCGCTACCCGAGATGTACCAGGGGACGGATCACGAGCTCCTCGTCGAAGTGGTCGAGCGGGTTGTCGAGCTGACCCACAGCACCGGCGGGCGGTACAACGCAAACCTGCCGACCGCGGGCGAGTTCGTCGTCGGCGAGGCGGTCGACGGAGCCGGCCGAGCGCTTCATCTCGGGTTCGACGAGGGCCCCGAGGGCGGAGCTTCGCTCGATCTGTGGGGCAAGGCGTTCGCCTACTCCGACGCGGATCGGCTGCTGTGCAGCATGGTGCTGCGGCAGGCCAGCCGGCTGATCGAGCGCGAGCACTTCATCCGCGACCTCGAACTCGCTGCGCACCGCCAGGAGGCGACACTGACCGGCATCACACGTGCGGTCGGGTCCATCGTCGAGGCCCGCGACCCGTACACCGCCGGCCACCAGCAGCGCGTCGGCGAACTGGCCGCGGCCATCGGGCGTCGGATGGGTCTGTCGGCCGAGCAGGTCGACGGGCTGCGCATCGGCGGCTACGTGCACGACGTGGGCAAGATCGCCGTGCCCACGGAGATCCTCACCCGAACCGGGCCGCTCGACCCGCTGGAGTACGAGATGGTGCAGCGGCACAGCCGGGCCGGCAGCGACATCCTCGCGCCCGTACCGTTCCCGTGGCCTGTTGTCGAGATGGTCGAGCAGCACCACGAGCGGCTCAACGGGTCGGGCTACCCGGCGGGACTGGTAGGCGACGAGATCCTGCTCGAGGCGCGAATCATCGCCGTCGCCGATGTCTACGACGCGATCACGTCCACCCGCCCGTACCGCCCGAACCGAGCGCCGGGTGTCGCCCTGGAGACGCTGGCAGCGGGTGCCGGCACCCTCTACGACTCGGATGCGATCGCGGCGCTGGACGCCCACCTCGCACAGCTCGGAGTCATCGAGCACGCGGCGCACACCGCCTAGGGTCGGCCCGGGCGAACACCGACATCTTGCGACGAACACCGACATCTTGCGACCCGCCGCGGCGCACTTCGAACTGCGAGACTCTGCGTTCGCACATCCCGCGTCGCACGGAACGGTGACCCCCCAGTGAAGATCAACGCCATCAGCGTCGCCCTGCTCGACGTGCAGCGCGACCACCGCCACTTCAACCGCTGGTACGACATGGACCACATGCCCGAGCACGTGTCGAAGGCGGATGTGCTCTGCGGGAACCGATACGTGGCCACCGGGCCGACGCGACGCGCGGCCGGTGTGCTGGCCGACCCACTCACCGGTGGCCACCCGCCGTACGCCACCATCTACTCCTACGGTGGCCCGCTGGACTTCCGCGACGAGGCGGCGCTCGCCGGCTGGACCGACAAGGATCGCGGCATCGTGCGCGCCGGCCGCTACTGGCAGCCCGGCACGGTCGGCCACGGCAGCGCCTGGCGGCACGTGCAGGCGCAGGCCAGACGCTCGCTGCACGTCAGTGAAGACGCCATCGCGTACCTGCCGCACCGCACCGTCGTGTTCTCCATCGGCCGCGTCGCCGATCGCGAGAAGGCGGCGGCTTGGTGGCAGGCCACTCAGGCCGACGCGATCCTCGACCTCGAGGGCGTGGTCGCCGTGCGCACGTTCGCTCCCGCCGACACTGCCGACGCCGACCTGATGCTGCACCTGGTGCTCAGCGACGCCGACCCGGTCACCACCATCGGCCGCATCGACGACATGCGCACGGCGCAGCGGCTCACCGGCCGCTTCCCGGCACACCGGGGCGAGTACGAACAGGTGGCCCTGCTGCCCTACGAACGCATCGTGCCGTTCCAGTACGACTTCATCGACGACCTCGACCTGTCCGACGCGGGCTGAGACGCTGGGTCACGCGCCTTCGGCCGCGAGCACTGCGCGCACCGTGCGCACCAGCTCTTCGGCAGGTGCGCCCGGGGTGAACACGGCCGCGACGCCCGCGTCCTTCAGTCGCTGATGGTGGTGCTCGGGGATGATGCCGCCCACCACCACTGGCGCGTTGCAGCCGCGGGCCCGCATCTCCGCGACGACGGCAGGCGCCAGCGTGAGATGCGCCCCCGACAACATCGACAGCCCCACCAGATCGACGTCTTCGTCGACGGCGGCGGCGGCGATCGTCGCCGGCGTCTGGAACAGGCCGGTGTAGATCACCTCGAAGCCGGCGTCGCGCAGGATGCGCGCGACCACCTTCACACCGCGGTCGTGACCGTCGAGCCCGACCTTGCCGATCAACACCCGTTCGCTCATATCGTCGGCACCTCCACGTGACGGCCGAAGACCCCGGCGAGTGTGTTCATCATCTCGCCCAGCGTCACATAGCGGGCAGCGGCATCGATCAGCGCCGGCATCAGGTTGATCTCCGGATCGGCGGCCTCGGCGGCCAGCGTGGCCAGCGCCGCATCGACCGCGGCCTGGTCGCGGCCGTGGCGCACGGCGTCCAGCCGCTTGCGCTGCCGGGCCTCGTCTTCGTTGGTGATCTCCAGCAACTCCATGCCCCGTTCGTCGCTGCCCTCCTTGAAGCGGTTCACACCGACCACGACCCGCTGCCCGTTGTTGAACTTGCGCTCCAGCTCGAACGCCGAGTCGGCGATGCGACCCTGGAACCAGTTGTCCTCGATGCCCTTGATGCAGCCCTCCAGCAGCGAGCCGCCGCCCAGCTCGTCGAGGTGCGCGAACAGCTCCTCCGCCTGGCGCTCCATCTCGTCGGTGAGCGCTTCCACGAAGAACGAACCTCCCAGCGGGTCGGCAACGTGGGCGACGTTCGTCTCGTACGCGATCACCTGCTGGGTGCGCAGCGCGATGCGGGCCGACTTCTCGGTGGGCAGCGCCATTGCCTCGTCCATCGAGTTGGTGTGCAGGCTCTGGGTGCCCCCCAGCACGCCGGCCAAGGCCTCGATCGCGGTGCGCACGATGTTCACCTCGGGTTGCTGGGCGGTCAGCGACACGCCCGCCGTCTGGGTGTGGAAGCGCAGCTGCAGCGACCGCTCGAGCTGGGCTCCGTAGCGCTCGCGTAGCCAGCGGGCCCAGATGCGCCGGGCGGCGCGGTACTTGGCGATCTCCTCGAAGAAGTCGATGTGAGCGTTGAAGAAGAACGACAGACGCGGTGCGAACGAGTCGATGGGCAGCCCCGCCTTCATCGCCAGCTCGACGTAGGCGAAGCCGTTGGCCAGCGTGAACGCCAGCTCCTCAGCGGCCGTGGAGCCGGCCTCGCGGATGTGGTATCCGGAGATGCTCACGCTGTGCCAGCGTGGCATCTCGGCGGCAGTGAACGAGATGGTGTCGCGCACCAGCCGCATGCTCTGTCGCGGCGGGAACACGAACTCCTTCTGCGCCTGGTACTCCTTCAGGATGTCGTTCTGCAGGGTGCCTCCGAGGCGCGCCCGCGGCGTGCCTGCCTTCTCCGCCTGGGCGATGAACATCGCGAAGATGGCTGCGGCCGGCGAGTTGATCGTCATGCTCGTGGTGGTGGCCGCGAGGTCGATGCCGGCGTAGAGATCCTCCATGTCGGCCAACGTGTCGATGGCCACGCCGCACCGGCCCACCTCACCGAGTGCCATCGGGTCGTCGCTGTCCAGGCCCAGCAGCGTGGGCATGTCGAACGCAGTCGACAAGCCGTCGCCGCCCGACTTGATGATCTCCTTGAACCGCCAGTTGGTGTCGTCGGCGGTGCCGAAGCCGGCGAACATGCGCATCGTCCAGAGTTTCGAGCGGTACATCGAGGCGTACGGCCCGCGTGTGTACGGGTACTGCCCCGGGTAGTCGCCGCTGCCGTCGGCGGGGCCGTAGACCGGCGCCAGCGGCACGCCCGACATCGTGGAGAAGTCGGCCTCGCGCAGCCGCGACGCCTCGAACTCTTCACGCCACACATCCCGCGGGGTCCTGGTCATGGGTCGATTGTCGCACCGTTCGGCGAAGAGTGCACCCACCGCCCACGGGCGCAGCGAGGAGCGGCGCTCAGCGCTTCGTGACGGCGGCCACGCGATCGGCAATCGGGCTCAGCTCGAACAGCTGGGGCAGGCGGCGAACGATCGCCGGGAGGCCGCTGACCCGCACGCGCTCGGAGTGGATGGCGGTGCCGAGGGCGAGCTTGCCCATCCACACCTGGTACATCGTCGACAGGTCGCTGGCGATGAGTGCATCGACCTCGAACCCGGGGTCGGTCGAGCACACCGACGGGCCTTGGCCGTCGCGCAGGATCCAGTAGCGCTCGCGCCGGTCGCTGAAGTGGAACTCCAGCACCAGCCGCCGCTCGGGCAGGTGCGAGAAGTCGAGGCGGGTGTGCACCCACCACATCAGCAGCTCCGGGTCGAGCTCGGTCTCGCGTGGCTCGTCGAACTGCCACTTGGCGCCCCACTCCCCCAGCCCGAACACCAGCGGCTCCAGCTCCCGGCCCGAAGCGGTGAGCAGATACTGCTCGCCGGAGCGCTCCACGATCCCCGCACCCTCCAGCTGCCGGAGGCGCTTCGAGAGCAGCGTGCGCGACAGGCGCGGGTTGCAGCGGGCGAGCTCGTTGAAGCGAGTCGCCCCGCACAGCATGTCGCGCACGATCAGCAGCGACCAGCGCTCGCCCAGCACCTCCACGGCGCGCGAGATCGGGCAGTACTGGCCGTAGCCCTTGGCGTCGGCCTGCTCGGTCTCGTCGGCGGTGGTCATGTCGGTGTCTGTTCCATCTTGGAGACCCACAGCGCTGCTGGCAAGGGCCTGTGCGATCCCACCCGGTCCAGATGTTGCACTAGAGCGCGGCGGCACCCGTCCGTACGGTGACTTCAACGATCCGGCCGCCACAGGCGGCATGCCCGCAGGAGACCCGCATGACACTCACCGACACCCGACCGGACGCTCCGGCGTTCGCCGCACCCAGTTCCTCTGGCCACTGGACGGGCGCCCCTTCCGACAGCCCGTGGTTGGCGCTCGCCCGTTCGCTGGTGCCCTCGCTGGCGGCACGCGCCGCCGAGCACGACCGCGAGGGCTCGTTCGTGGCCGACGGCATCGATCTGCTGCACGACCACCGCGCGATGTCGATGCTGGTGCCCCGCGAGCTGGGCGGCGGCGGCGCCACCCACGCCGAGGCCTGCGCGTTCCTGGCCGAGTTGGCCCTGGGCTGCCCCAACACGTCGCTGACGTTCTCGATGCACTCGCACCTGGTGGGCGCGCAGGTCTGGCGCCACCACCGCGAGCTGCCCGCACCCGTGTTGCCCAAGGTCGCTGCCGACCAGCTGGTGCTGGTGTCCACCGGCGCTGCGGACTGGATGGCGTCCAGCGGGCACGCCACCAAGGTGGCCGGCGGCTTCCGCGTCAGCGGCCGCAAGGCACCCTCCAGCGGCGCCCCCGCCGGCAAGGTTCTGGTCACCAGCATCCGCTGGGACGAGGCACCCGATGGACCGCAGGTGATCCACTGCTCGGTGCCGTTCAGCACCGAAGGCGTGTCGGTGGAGGAGACGTGGGACACGATGGGCATGCGCGGCACCGGGTCGCACACGGTCGTGCTGAGCGACGTGTTCGTGCCCGACGCCGCCGTCTCGCTGATGCGCCCCGCCGACGCGTGGCACCCGGTGTGGAGCGTCGTCATCGGCACCGCGATGCCGTTGATCATGGCCAGCTACGTGGGCGTGGCAGAAGCCGTCGCCGCGCGCGCAGTGGCACTCGCCGCAGGTCGCCCAGACCCCACCGCCACCGCATCGCTGATCGGCCGCATGCAGAGCCGCCTCACCACGGCACGCGACGTGTGCCGGGCGATGATCGACGCGAGCGCGAACCTCACGTTCGACAACACCGTCGAGCATGCGGCCGGCACGCTCGCCCGCAAGACAGCCGTCGCCGAGGCCGTGCTCGACACCGCACGGCTGGCGATGGAGGTCGGCGGGGGCCAGTCGTTCAGCACCGCCGGCGGGGTCGAGCGGCTGGTGCGCGACGCTCACGGCGTGATGTACCACCCGCTGCCCGCCCATCAGCAGGAGCTGTTCTGCGGGCGGGTGGCGCTGGGCCTCGCGCCGTTCTGACCCGAAGGCCTCCAACCTGGCGCCTTGCGCCGCACGCTGCGAGCGCCCAACATTCCCTTGTGCAGCACGCCAACGATGCCGAGCGACCGCCGTACTGCGCGTGGCGGCCACGACGGCATCCGTGGACCCCCAAGTGCTGATCGCGTTCCTGGCTGCGATCGCGACGTCTGTGCTCTACAGCATCAGCGCTGTCCTGGAGGATGTTGCTGCGAAGCGCGTCCCCACCGCGGGCATAGGCGGCAGGCGATCGGCGGTGTTGGCCACCGTCAGCCCCCTGTACCTGCTGGGTCTCTCCCTGAGCGCGGTGGCGTGGGTGGCTTCACTGGTGGCGCTGCACTGGCTGCCGCTGTTCGTCGTGCAGGCGATGACGGCCAGCAGCATCGGCCTCGTCGTGCTGATCACCTGGGCCAGAACCCGTCGTGCCCCCTCGCGGCTGGAGGCCGCGCTGCTGGCCGGGGCGGGCATTGGGCTGGTGGCTCTCGCAGTCTCGGCTGGCGGCGGCCCGGTGCTGAGCGTCGGGCCGCTCTTCCGGCTGCTGGTCTGG
>JAUSLQ010000285.1 GCA_030645675.1 Actinomycetota bacterium | reverse complement strand
CGCCCCCCGGGTGCGAGTGACCACTCGAATGCACGGGGTTGGGGGCATCCGGCGGGTACTGTCGGCGGCTGTGGGGGGCGACTGGCACCGTCGGGTGATCGCGCTCAGCGCGGTGTGCATCATCGGTGCCGCCTGCGCGAGCGCCGGCGAAGACGCGACGCCCGCCACCGGCGCGGCCCCCACCACCACGCTGAACGCCGCCACAGCACTCCCAACGACACCCCCAACGGCCGCCTCCAGCACCACCGAGTCCCCCAACACGCGGCCGCCCGACCCTGACGACCCGTATGCCCAACCGGGCTGGGTGACGGTGGAGAACCGGCGGCCGGGCAGCGCCGACTGGCGCCTCGCCGGCGAACCGCCCAACCCGGTGCGCGACACTCCCCTGGCGTGGATCGAAGGCTTCGCCGACACCACCAGCGCGCAGCACGGCCAGACCGTCACCCTCTTCGTCGACACGCCCGCGGCCACGTTCACCGCCGTTGCCTACCGGATGGGCTGGTACGGCGGCGTACAGGCACGTGAGGTGTGGCGCTCGCCGGCCACGCCCGGCAGCCGCCAGCCGGGCGCCACCTTCGACACTCGCACCGGGCTGTCCGAGGCCCCATGGACGGCATCGCTCACCGTCGAGATCACCGACGACTGGCCACCCGGCGCCTACCTGCTGAAGCTGATGTCGGACGCCGGGGGCGGCCACTTCGTGCCGCTGACGGTCCGCCACGACGCGGCAGCCGCCGACCTGCTGTTCATGAGTGCGGTCACCACCTGGCAGGCCTACAACCCGTGGGGCGGGTGCACCCTGTACGAGTGCTTCGCGCCGCGTACCAAGTTCCGCGGCGAGGTGGTCAGCTTCGACCGGCCGTACGCGCACAGCTACGGGCAGGGCGCCGCCGACTTCCCCACTCATGAGCTGCCGCTGATCTCGTTCATCGAGGAGCACGGCTTCGACGTCGCCTACGTCACCAACGTGGACATCCATCGCGAGCCGCAGCTGGCGACCAGCCGCACCGCCGTGGTCAGCACCGGCCACGACGAGTACTACTCGTGGGCGATGCGCGAAGCACTGGTCGAAGCGCTCGATACCGGCCGCAACATCGCGTTCTTCGGCGCCAACGCGGTCTACCGCAACATCCGGTTCGAACCCGGTGCTACCGGCGTGGCCGACCGGCGGTTCGCCAACTTCCGCGCCAACGACCCGGGCGCGGGCGGCGACCCGCACCTCGTCACCGTGAACTGGCGCGAGAGCCCACTGCGGCGGCCAGAGGCCGAGATCGTCGGCATCCAGTACGGCTGCGCCGAGGTGCACGCCGACATGCGGCTGGTGAACACGGGCAGCTGGTTCTACGCCGGCACCGGCGCCACCGAGGGGCAACGCCTGGACAACCTGGTGGGCGTGGAGTTCGACGAGCTCGCCCCCTCGTCGCAGACGCCGGCCGGGCTGGAGGTGCTGGCCGCCTCGCCGCTGCACTGCCGCGAACTGACCTACCAGCAGGTCACCGCCTATCACTCACGGCCCAGTGGGGCCGCCGTGTTCGCGGCAGGCACCATCAACTGGAACTGCGGGCTCGACGGCAGCTGCCCCGGCATCCAGCGCTTCGAGGTGGTGCGCGGCGTCACCCTCAACGTGCTGCAGGCCTTCGTCGCCGGGCCGGCGGGCACGACCCATCCGGCATCGGGCAACGCAGGGCACTATCGGGTGAGGGTGCACGAACCGGTCGACCCGCCGCGGCCACCGCGCACGCCGCGCTCCACCACGACCACCACCGAAGAGCCGCCGCCGCCCACCGACCCCGAGCCCACCAACCCGCCGCCGACCGACCCGCCACCCACCCAGCCGCCACCCACCGACCCGCCGCCACCACCGCCGACGGCCGCGCTGCCCGACCAGCGCCGAGGGCTGCCAGACTGACCGGATGGCATGGCGACGGACGGCGAAGCGACCGCCGCTCGAACCCGAGACGATCGACGCGATCGTGCGGCGGACCGTGGCCCTTGCCGCCCGCCTCGATCCGGCACGCCGCCGGCGCCTGCTGGAGCTGACCGCCGAGATCGTCGACACGCGGCGCTGGGAGGCGGTGGGCGGACTGCTGCTGACCGACGAGGTACGCGTCACCATCGCAGCCAACGCCGCCATCCCCATCCTGTCGTTCGACACCTGGCCCTACAAGGACGTCGGCTCGATCATCGTGCGCCCCGGCTCGGCCGCATCTTCCGGCAGCCGCTCAGGCCCGGCCGAGGGCACGATCTCCGACGAGGTGATCGACGTGATCGGCGAGGCGCTGCCGAAGTCGGGCCCAGTGGCCCTGTCGTGGGACGCCGCCCTGTTCGACAGCCGCCACCCATCGCGGGGCTGCAACGTGGTCATCCACGAATTCGCCCACAAGATCGACATGAACGACGGCTACGCCGACGGCGTGCCACCCCTTCGTGGCCCGGAGCTGGAACGGTGGGAGTGCATGCTCGACGACGAGTTCGACCATCGTGAGTCCCGCCCCTCGGACCATGTGCTGCGCCCGTACGCGTGGACCAATCGGGCCGAGTTCTTCGCCGTCGCCACCGAGACGTTCTTCTGCCTGCCGGGCCAGCTGCAGGAGGCCAAACCCGAGCTCTACGCGGTGCTCAGCGACCTGTACCAGCAGGACCCGGCGATGAACGCATCGGGGCCGGCGCAGCACTGAACTGCGCACCACCGAACTGGGCACCGCTGACCTGGGCAGCACCGAACTGACGCGCCGTCAGGCCGGTGGGCGCATCAACATCTCCTGGGTCAGCATCGCACCAAGGGTGCCGTCGTGCTGATGCATCGCCCCGGCGTAGAGGCCGCGGGCGCCGCCGGCCATCAGCGGCCACATCTGCATCAGCAGCCACTGGTCGGCGCGCACGGGAGTTCGGAACCACAGCGCGTGGTCCAGGCTGGGGCCGCCGGTCGGCAGATCGTGCACGACCACGCCGGCGAACCCGGTGCCGATGTCGCTGAGGTAGGCCAGCGCGCAGGCCTGAGTGAGCCGGTCGTCGGCCAGCTGCTCGCGGATGCGCACCCAGATGACGTCGCTGAGCATTGCGCCTCCCTGCCCTTCGCGCAGCGGCGGCACCACACGCGATTCAGCCAGCGGGAAGTTGTGGTTGAACGGCTCGTACGGGCATTCGGCCGGTGGGGTGACGCCGTCGCGCATCGCCACGGAGTACTCGCCACCCTCTTCGTGCACGTGGAACGACGCGGTGAGATCGAAGATGACCTCGCCGTTCTGCAGCGCACTGACCCGGCGGGCGGAGAACGACCGGCCGTCGCGATCGCGCTCGACCTTGAACACCACCGGGCGGTCGCGACGGCCGGCCCGCAGGAAGTAGCCGTGCATCGAGTGCGGCGAGCGATCGTCGGGAATGGTCAGCCCGGCCGCTTTCAGCGCCTGCGCCGCCACTTGTCCGCCGAACAGGTTTGGGCGGCCGTTGTCGGGCACCTCGTTGATGCCGCGGTAGAGGTCGCGGTCGAGCTCTTCGAGATCCAGCAGCTCGGCCATCGTGGGCAGCGACGGGGTCATCGGGCACCCCCTCCGGCGCGGCAGCCGGCCAGCTCGACCGTGGCCCGCACCAGCCGCACCCACGCAGCCGGGTTGCTGAGGTGGGAGAAGTGATCGGCGCCGTCCACCACCAGCAGCTCGGCGCCCAGCCGCGCGGCCAACCGGTGCGGGGCGGTGCGATGCGTTTCGTCGAACGAACTCGTGCCGCAGCCCACCACCATCGGCACCGTCAGATCGGCAAGGTCGAAGTACGGCTCGATCTGCGACCGCATGTCGGCCCGGAACGCCTCACCCTCGGCACGCAGCAGCTCTTGCGTGCGCTCGGCCAATTGCTCCCACCGTTCGTTGCCGAGGATCATGCGATTGAACTGCTCGCCGAGCGCGATGGTGTCGGTGAACATCACGGACGTCATCGTGCGCTGCCATGCGTCCATCCCCACCCACCACATCCAGGGCACCATCGGGGGCTCCCAGACACCGAGCGCAAGGAACAGGTCGGGGCGCAATGTGGCGGCCAGCATGCCGATCGCTCCGCCAGCACTCTGCCCGACCACGATCGAGGGTGTGTCGTCGAGCAACGCGATGAGATCGGCGGCGTGGGTGTGGAACCCGCCGCCGTGCTCGCCCGCGGCCAGCGACTTGCCGTAGCCGCGTCGGTCGTAGATGGTGACCGGCAGATCCGACAGCTGGTGCACCACGTGAGCGAAGTTCTTGCTGCGATCCGGCGCACCGTGCACCAGCACCACCGGCGGGCCAGGTGCGTCGGCGTGGTGACGGACGACGTGGAGGCCGGAGGGATGCATCCCTCAGAAGCTACCGAGCACACCGGGCACCTGACGAGTCCGTCAAGTGACCGACGGCACGGCCTTCTTCCAGAACACACCCGCCAGCGTCAGCCCGATGCCCCGCAGCAACAGGCCGACACCCACGAACAGCACGACGATGGCGATCTTCGCCAACGCGCTCTCCTCATCGACGATGAACCGGCCGTCGGCGCTGCCGGCAGCGCAGAACACCTGAGTGGGCCCGGCGAGGGCGGTGAACGAGCCGATCGACTGGGTGTTACCGACATCCGTCGCGACCGCCTGACGGGAGCCGTCGAGCGTCAGCGTGCTGCCGTCGGACAGGGTGACCGTGCAGTCCACGTTGGCCGAGAACTCGGCGCTGGTGCGACGCGAGGTGACGAGCATCACGTCGTACTTCTGCGCTTCGGCGACGAACGCAGTGGTGCCCGGCATGTTGCCCTGGGCCACAGGATCGAGGCTGGAGGCGGTGCGGCTGACCACGAGAGCGATGGCACCACCGATCACCACCAGCAGGCCCAACACTGCCATCACGATGCCGCCGATGATCCACCCCTTGCGCATCTTCTTCGTCCGTGCCGGCGGGGTGCCACCGGGCACGTAGCTGCCCGGTGGATAGCTGCCCGGTGGATAGCCGCCAGCCGGATAGCTGCCCAGGGGATAGCTGCCGGGCTGCGGTGGCCAGGCAGGCGCGCCGGGCGGGCCGGCGGGGGCACCCGGCCAGCCGGGAGGCGGGCCTGACTGCGGACCTGTGGGCGGGTTGACCTGCATTGCCGAACGCTATACCGAACCGCTGGCAGCGAAATACGGCACCTCCTCGCCGATGCCCGCAGAGGCACTCAGATGCCCTCGACGGCCTCCAGGCTCGCGGCATCCAACTCGTTGCCTGCGGCCAGACGGCTGAACACCGCCGGCGGTTCGCTCCACGGATCGGGCAACGTGCCGGCGGCCGCGTCGCGCAGCGCGCGCCACACCCGCTCGCTGGTGCACGGCAGGTCGATGTGCCGCACCCCCAGGTGGGCGAGCGCGTCGATGACCGCGTTCTGCACGGCCGGCGTGCTGCCGATGGTGCTGGCCTCGCCGATGCCCTTGGCGCCCAGAGGGTTCAGCGGGGTGGGCGTCTGGGTGCTGTGCACCTCGAAATCGGGGAACTCCGCCGCTGACGGCAGTGCGTAGTCCATCAGGTTGCCGGTGCGCGGGTTGCCCTCGTCGTCGTACTGCACGTGCTCGTACAACGCCTGGCTGACACCGGCGGCCACGCCGCCGTGCTGCTGGCCCTCGACCAGCAGTGGGTTCAGCACCGTGCCACAGTCGTCGACGGCGATGTGGCGCAACAGGGAGACCTTGCCGGTGTCGCTGTCCACCTCCACCACGGCAATGTGCGCGCCGAAGGGGAACGTCGCGTCGGCCTGGGTGAAGTCGAGTTGGGCGGCCAGGCCTTCGGTGCCGTCGCCGTGGTCCACCGCATCCGGCTGTTCGAGCGCGGCGGTCGCCAGCGCCGCCCAATCAAGTGATGAGGCCGGCACGCCGGCCACGCCCACGCGGCCTTCGGAGGTGTCGACCACGATGTCGGCGGGGTCGGCTTCCAGCAGGCGCGCCGCCAGCTGGCGCGCCTTGTCGACCATGGCCTCGGTGGCGCGGTGCACAGCCGACCCGCCCAGCTGCAGCGAGCGCGACCCACCCGTGCCGCCACCGCTGCGCACCAGATCGGTGTCGCTCTGCAGCAGACGTATGCGACCGACAGGGATACCGGTCTGGGCGCTGACGATCATCGCGAACGCCGTCTGGTGCCCCTGGCCGTGCGCCGAGGTGCCGGCCATCACCACCACGCTGCCGTCGGGTTGCACCGCCACCGAGCCGTACTCGCTGGTGCTGCCCCCGGCGGTGATCTCCACGTAGCTGGCGACACCGATGCCCAGCAGCTTCGGGTCGCCGCTGGCGCGGCGCGCCGCCTGCTGGGCACGCAGCTCGGCGTAGCCCGCCAGCCGAGCCGCTTCGTCCAGCGGTGTGCGGTAGGCACCGGTGTCGTAGGTGACGCCCGTGATGGTGCGGAACGGGAACACGTCGTCGGCCAGCAGGTTGCGGTGGCGGATCTCGATGGGGTCGATGCCCAGTGTCAGCGCGGCATGGTCCACCGCCCGCTCGAGCAAGGCGGTGGCCTCCGGCCGACCGGCTCCGCGGTACGCGCCGGTGGGGGTGGTGTTGGTGGCGGCGACCGCCACGTCGAACTGGATGCCGGTGAACGCGTAGGTGCCGTTCGACATGCGGCGGGTGCCGGCCGGCAGCCCTGCACCGAGGCCCGGGTATGCGCCGGCATCGCCCACCAGCCGCACGCGCAGGCCGGTGAACGTGCCGTCGCGCCGGCAGCCCAGCTCGACGTACTGCACCTGGGCGCGGCTGTGGGCCAGCGACACCATGTCGTCGCTGCGGGTGGACATCCACGTCGCCGGGCGGCCGAGGCGCATTGCCACGGCGGCTACCACCACCTGCTCGCTGTAGAGCCCGGCCTTGCCGCCGAAGCCGCCACCGACGTGGGGCACGACGACCCGTACCTGGCTCTTCTCCACCCGCAGTGCCCGGAACAACAACAGGTGCAGCAGGTGCGGCATCTGGGTGGAGCCGTAGAACGTCAGCCTGCCGTCGGCCTCCGGTACCGCCGCCGCGCCGTGTGGTTCCATCGGGGCCACGGCGAGGCGCTGGTTGACGTAGCGGCCGCGCACCACGACGTCGGCGTCGCCGAACAGTGTGCTGTCGTCCGGGTCGATGCTGGACATCGCGATGTTGTCGCCGTGCTGCTCGAACAGCACCGGCGCCCCCTCGGCCAGTGCACCTTCCGCGTCGACCACCACCGGCAGCGGCGCGTAGTGCACGATCACTGCGTCGGCCGCGTCGCGCGCCTGGGCCACCGATTCCGCCGCGACCACGGCCACCGCCTCGCCCACGTGCCGCACCTTGCCCTCCGCCAACGGCGGCTTGGCGAAGTCCTCGTGCACCTTCACCATCCCGTGGTGTGGGGCCACGCCGAGATCGGCGGCGGTGAACACCGCGACCACACCGGGCATCTGCCGGGCCTGCTCTGTGTCGATGCCCAGCAGCCGCGCGTGTGCTTGCTCGGAGCGCACGAACACCAGGTGCACCGGGTGGTGCAGTTCGAGATCGGCGACGTAGCGGGCACTGCCCACCACCAGCTCGGGGTCTTCGGTGCGCTGCACCCGGGTGCCAAGGATCGAACCAGCCATTGGGTGAAGCTACCGCGGAACAACGCCCGCAAGTACGGTGCAGCGCATGGCTGCAGCAGAGCTCTCCGGACAGGTCGCGATCGTCACCGGCAGCACCCGCGGCCTCGGCCGTGCGATCGCCGAGCGCTTCGCCGCCGAGGGCGCGTCGGTGGTGGTGCACGGCCGCGACGCCGCGCTGTGCGCCGAGGTGGCCGCGTCCTTGCCCGGAGCCATCGCCTTCGCCGGCGACATCGGCCGGCCGGGCACCGCCGACGCGCTCGTGGCCGCGACGGTGGCCACGTTCGGCCGTGTCGACATCCTGGTGAACAACGCCGGCGTCGCGCTGGACAACTTCATCACCGGCGTCACCGACGAACGGTGGGACGCCACCCTCGCGACGAACCTCAGCGGCCCGTTCGCCACGTTGCGTGCCGTCACCCGGGTGATGAAGGAGCAGGGTGGCGGAGTGGTGCTGAACGTCATCTCGTGGGCCGGCGAGCGCGGCAACGTCGGTCAGGCGGCGTACAGCGCATCGAAGGCCGGGCTGCACGCACTCACACTCAGTGCTGCGAAGGAGCTGGGCAAGTTCGGCATCCGCGTCAACTCGCTGTCGCCGGCCGCCGCCACCGACATGACCGTGACGATGGACGAGCGGCTGCAGAAGATCGCCGACTCGCGCCGCCCGCTGAAGCGCAAGGGCACCGCCGACGACGTCGCCGAGGGTGCGCTGTTCCTGGTGTCCGATCGGTCGCGCTTCGTCACCGGCGACACGTTGCACGTCGATGGCGGCATGCACCTGAACTGAGCCGCCGGCCGCGGCGCGTGCGGCCGAACCGACGCGTCAGGCCAGGGTCGCGGTGGCCAGCACCGAGCCCTGTTCGTCGAGGATGCGCATGCCCACCGCATCCAGCAGGCTGGGGGCCACCCCCACTGCCCACACACCGGCCTTCACGTCGGTGTAGTCCCACCACCCCACCGTGACGGCGCTGCCGTCGGCCAGCACCAACTGGCAGGTGACCCGTTGCCCCCGGTCCACCGGTCGGTCGATCGTGACCAACGCGAACGGGTGCGGGCCGTCGACCAACTGGATGGTGCCCAGCTCCCGTCCGTCGGCCGCAACGATCGGGCCCTCGCCGGCCACCGCACCGGCCCCGGCGGCGGTGGGATCGTCGTCCCATCTGCTGCGGCCCAGCCCGATGCCGGTGGCCACGGCCCCCAAGAGTGCGACGGCGGCAGCCGCCACCCACCACGGCGACGTGTGCCGCTGGCGCGCCCGCCGCGCCGCGGGCTCGGCCACACCCAGGCGCTCGAGCACCCGCGATTCGAAGCCGGGCGGCGGTTCGTGCTGCGGAGCGAACGCGAGCAAGTTGTCGGTGAGCGCCAGCAGATCGTCGAGGCGCTCGCGGCACAAGCCACACGTGGCGACATGGGCAAGCAGCAGCCCGCGCTCCGGCTCGGCGAGGTCGCCCACGGCCAGCTCTTCCAGTTGCTCGTCGAACCGGGTGCAGCCCTGCTCGTTCATCGCTCCACCTCGCTCGCCATCGTCGTGCGCAGCCTGCGCAGGCCCATTCGCAGCCGGGTCTTCGCCGTGGGCACCGGCACGCCCTCGATCTCGCCGATCTCGCCGGTCGTGCGCCCGCCGACGGTGGCCAGCAGCACCGCCCGGCGCTGCTCGTCGGGCAACGTGCGCAGCGCCCGGCGCAGCCGCGACAGATCGTCGGTGTCCACCGCCGCGCCGGCCGGGTCGTCGCCGGCAGGGCCCAGCAGTTCCGCAGCGGTGAACGGATCGACCGGCAGCGGCCGTCGCACGCGCACGGCATCGATCGCCAGGTTGCGCGTGATCGTCATCAACCAGGTGGCCACCGCCGCCCTGCGCCCGTCGTACGAGCCGGCGTGGCGCCAGGCCCGCTCGAACGCCTGCTGGGCGACGTCTTCGGCGAGGTTGCGATCGCCGACGATCGTGATCGCCAGGCCGTACACGCGCCGTTGGAAGCGGCGCACGAACACTGCAACAGCGTCGCGTTCGCCGAGCGCGACGGCGGCCAGCAAGGCCTCGTCGGAGAGCCGGTCGTGCCGGTCGGCTGTGCGCACCACGCCGAATGTACGTGGCCCGGGCGCGAAAGGATTGCAATCCTTCTTGCCTCGGTGAACGTACCTACCTGCCGACACCACCGTGTCGCATCTGCAGGAGGACCAATGACCCGTTCCCGATTCGCATTGCTCGCCGTTCCGCTGGCACTGGCTCTCGCCTCCTGTGGCGACGACACGGCCACCACCGCTACCACCGCCGCTCCGACCGTCACGCCCACGACTGTGGCCGCAAGCGACTCCACCGGCGGCACCGAGGGCGACGACGAGACCACGGTGCCCAGTTCGGCGACCGACCCGCCGGCCACGGGCGACACCACCGTGGCGCTCGCCGAGTCGGCGCTGGGCACCATCCTGGTCGACGGCGCCGGCCGCACCCTGTACCTGTTCACCGCCGACACCGGCCCCGTCAGCACGTGCACGGGCGGCTGCGCCAGCAACTGGCCGGCGTTCGGCGTCACCGGCGAGCCCACCGTCGGCGACGGCCTCGATGACTCCTCGTTCACGGTGATCACCGGCGCGGACGGCAAGCCCCAGCTCGCGTTCAACGATCACCCGCTGTACTACTTCGCCGGCGACACCGCTGCCGGCGACACCAACGGCCAGGGCGTGGGCGGCGTGTGGTTCGTGGTCGACGCCGACGGCAACGCCATCGGCGCCTGACCCGAGGCCCGACACGCCACCTGACACGCCACCTGACACGAGGGCCTCACACGCCACCGGTCCCCGGCGACGCACGAGCAGCCGGTCAGCGCTCGGGCGGGGCAGGGTGCCGCATGCGGCGGGCGTGGTGGCGCTTCTCCAGCGCGTCGACCAACAGCATCAGCGGCATCGACAGCACGGCCACCAGCCAGCCCAGCAGCGGCGGGTTGGCCTGCCCCAGTTCGCGAGCGATCGGCGGCACCAGCAGCACCGTCAGTGCGAACGCCAGCTCGATGACCCCCGTGAACAGCAGCAATCGGTTCGTGCGCCAGCCCAGCTGGCCCGGGCGGCGGGTGGAGCTGCGGCAGGCGAACGCGTTGGCCTTCTGGCCCAGCACCACCGTCATGAACGCCGCGCCCGAGGCGGCGGCGATGCCCGCATCGCTGGGCCACGGCTCGCCGGGCCACCAACCAGCGGCCATCAACGACACCACGAACGCGACCATGGAGGCGAACGCGATGGTAGGGCCGAGGACACCGAACGCCCGCCGCACGACGGTGCGGTTCATCAACTTCCCCTTGACCGGCGGGCCCTCCACGAGATGGCTGCTGGGCGGCTCGGCACCCAGCGCGACCGCGGAAAGGGTGTCGGTGCCGATGTCGAGCGCGAGGATCTGCAGCACGCCCAGGGCGAGCGGGAAGTTGCCGCCCGACAGCACCCACACCACGAACGGGGTCAGCTCGGCAACGTTGTCGGTGAGGTGGTAGGTGAGGAAGCGGCGGATGTTGACGTACGTGGTGCGCCCCTGTTCGATGCCGGCGACGATGCTGGCGAAGTGGTCGTCCAGCAGCACGAGGTCGGCTGCCTCTCGCGCCACGTCGGTGCCCGATGCGCCCATCGCGATGCCGATGTTGGCCTCGTGCAGCGCGGGTGCGTCGTTCACGCCGTCGCCGGTCATCGCCACCACGTGGCTGCGCGCACGTAGCGCGCGGGCGATGCGCAACTTGTCCTCCGGCGACACGCGTGCGATGACGATGCCGTCGTGGTCCAGCACTTCGCCGAGTTCCTTTTCGTCTGCAGGCAGCTCGCTCCCGATCATCACCGGGTCGGTGGGGCGGCGCAGGCCGACCTCGGTGGCGATGGCAGCGGCGGTGTCGGGGTGGTCGCCGGTGACCATGGCGATCTTCACCTGCGCCTTCCGGCAGGCGTCGATGGCTGCGTGCACCCCCGGCCGCGGAGGGTCTTGCAGCGCGATCACGCCCAACAGCTGCAACCCCTGTTCGGCATCGGTGGCCGACGCCACCCGCTGGCCGCCCGTGGGCCGGTGGGCGACCGCGAGCACCCTCAGCCCACGGCGGGTGAAGCCTTCGATCGCCTCGGCCGCGCCGTCCTGCTCGGCGCACAGTGGCAGCACACCGTCGGGGGCCCCCTTCACCACCACCTCACCGTCGATCACCACCGACATCCGCCGGCGGCGGTGGTCGAACGGGAAGCGCATGGCTTCGGGGCGCGCCACCCGATCGGCGTCGGTGTCGATGCCCAGCCGGCGGGCGAACGCATCGACGGCGGCCTCCATCGGGTCGCCGTGCGCCAACCAGGCGCCATCCTTCTCGAACGCGTACCCGGTCGCGCACCGCGCCCCGGCCAGGGCCAGCGCCGTCGGCCCGGCCCGGCTGGCCTCACCTTCCACGGCTACCTCACCCTCAACGGCTACCTCGCCCACCGGCTCGTAGCCGACCCCGACCACCGTCACCGTCGAGGCGGGGGTCCAAGCGGCCACCACCGACATCTGGTTCATCGTCAGCGTGCCGGTCTTGTCGGTGCAGATGAACGTGGTGGAACCCAGCGTCTCCACGGCTTCCAGGCTGCGCACCAGCACCTGCCGCTTGGCCATCTGCTCGGCACCCCATGCCAGCGAGAGCGTCACCGTCGGCAGCAGCGCCTCGGGCACCAGCGCGACGGTGACGCCGATGGCGAACACGAAGCCGTCGTCGGCACCGTTGCCCATCAGCAGTGACACCGCGAAGAACAAGATGCCGACGCCGACGGCGATGATCGCGATCATGCGCACGACCTCGGCGATGCCGCGGGTGAGTGGCGTCTCCGGCTTCTCGGCAGATGTGGTGAGCTGGGCGATGGAGGCCAGGCGCGTGGCGGCACCGACCGCCGTCACCTGTGCCTCGCCGGTGCCCTCCACCACGAACGTGCCGGCGGGCAGGAGATCGTCGACCGCGATGGACGACGGCCGGCTCTCCCCGGTGAGCAGCGAGGTGTCCAGCAGCAGGCCGTTGACGCTGACCGCGGTCGCGTCGGCTGGCACGCGGTCGCCGGCCTCCACCAGCAGCCGGTCGCCCACCACCACCTGGTCGGCATCCACGGTCTGCGGGCGCCCGTCGCGCCTCACTGTCACTCGCGCCGGCAGCAGCTCGCGCAGCCGCTCGGCCGCCCGGTCGGCGCGGGCCTCCTGCAGGAACGAGAACAGCGCGTTCACCACGATCACGCCGAAGATCGCGATGCCCAGCTGCGGCATGCCGGCCAGCAGGGCCAGCCCACCGGCCACCCACAGCATCAGCGCGAAGAAGTGCACCATCTCGCCCAAGAAGCGGCGCGTCGCCGACGGCCGTTTCACCGCCGGCAAGCGGTTCGGCCCGTCCTGCCGCAACCGTTGGGCAGCGTCTGCGGAGCTCAGTCCGTCGGTGCGGGCCACGGACCCGCCGTGGATCGAGAGATGATCCTCCACACCCCCCACTCAACCATTCCGACCGGCCGAATGCTTGATATCCAGCGTCGAAGTGTGGGAGTTTGACGAACATGTCAAGTGAACGCACCGGCCGGCTCGCCGGCAAGACCGCCATCGTCACCGGCGCCGGCCGCGGCATCGGCCGCGCCATTGCCCTCTCCTACGCCGAGGAAGGCGCCAACGTCGTCGTCGCCTCCCGCTCGCGCGGCACGGTGGAGGCCGTCGTCGCCGAGATCACGGCCAAGGGCGGCACCGCTCTGGGCATCACGTGCGACGTCGGTTCGCGCGAGGAGATCGACGCGATGGTCGACCAGACCGTGGCGCACTTCGGTGGCGTCGACATCCTGGTGAACAACGCGCAGGGCTTCGGCACCGCCGACAAGCCGGAGGGCTCTCCCGGCTACGTGCCGCTGGAGTCGTTCCCCGACGACATCTGGGACCACACCTTCCAGACCGGCCTGAAGGCCACGCTCTACGGCATGCAGGCGGTGTTCCCGCACATGAAGGAGCACGGCGGGAAGATCATCAACTTCGGCTCGGGCAACGGCGTCGGCGCGATGAAGGGCACCGCCGCCTACAACGCCACCAAGGAAGGCATCCGTGCACTCACCCGCACCGCTGCCAACGAGTGGGGCCGCTACAGCATCTACGTCAACGTGCTGGTGCCCACCATCGTCACCGACTCGGCCAACGCCTTCTTCGAGGATCGCCCGGGCATCAAGGAGAAGCTGATCGGCACCATCCCCCTGCGCCGCTGGGGCGACGTCGACCGCGACATCGGCCCGGTGGCAGTGTTCCTCGCCTGCGCCGACAGCGACTTCGTCACCGGCCAGACGTTGCACGTCGACGGCGGCCAGATCCTGCACGCCTAGCTGCGCCGCAGCACGCTCCGCACCAGCCTTCTCCTCTCACCCTCTCTTCGATCACGAAAGCACACGACCATGCAGACAGGCCTGGACGGCAAGTCCGTCATCATCACCGGCGCGGGTTCTGGCATCGGCCGCGCCAGCGCGTTGCAGTTCGCCGCCGAAGGCGCGTCCGTCACTGTCGCTGACGTGCGCGGCCACAAGGCGCAGCAAACCGTCGATCTCGTGCAGGCTGCCGGCGGGCGGGCGATCGCGGTCGAGGTCGACGTGTCGCAGGCTGCGCAGCTCAGTGCGATGGTCGACCGCACACTGGCCGAGTTCGGCCGGCTCGACGTGCTGTTCAACAACGCGGCCACCGTCCGTGTGGGCGGGGCCGTAGAACTGGCGGAGGAAGACTGGGACATCGTGTGGCGCACCAACGTCTCGTCGGTGTTCCTCGGCGCCAAGTACGCGGCGCCGCACATCGCGCCAGGCGGCTCGATCATTTCCACCGCGTCCATCTCCGGCATCGCCGCCGACGAGAACCTCATCGCGTACAACGCCACCAAGGCAGCGGTGATCAACCTGACGCGTGCCCTGGCCGTCGACCTGTCACCGAAGGGCATCCGGGTGAACTGCATCTGCCCGGGCGTCACGCTGACGCCGGCGATGAAGGGCTACCTGGCCAACGAACGCCTGCACGACCTGCTGGTGAACACCACACCCATCCGTCGCCTGGGCCAGCCCGACGACATCGCTGCCGCCGCGGTGTGGCTGGCCAGCGACGCCGCCGGCTTCGTCACCGGCCACTCGCTGGTCGTCGACGGCGGCCTCACCGCCCAGCACGCGTTCTCGCTGATGCAGCAGGTCGACTGAGCCGGCCGCGCAGGGGTTCACCACGGCCTCCGATCGCAGTGGAACCGTGGGCGCGGAGGTACGGTGAAGTCGGGCCGACGGATGGCACTGTCGCCACCGGCGACGGCCCAGGAGGAGTCGTCATGAACGAATCCCAGCGGGTTCCAAGTGGCACGATCATCGTCGGTGTCGACGGGTCGGAAGGTTCGGTGCACGCACTGCGCTGGGCACTGGCGGAGGCCCGCCTGCGCGGCGATGCCGTGGAGGTGCTGCACAGCTGGCACATGCCCTACATCGCCGATGCCTCCGGCATGATGCCGTACCCCGGCACCGATCTGCAGGACTGCGGCGAGGCGATCGTGGCCGAGACACTGGCCAAGGCGGCCGGCGCGGCCGAGGGCGTGCAGGTGACCACGCGCGTACATCAGGGCTCGGCCGCCACGGCGTTGATCGAGGCCAGCCAGACCGCCGATCTGGTGGTGTTGGGCCGGCGCGGCCACGGAGGTTTCCTCAGCCTGGTGATGGGTTCGGTGGCGTCGCAGGTCGCCGGCCATGCGCACTGCCCGGTGGTGGTGGTGTCGCCCGAGCCACAGAGCTGACCGAGCTGGCCCGATGGACCGAGCTGGCCGGGTGGACCGAGCTGACCGGCCACGACTGCGTCGGGCCGGCGGACAACGGCTGCGTCAGCCGGCGGCGGGTGCCGCTGCCGGTGCTGCTGCTGCTGCGGAGTACGGCAGCCAGCGGCCGGCATCGAAGTCGTACAGCTTGCACGCCTTGGTCGCCCGGAAGTAGCTGCCTGGCGACAGACGCGACGTGCGCACCGTGTCGGGGTACGCCGCGGTGATCGCCTCCGCCGCCTTCGGCAGCTGGTGGAACGGGATGCGGGCATCCACGTGGTGCGGCACGTGCACCATGATGTTGTAGAACCACAGCTTGTTCAGCACGGCGGGGATGTGCAGGATGGTGGTGGAGTCCATCTGTCCGTGGAACTGGGTCCACTCCTTGCGCGTCCACCACTTGATGTCGGGGTCGACGTGGTGCACGTACACGGTCCAGCCGATGATCTGCACGAACAGCAGGAACGGCACCACCAGCATCTTGAACGGCACCCAGAAGGCACCGACCACGCCACCGGTGAGGGCACCGAGCACGACCGTGCCGGCCAACATCAGCGCCAACACGCCGCCCAGGGTGAACTTGTCGCGCACGATCGCGTCGTGGCGCTTGCCGGGTGCGTTGAAGCGCCACATCTTCTGCCACCACACGGTGCGCAGGAAGTACGCGCCCGAGCCGAAGCACGACCACTCGAAGCGGTGACGCAGGCGGCCGAGGCGGCCCATCGCCCGGTACTCCTCCACCGTCGAGGGGTGCCACACGAAGTCGAAGCTCTGGCGGGTGGTGTAGCCGTGGTGGATGCGGTTGTGGCCGAGATCCCAGGCGGCTTCCACATGGCCGCTGGGCACCATGCACAGCTGGGCCAAGCCGCGGTTCAGGCGGCGGGAGTCGACCAGCGCGCCGTGCGAGGCATCGTGGCCGACGACGAACAGCCCGGCCACACCCAGCCCGGCCAGCACCCACAGACCCAGCACCGCCCACCAGGTGTCGGTGAGCGCGAGGCCAACCACCGGGGCGGCGTAGAGCACGATCGCCTGCAGCACGGCCAGCCAGGCTCGCGTGAGCGAGCGCTCGTAGCACGACTCGGGGATGATGGCCCGCACGTCGTTCAACGACTGGGTACGGGCTCGAGGGTGCACGGCGGCCTCGGTAGTCATGCAACCAGCCTAGCCCACCCGACCTACCGGTAGGTAGGCAAACGATGACAACCATTTCAGTGACTTTTCCGCCCCGGCCGGCGCACCGTTCTGGCCAACTCCAGTCATGTCGCTGCTCCGAGATTCGCTCGTGGCGTGGGCCGAGCCAGGTCGGCCTGACCCGGCGCTGAGCACGGCAGTGCGACGGTGCGGCGGGGGCGGGCCTTCAGCGCCTGCAACGACAGCAGCAGCAGCGACTAGGAGACCCGACCCTGCCTGTTTCATCCACCGTAAACCTGTCGGCCGCGAGCGTCAAGCACGCGTTGCAGCTGCCTCGTGGAAGGATGGAAGACGATGATCGCGATCGTGGTGGGCGGAGGCCCGGCGGGCCTGATGGCGGCCGAACAGATGGCAACCTCCGGGGCGATCGTGACCGTGCACGAGCACATGCCGTCCGTGGCCCGCAAGCTGCTGCTGGCCGGGCGCAGCGGCCTCAACCTGACCCACGCCGAGCCGTTGCCCCAGCTGCTGGCCCGCTACGGCGACGCGCCGCAGGTGGTGGCTGCCGTACGGGCCTTCGATCCAGCGGCGCTGCGGGCATGGAGCGCGGAGCTCGGCGAGACCACGTTCGTCGGCTCCAGCGGCCGCGTGTTCCCGACGGCGATGCGCGCCACTCCCCTGCTGCGTGCCTGGCTGACCCGCCTGAACGATCTGGGCGTCACGATCGAGCTGCGCAGTCGCTGGCTGGGCTGGAGCGCCACACCTGCCGGCGACCTGCGCCCCACCACGCTGCGCTTCGAGCACACCGACAGCAGCACGTCGGAGGACACCGCCGATGCCGTCGTGTTCGCGTTGGGTGGGGCCAGCTGGCCGCGCGTCGGCAGCGACGGCACATGGGTGCAGACGTTCCGCGACGCGGGTGTGGACGTGCTGGCGCTGCGGCCGGCCAACTGTGGCATCCGCGTGGCGTGGTCGCCGCGATTCGGGCAGCGCTTCGCCGGTGTGCCGCTGAAGAACATCGCACTCGGCGTGGACGGCACCTGGGTGCGCGGCGACGCGACCATCACCGCCGACGGCCTGGAGTCGGGTCCGGTGTACGCCCAGTCGGCAGCCATCCGCGACACGATCGAGGCACAGGGCAGCTGCCCGGTCGCGGTCGATCTGCACCCCGACCTGTCAGCGGCCGAGGTGCGGGCGCGGTGGGCCCGCCGCCGGCCGAAGGACTCGTTGGCCAACTCGCTGCGCCGGGCGCTGGGGCTGGCCCCGGCGGCAGTGGCCTTGCTGCGCGAAGCCACCGGCAACGACGTGCCCACCGAGCCGGCCGCGCTCGCCGCGCTGGTGAAGGCTGTGCCGCTGGTGGTGCCGGCAGTGATGCCACTGGCCCGCGCGATCTCCAGCGCCGGCGGCATCGCGCTCGCCGAGATCGACGAGCAGTTCATGCTGCGTCGCCTGCCTGGCGTGTTCGTGGCCGGCGAGATGCTCGACTGGGAGGCGCCCACCGGCGGCTACCTGCTGCAGGCCTCGTTCAGCACGGCCGTCGCCGCCGCACGCGGGGCGATCAGCTGGGGCGCACGGCGCTGACCGGCGACACGAACGTGGCCATCGTCATCTCGTGCAGGCGCACGTACATCTCGCGCAGCGCAGCGCGATCTGTGACCTCGCTGCGGTGCTGCGCACCCACCAGCACGGCCACGCCCAGGCGGCCCAGCAGTTGTGCCACGTCGACGGGAACACCCACCTCGGAGTACGCGTCGGCCACGGTGCGCTCGCGAGCGGCATCGACCTTCTCCCGCACCTTCCATGCCGCGGGGTCGGTGCGCGACCAGGCACGGATGGCGACCTCGGCCTCGTGGTGCAGGGTGATGCCGGCCTCGCGCAGCACGTCGAGCCGCTCCATCGGGTCGGAGACGGCACCGGCGGCGCGCAGCACCTGTCGCTCGGTCTCCACCGACCAGTGCCCCAGCAGGTGGGTCTTGTAGTCGTCGACCCCGCGGAAGTGGTGGTAGAAGCTGCCCTTGGTGACACCCAGCGCGCTGCACAGGCGGGCGATGGTGACGGCGTGCACGCCCCCGTCGGCCAGCAGCGCCATGCCGGCCTCGAAGTAGTCGTCCTTGCTGCGCGGGTCCACGGCACCCATTCTGCCGCGCGCTCCGCGCCGACGCGGGCCATACCCCGCGGCGCCGAGACGGGTAAAACCCTGGTGTCGACAGCTGCCATACCTCGTGGTACGGTGCCGCGGTTCTACCCGATCGTCACGAACTCAGCGAGGCCCACATGACCAGCTTCCACGATCTCACCCTCCACGAGTGCGGCCAGGCGTTCCTCACCGGCGAGACGTTCACCGACGAGGCGTTCTTCCACGGGGTCACCACCCGCTTGCGCGATGAGGCCCCGGTGCACTGGGTGGAGCACCCCGACGTGAACCCGTTCTTCGTGCTCACCAAGCACGCCGACGTGCTCGACGTCGAGCTGCACCCGGCCGAGTTCTTGAACGCCCCACGCTGCATCCTGGGCAACAAGGAAGCCGACGCGATGCGCGACCTGCAGGGCCACATCGTGAAGTCACTGGTGCAGATGGACGACCCCGAGCACCGCGCCCACCGCAACCTCACCGCCGATTGGTTCCTGCCCAAGAACCTGGCCCTGCTCGACACCCGCCTCGCCGAGCTGGCCGAGCGTTCCATTCAGACGATGATCGACAAGGGCGGTGAGTGCGACTTCGCCGCCGACATCGCGATGCAGTACCCGCTGTACGTCATCCTGGCCATTCTGGGCCTGCCGGAGAGCGACTACCCGCGCATGCTGCGGCTGACCCAAGAGCTGTTCGGTGCGGAGGACGAGGAGTTCAAGCGCGACGACGACGCGCTGGCCGGAATCCTGCAGACGGTGGCCGACTTCGTCGCCTACTTCGACGGCATCACCGCCGAGCGCAAGGCGAACCCCACCGGCGACCTCGCGTCGGTGATCGCCAACGGCATCGTCGACGGCCAGCCGATCGGCCACAAGGAGCAGCTCGGCTACTACATCATCGCCGCCACGGCCGGCCACGACACCACGTCGAACGCGATGGCCGGTGGCATGAAGGCCCTCCTCGAGCACCCCGACCAGCTGGCCCGGCTGCAGGCCGACCCGTCGTTGCTGCCGCTGGCCGTCGACGAGATCATCCGCTGGACCTCCCCGGTGAAGCACTTCATGCGCACCGCCACGGTCGACTACGACATCCGCGGCACGACGGTGAAGGCCGGCCAGGACGTGCTGCTGTCGTACTGGGCGGCGAACCGCGACGAGGAGGTGTTCGCCGACCCGTTCACCTTCGACGTCGGCCGCACCCCGAACAAGCACCTCGCGTTCGGCTTCGGGGTGCACTACTGCCTGGGCGCGATGCTGGCCCGCATGGAGCTGAAGGCGCTGTTCGGCGCGTTGCTGCCGCGACTGAGGAGCGTCGAGCTGGCCGGCACACCGCAGCTCACCCGCTCGACGTTCGTCAGTGGTGTGAAGCATCTACCCATCCGCTACGAGATCGCCTGACGCCCGCTCGGCCGGGGCCAGCGTCCTGGGCCGGCCGCTCAGACCAGCGGACGCAGCCAACCCCGGTGGCCGTGCTCGGGGTGCAGCACGTCGTCGCTCCACAGCAGCTGACCGTTCATCACCTCCGGGTCGGCCAGCGCCACGCGCAACGTGGCCTCGGCGAACTCTTCCGGGCTGGCCCAGTTGGTCTCCCCCGCCGCGGCCACCAGGTTGCCCGGTGTGATCACCGGTTCGCTCGGCGACAGCACGTTCACCGCGATTCCGTATTGCTGCACCTCGCACGCCACGCACTGGCTGAGGTGGTGCAGCGCCGCCTTGTTACCGCCGTAGGCCGCCAACCCGCTGGACGTGCCCAGCGGGTACGGCCCCTCACCGGGGATGAAGCCGGCGACCGAGCTGATGTTGACGATCGAGCCGCTCCCAGCCGCGATCATGTCGGGCAGCGCCAACTGCATCAACCGATAGCCGGCGAACAGGCCGACCTCGAAGTGCTGCCGAAAGCCCTTCAACGGGAAGTCGACGAACGAAGCGCCGATGCGCGTGGGCTTCTGGGTCGGCGTCGCGTCGCCTGCGGGGCGGGCGGCCGAGGCCGGCTCGCTGCCTGCGGGCCGCGGGCGGCCGGGCACCGTCAGTGCCGCGTTGTTCACCAAGATGCTCACCGGACCGAGCAGTGCGTGCACTCGCTCGACGATGCCGTCGACCTCCGCCGGCTGAGCGAGGTCGGCGGGCACCGCCACTGCCGTGCCGCCCGCGGCTTCGATCTCGGCCACGGTGTCGTGGATCGTGCCGGGCAATCGCGGATCCCACTGGGCCTCGCTGCGCGCCACCACAGCCACCGCCGCGCCCTCCTGGCCGAAGGCGAACGCGATCGCCTTGCCGATGCCGCGGCTGGCGCCGGTGACGATGGCCACCCGTCCGGCGAGGCGACCTGGGCCCTGCGGATCGGCGCTCATGCCGGGCTCTGCGCCGGTTGACGAGGGGCCGGTTCAGCGATCTTGATCATGGCGCCCAGTCTTGCGCGGTCGGTCGAGTGCGCTAGCAATGGTGGCATGAACGTCGGTTTCATCGGCCTTGGTTCCCAGGGCCTCCCCATCGCCCAACGCATCCTCGCCGGCGGCCACGCCCTGCATCTGTGGGCGCGCCGCCCGGAGAGCCTGCAGCCGTTCGCCGGCACCGCCGCCGTGACGGTGGGGTCGCCTGCCGCGCTGGGCTACCTGTGCAAGGTGGTGGGCGTGTGCGTGCTCGACGACGACGCGGTGCGCGACGTCGTCTTCCAGCAGGGGCTGCTGGCCGCGATGCACGAAGCCTCGGTGCTCGCCATCCACTCCACGGTCTCACCCGAGCTCGTACGCGAGATCGCCGAAGCAGCCGCCGACCGCGGAGTCGACGTGCTCGACGCACCCGTCAGCGGTGGCGCAGCCGGCGCCGCCGCAGGCACGTTGGCCGTGATGGTGGGCGGCTCCAGCGCCGGGCTGGAGCGGGCGCTGCCCGTGTTCGAGACGTTCGGCAACCCGGTGCAACGGGTGGGCGAAGTGGGCGCCGGCCAGCTGTGCAAGCTGGTCAACAACACCCTGTTCGCCGCCAACGTCGGCCTCGCGCTGGACGCACTGGCACTGGGCGAGTCGCTGGGCCTGCGCCGCGATGCACTGCTGACCATGCTGGGTGCCGGCAGTGCAGCCAGCTTCGGCCTGAAGATGGCGCCACAGGTCACCAATCCCGCCAGCGCCGCGCACGCCGGCGGCCTGCTGCAGAAGGACGTGGCGCTGCTGACGCACCAACGCGTCGCCCACGGCCTTCCCGAGTCGGCGATGGAACGCACCGCCTCCGACGCCGTCGACCGCATTCTGGGCAACGCCCGCTGACACGCGCGACGACGCCTTGCCCAACGGGCGGCTCGCCGCCACGCGGACCGGCCGCGCCGGGGCAATCGAAATCGAATCGACGAGACCGAACGGCAACACCGATGTGCGGTCGCTGGCGCGACAGTTCGGCCCCGTTGGCCTGCGTCAGCCCTTTGCGTCGTTGAGCAGTTGCAGCACCTGCGACGGGCCCAGCGGGAACGTGGTGGGGTGGATACCCAGGTGACGGAGCGCGTCGTGGATGGCGTTGGCCACGCACGGCGGCGCCGCGATGGCGCCGCCCTCGCCCATGCCCTTGAAGCCGGTGAGGCCGGGGGCCAACGTCTCGATGTGGCCGACCTCGATGTCGGGCACCTCCGGCGCCGTCGGGATCAGGTAGTCGAGGAACGTGGTGCACAGCGGGTTGCCGTCGTCGTCGTAGATCATGTTCTCGAACAGCACGCCGCCGATGCCCTGCACGACGCCGCCGGCGATCTGGCCTTCCACCACCATCGGGTTCACCATGCGGCCACAGTCTTCGGAGACGATGTAGCGCAGGATCTTCGTCATGCCTGTCTCGGGGTCGATCTCGACGGTGCACACGTGGGTGGCATTCGACCACGTGTACTGGCCGGCCGGCTGGAAGCGGGCGGTGACCTCCAGGCCCATCTCCATCCCCTGCGGCAGCATCTCGGGCATCTGGTAGGCGATCGGCGCGATCATCGCGAACGGCAGCGCCTTCGCCGGCGTGCCCTTCACCGAGACGACCGATTCGTTGACCTCCATGTCGTCGGGCGAGGCCTCCAGCATGTGCGCCGCGATCTGGACGATCTTGTCCTTCAGCTTCAGCGCGGCGGTCATCGCTGCACCACCGGCGACGACTGCACTGCGGCTGCCACCGGTGCCCGGCCCTGTGGGGCTGGACTCGGTGTTGCCCTGCACCAGCAGCACGTCCTCGATGTTGCAGCCGAGGTGCTCGGCCACGATCTGCGGGATCGTGGTCTCCAGGCTCTGGCCGTGGTTGCCGGTCGACATCGCGACGATGACCTTGCCGCTGTTGTCCATGCGCATGATCGCCTGGTCGCTGGACAGGATGCCGAACGCCACCGCCGACGGCTCGATGTAGATCGAGACGCCCATGCCCAGCAGACGGCCCTGCTCGCGCGCCTCGGCCTGCATCGCGCGGAACGCTGCGACGTCGAGCATCTCCAGCGCCTGCTCCATCGTCTCAGACGGGGTGACCGACTCGTACACCATCGTCGTGCACGTCGTGTACGGCAGGTCGTCGGCGTGGATCACGTTGCGCCGGCGGATCTCGATCGGGTCGATGCCCAGCTCGTACGCGATGTGGTCCATCATCTGCTCGCGGGCGACGGTTTCGATCATCCACGGGCCGCGGTATGCAGCCTTGCCGACGGTGTTCGTGTACAGGGTCGAGCCAGACGGCAGCACCACCGGGAACTTGTACGGCCCGGGGAACACCGCCCCGGCCATGCCGGCGATCGAGCTGGCGGCCGAGGGGTAGGCGCCGATGTCTTCCCAGAACACCACCTTCGCTCCCAGCAGCACGCCGTCGTCGGTGACCGCGAACGTGACGTCGCAGATCTCCTCACGGCCCTGGTTGGCGGTCATCAGGCTCTCGCGACGGTCTTCGGTCCACTTGATCGGGGCTTCGCCGAACAGGTGGGCGGCCATCACGACCGCAGCCTCGTCGCGGGTCATCATCATCTTCTGGCCGAAGCCACCGCCGACATCGTTGGCGACCACCTTCACGCGGTGCTCGGCGACACCGGTCAGGCGCGAGGCCGTGGCCTTCCACTCGCTGGCGCTCTGCGTGGCAGCCCAGATCTGCATGTCGCCGGCGTACTGGTCGAAGTGGACGATGATGCCACGCGGTTCCATCGGCACATTGGTGGCGCGGCACTGGGCGAAGCGACGGGTGAACACGTGCGGCGCGCCGGCGAACAGCGCCTCCACTTCGGGCACCTCCGTGGCCGGCATCTCCTGCCCGACGTTGGAGGCCATGCCGGGGTGCACCCGCTGGTCGGTGTCGAGCGCGGTCTCCCACCCGACGATCGCCTGCTGCGCGTCGATCTCGACCTCCACCAGGTCGGCGGCGTCTTCCGCGATGTAGCGGTTGTCGGCGATGACGACTGCGATCGGGTCGCCCACGAACCGCACATCGTCGCCCGCCAGCGGCGTCAGCGGCGCATACGGGGTCTGGCCGCCCAACTCGGGCGGCGGGCCCATCATCGTGTGCCAGAACATCCCCACGCGCGGGTTGAGGTCGGCACCGGTGTAGACCGCGTGCACACCGGGCAACGCCAGCGCCGCCGCGGTGTCGATGCTGACGATCGTGCCGCGGGCCACGCTGGAGCGCACGAACGCGACGTGCAGCATGCCGGGCAGTTGCACGTCGTCGACGTAGCGGCCATGGCCGGAGAGCAGCCGCGGGTCTTCCAGTCGTTTCACGGCCTGGCCGACGTAGCGGCCGGCGCTGACGGTGTTGGGTCCGGTCGTTGCTGCCATCAGTGATCACTCCCGTCGGCTGCGTTGGCGGGCACAGGCAGCCCGGCGGCCGTGCGGGCCGCGTTGATGATGCCCCGGTAGCCGGTGCACCGGCAGAGGTTGCCCGACAGGGCGATCTTCAGGTCGTCGTCGGTGGGGGCGGGGTTGTCGGCGAGGTACGACGTCATCGACACCACGAAGCCCGGGGTGCAGAAGCCGCACTGCAGGCCGTGGCAGTCCTGCATCGCCTGCTGGAACGTGTTGAGCGTGCCGTCGGTGGGCGTGACACCCTCGACGGTGACGACCTCCGAGCCTGCCGCTTGCACCGCGAACATCAGGCACGAACGCACCGCCGCGCCGTCGACCATGACGGTGCATGCACCGCACGCGCCGTGCTCGCAGCCCACATGGGTGCCGGTGAGGTGCAGGTCTTCGCGCAGCACGTCGCTGAGCAGCTTGCGCGGCTCGACGACCACGCGCCGGCTGCGGCCGTTGACCGTGAACTGCACGACTGTTTCGTCGCTCATGCCCGTGCCTCCTGGATGGCCTTGGTGAGTGCCCGCCGCACCATGACGGCGGCCACCTGCGTGCGGTACGCGCCCGAGGCGTGCACGTCGTCGGATGGGGTGAGGCCGGCGGTGGCCGCTCGGGCCACCTCGGCCACGTCGGCGCCGGCCATTAGCGCGGCTTCGGCCTCGGATGCCCGCAGCGGCGTGGCGCCCACGCCGAACAGGGCGATGGTGGCCTTGGTGACGGCATCGCCATCCACCTGCACGCCAACTGCGGTGCCGACGATGGCGAAGTCGCCATGGCGGCGGGTGAGCTCTTCCACTGCGAAGCCGCAGCGACCCGACCACACCGGGAACTCGACGGCGGAGAGGATCTCGCCGTCGTTCAATGCGGTCTCCCACGTGGAGACGAAGAAGTCGCTGGCCGCGATGCGGCGGGTGCCGCCCGGGCCGGCGGCCTCGATGACGGCATCGAGCGCCAGCGCCACCGCCGGTAGCTCGCTGGCCGGATCGGCGTGGGCGATGGAGCCGCCCACCGTGCCGCGGTTGCGGATCTGGAAGTGGCCGATGTGCGGCAACGCCCTGGCCAACAGCGGCACCGAGGACTTGACCTCGGCGCTGTGTTCGGCCGTGGCCTGGCGCACGGTCGCTCCGAGGCGCAGATGCCCGTTGACCCGCTCGATCGCGTTCAACCCTGCGACCCTGTTCAGGTCGACCAGGTGCTCGAACGCTGCAAGGCGCAGCGACAGCATCGGCACCAGGCTCTGGCCCCCGGCCAGCGCCTTGGCATCGTCGCCCAGCTCGGCCAGCAAGGCAGTTGCCTCGGCGATCGATTCCGGCGCGTGGTATGTGAATGGACTCGGTTTCACGACGTCACCCCCGGGCGGCGAATATAGTCGTCTATTCACGACGCGCTGGTACCACAGCGCCAACTGCAGGGGGAAGATCTCATGGGCTCACTCGACGGCAAGGTCGCGTTCATCACCGGCGTCGCTCGCGGCCAGGGCCGCGCCCACGCGGTGCGGCTGGCGACCGAAGGCGCCGACATCATCGGCATCGACATCTGTGCGGATCTGGAGTCGATGGACTACCCGAACGCGTCGGTGGAAGACCTGTCGGAGACCAAGCGGCTGGTGGAGGCCACCGGCCGCCGCATGGTCGCCCGCCAGGCCGACGTGCGCTACTACGACCAGGTCGAGGCCGCGTTCAACGAGGGCGTGGCCGAGTTCGGCCGCATCGACATCGTGCTCGCCAACGCCGGCGTCATCCGTCTCGCCAGCGAGGCCAACCCACAGCTGGAGTGGGACGAGATCCTGGGCACCAACCTCACCGGCGTGTGGAACGCCTGCCGCGTCTCGATCCCGAAGATGATCGAGGGCGGCAACGGCGGCTCGATCGTGATGACCAGCTCCACCGCCGGCCTGAAGGCCCCGGCCACGATGCTGGCCGGCGGCCAGGCGTACTCGGCGTCGAAGCACGGCATGGTCGGCCTGATGCGCACCTGGGCCCGCGAGCTGGCGCAGTACTCGATCCGCGTCAACACGATCCACCCCACTGGGGTCGTGTCGGGCATGACGATGAACGAGACGATGCAGGCGATGATGGCCGACCCCGAGGCGCTCACCGCTTCGATGCAGAACGCACTCCCGATCGAGATCCTGCAGGCCGACGACATCTCCGACTTCGTCGAGTTCCTCGTCAGCGAGCGCGGCCGCTACATCACCGGCCAGACGCTCGGCGTCGACGCCGGCTTCCTCGTCCGCTGACCCACCCCGGGCGAACTTAAGTTCGCGCGGCCGCGCGAACTTGAGTTCGCGGGCGGGTTGGTTCAGGGCAGGTCGTTGATCAGGTCTTCGGCTTGGACGACCTTGCCCGTGAACTGCATCGGGTCGTCGCACGTGGCGAGGTGGCAGAGCACGGTGGTGGGGATGGTGATCGAGATCGACGCGCTGGCGTCGACGCCCTTCTGCTCCATCAGATCGACCATCTCCGTGCGCACGAAGCCGGGGTTGACGTTCACGATCGAGATGCCCATGCGCTTCAGCTCGCCCGACACGAGGCTGCAGAACTGGTCGAGCGCCGCCTTGCTGGACGGGTAGGCCAGCGGTACCGGGATGCCGGGGGCGGGCGCGTAGTCGTCGCCACCGTGGTGCCCCGTGGTGACGTTGATGACGCGGCCACCACCCTGCGCCGCCATGATCGGCGCCACGGCCCTGGTGAGCGTGAACGGCGCGTTGAGGTTCACGTCGTACTGCTGCTGCCAATCCGCGCGGCTGAGCTCCAGCAGCGAGGCTCCCCACGCGCGGCCAGATGTCGCCGCCGCGTTGTTCACCAGCACATCGATGCGACCGAAGGTCTCGAGCGTGGTAGCCACCAGACGTTCGAGGTCGGCCTCGCTGCCCATGTCGGCCTGGACGGCCAACGCCTTGCCCCCGACGGCTTCGATGTCGGCGACCGTCTCGCCGATCGTGCCCGGCAGGCTCTTGCGCGCCTCGACGGTGCGCGCCGCGACCACGACCGTGGCACCACGGCGCCCGAGCTCGATGGCGACCTGCTTGCCGATGCCTCGGCTGGCGCCGGTGACGATCACGACCTTGCCCCGCATGTCGGTGCTCACGACGTGTCCTTTCCGCGAAGTCCCCCGACCCCGAACGCCGCCAGGGTAGCCCGCGCACCGTAGGTCTGAAAACAACGTTCTCATTCCGGCTTCGCCCCGAGCGACAGCGGCGGCTTACAGTTCGACCAGCATCGCCGAGTGGGGGTTCGTCATGTCAATGCGCGTCGTGTGCGTGGGAACAGGGTTGGTGGGTCATGCCATCATCGCACTGCTCACTCTGAGACAGCTTGACTCACACTCGTCGAAAGGACAGAATCTCCGCCATGACTGATGTCACCACCGACCCACAGCCCTTCCGTAGCGCCGCGCCGCTGCAGCTCGACCGCGCGGTCGGCTGGAAGTACTTCACCGAGCCGGGCGAGGTGTACGAACGCGACGGCGTCTGGTACCTCACCAGCATCGATGCGATCCGTTTCGCACACCAGCACCCCGAGATCTTCAGCTCGGCGAAGGCGTTCGAATCGCTCGGCAGCCCCGTGCCGCTGATCCCGATCGCAATCGACCCGCCGGCACAGGTGCGCTACCGGCGCATCCTCGACCCGATGTTCGCCCCGCGCGTGGTCACCCCGCTCGAACCCGAGCTGCGCCGCCAGGTGCGAGAGCTTGTCGACCAGTTCAAGCACAAGGGCGCGTGCGAGGTCGTCCGCGACCTGGGCTCGCTGTACCCCACCAGCGTCATCCTCACGCTGTTCGGCATGCCGCTGAAGGACCGCGACACGTTCATCACGTGGAGCGAGGCCATCATCCAGGCCTCCGGGCAGAACCCCGCCGACGTCTCCGAAGAGCAGGTCAACGCGGCGATGCAGTTGTTCGGCTACCTGCAGGGCTACATCACCGAGAAGCGGGCCAACCCCAGCGACGACTCGCTGAGCGCCGTGCTGGCCCTTACC
>JAUSLQ010000278.1 GCA_030645675.1 Actinomycetota bacterium | reverse complement strand
CTCGTCGCTCTGGCGGCGGCGGATCTCCAGCAGCTCGTTGTGGCGCACCTCCACCACGTGGCGGTGGCCGTCGACCAGCGCGGCCAGCAGCTCGACGGCTTCCAGGCTGCGTTCGACCGCGACGCGCCGTTCGGCGGCTTCGGCGCGGGCGGCGGTGTCGGCCTCCAGGCGGCGTTCGGTTTCCTGCAGGCGGCGCTCGAGGAACGCCTGCCGCTCGTGGAGGCCGGCGTTGCGCACTTCCAGGTCTTGCCGCTTGCCGGCCAGACGAGCGGTCTGCGCGTCGAGACGGGCGCGGGCCTCGCCGCGGGCGCGGGCCGCTGCTGCCTCGGCGGCCTCGTCGGCCTCCAGCGCGGGCACCAGCGACTCCAGCTCGGTGATGCGGGTGCGCTCGCGTTCGGTGCGCTCCTCGGCATCGCCCAGCCCGCGTTCCACCGTTTCGGTTTCGGCGTGTGTCTCGCGGCGCTCGGCCTGGGCGCGGGCCAGGGCCTCGCTGTTGGCGGAGAAGCCTGCATCGTGCGCGTCGAGCTTGCGGGTGAGGTCGTTCTCCAGCTGGCGGGCAGCCTGCAGCTCGGCCTTGGCTGCGGCCAGCGCGGCGTCGCGTTGCGCCAGCTCGGCTGCGGCCAGGGTGGACCGCTCTTGGGCTTCCTCCAGCGCCGCCGCAGTGGCGCCGCCGCCGGCCGCGCCGATGCGCCAGCCGGTGGGGCCGAAGCGGTCGCCGGCGGGGGTGACCACGACGGCCAGCGGGTTGCTGATGGCCAGATCCAGGGCTTCGCCCCAGCGGGCCACGCGCACCGCGCCACCGAGCACCGCATCGAGCAGCTCGGGCACGCCTGCATGCCGGCTGCGCACGTGCGGTCGCACCGCGTCGCCACCACCGGTGGCCTGCGGGGCGCCGGCCGGGCGGGTGCCCAGCGCCAGCACGGCACCATGCACGTTGCTGCCCTGCAGTGACTGCAGCGCGCGGCGGCCGGTGTCGGGCGATGCGACCACGACGGCCTGCAGCGCCTCGCCGAGCGCAGCTTCCACCGCGGGCTCCCAGCCCTCGTCGATCTCGATCACGTCCAGCAGCGTGCCCAACACGCCATCCACGCCGGCCAGGTGCTCGGCACCGGCGCGGGCGCGGGCACCTTCCAGCGCGAGATGCAGCGCCTCGGCACGCGCCTTCCAGCGCGAGGCCTCCTCGGCGGCTTCCTGGCGGCCGGCCTGCAGTGCGTCGTGGGCGGCGTCGGCGGCCAGGCGGCGGGCCTCGGCGGCCTCCACATCGGCTACCAGCGAGGCCTCCGCAGACTGCGCGGTCTCGCACTCCACGCGCAGCCGCTCGCACTCGGCGTCCAGCCGCTCGGCGCGCTGGCGCAGAGCCTCCACGCGGGATCGCTGGCGGCGCAGCTCGCCGTCGGCGCGCTCGAGACTGGTGCGCATCGATCGCAGCTCGCCGCGCACCTCGGCCGCCGCACTGGCTGCCGAGGTGCTGTTGGAGATGCCCTCGATGGACGCCAGCGTCTCGCGGCGTGCCTCGGCGAACTCGGCTTCTTCGTTGGTCAGCGCCTCGGCCTCCGGGCCGACGGCCGCGAGGTCGGCCTCCACGCCCGCCAGCTCGTCGCGCAGGCGCTGGGCGTCGGCTTCCAGGTTGGCGACGACGCCACTGTCCATCAGCTGGCCGCGGTCGCGCTCCATCGAGCGGCGGCGTTCCACCAGCACGGCAGCAATGCCACGGGCGCGCTCGCGCAACTGCTCGACGCGCACCATCTCGTCGCCGAGGTCGGTGTCGCCGCGAGCGGTCAGCTCGGCTTCGGCGGCCATCACGCCGGTGTCGAGGGCGGCCAGCTCGGTGCGAAGGGCCTGCTCGGCGGCCGACAGCGTCAGCTTCTCCCCCGCCTGCGCCGTCATGCGGGCGCGCAGCGAGGCGATCTCGCGGCCGGCCAGGTACACCTGCAACGCCCTCAGCTCGGCCACCAGGTCGCCGTGACGGCGGGCCGCGTCGGCCTGGCGCTCGAGCGGGCGGAGCTGCCGCCGCACCTCCCGCAGCAGGTCTTGCACGCGCAGCAGGCTGGCCTCGGTGGCATCGAGCCGGCGCTCGGCCTTCTCCTTGCGGCGGCGGTACTTCAGCACGCCGGCAGCCTCGTCCACGCTGCTGCGCCGATCTTCCGCGCGGGCGTGGAGCAGGGCATCGATCTGGCCCTGGCTGACGATCACGTGCTGCTGGCGGCCCACGCCGGCGTCGCTGAGCAGCTCTTGCACATCAAGCAAGCGGCAGTTGACGCCGTTGATCGCGTACTCGCTCTCGCCAGTGCGGAACAGGGTGCGGCTGACCGTGACCTCCGTGAACTCGATGGGCAGCAGGCCCAGCGAGTTGTCGAGCGTGAGGATCACCTCGGCCCGGCCGAGTGCCGGCCGTTTGGCGGTGCCGGCGAAGATGACGTCGTCCATCTTCTGGCTGCGCACCGCACTGGGGGCCTGCGCGCCCAGCACCCACGCGATGGCATCCACCACGTTCGACTTGCCTGAGCCGTTGGGGCCGACGACGACCGTCACCCCTGGCTCGAGCTGCAGGGTGGTGGCGTCGGCGAACGACTTGAAACCTTTGAGGGTGAGCGACTTCAGAAACACGGTGCACGGACGTTATCAAGGGTCGGGACTGGCCGACGCTCCGCTGCAGCCGCTCCCTCGGCATCCTCACCACGGGCGGCTTCTGGGGCTGCAGCGTTCCACGGCTTCTGGGGCTGCAGCGTTCCAATTCGGCTTCTGGGGCTGGATCTTCCCGCACGGCGGGACGATGCGGCCCGGGAAGCCGGGGCAGGAGGGTGCGACGCGGCGGCTACCGCTGGCAGCGCGGGCACCAGTGCGTGCCGCGGCCTGCCACGGCTGCTTTCACGATGTTCGCCCGGTTGCATGTGAGGCACCGCTGGCCGGCCCGGTCGTACACCCGGTGGTGCAGCTGGAACCAACCCCCCTCGCCGTCGACGCCCACGTACTGGGTGTCGGCCAGGGTGCTGCCGCCTGCTTCGATCGCGTCGTGCAGCACCTGCATGATCGCGGCGTGCAGGCGCGTGATCTCGCGGGGCGTCACCTTGTCGGAGGGACGGTCCCAGCGCACGCCGGCCAGGTGCAGTGCTTCGTCGCAGTAGATGTTGCCGATGCCGGCGACGACGTGCTGGTCCAGCAGCAGCGCCTTGATCTGGCGCGAGCGGGTTCGCAGCAGCCGCGCGAACTGATCGCGCGTGAGGCCGTCGGTGATCGGGTCGACACCCATCTTGGCCAGTTCGGGCAGCTCGTTCGCGAGGTTCGCCGGGTCGAACACCACCACCTCGCCGAACGTGCGCGGGTCGACGAACCACAGCTCCTGCGCGGGCTCGCCGGCCAGGTGCATCACCACATGGGTGTGTGGCGGCCGCTCGGTGCCGGCCGCGGCGACCAGCAGGCGACCGCTCATGCGCAGATGCATCATCAGCTCGTCACCCGTGTCGAGCGGGCACAACAGGTACTTGCCGCGTCGGTTGACGGCGGTGATGGTGGCACCGGTGAGGCCGTCGATCAGCGCCTGGCGCGACGTGCGCCGCACGGTGCGCTCACGCCCGACCTCCACCGCGGTGATGCGCCGGCCCTGCACCTGCGCCTGCAGGCCGCGTCGCACCGTCTCCACCTCGGGCAGCTCGGGCACTGCTACCTCGCTGCGGTGTTGGAGGCTGCGGTGTTGGAGAGCGCCAGCCAGGCTTCCTCGGCGGCGGCCTGCTCGGCGGTCTTCTTCGACCGGCCCTCGCCCTTGCCCACCAACTGACCAGCGACGATGACGGTGGCGAAGAACCGCTTGTCGTGGTCGGGGCCGGTGTCGCTGAGCACGTACACAGGCGCTGTGTCGTGCAGGCGAGCGGTGAGCTCTTGCAGCACGGTCTTGAAGTCGAGCCGGTCCAGCCGCAAGGCGGCGACGGTCATGCGCTGCACGAACAGCCGCTCGATGAGGGCGAACGCCGCCTCGGAGCCACCGTCGAGGTACACCGCGCCCAACACCGCCTCCAGCGCGTCGCTGAGGATGGACGGCTTGGTGCGCCCACCGGCGGCGTCTTCGCCCTTGCCCAGCAGGAGGCATGGGCCGAGCTCGATCTCCTGGGCCACCTCGGCCAGCGCCGACGCGTTCACCACGCTCTTGCGCAGGTCGGTGAGCTTGCCCTCGGTCAGCTCA
Organism: Actinomycetota bacterium; assembly: GCA_030645675.1. Classification (GTDB taxonomy): domain Bacteria; phylum Actinomycetota; class Acidimicrobiia; order Acidimicrobiales; family Ilumatobacteraceae; genus UBA668. The sequence goes on along the minus strand of JAUSLQ010000278.1, from coordinate 5,455 downwards.
CCGTGGCGGCGGTAGGCGATGTCGGCCACCACCCACCCCAGCACCGCGTCGCCCAGGAACTCCAGCCGTTCGTTGCTGGGCTCGCCACCCACCTCGCTGCACCAGCTGCGGTGTGCGAGCGCGCGCCGAAGCAGGGCGGGGTCGCGGAACTCGTAACCGAGGTGCTGCAGTAGCTCGGTGAGATCTGGCTCGAGCCGGTACCGGATGTCAATTGCCTTTGACGCGTTCGAACACGTAGTCGACTGCGTCACGCACGGTCTTCAGGTCGACCAGGTCTTCGTCTTCGATGCGGAAGCCCACCGAGCGCTCGGCGAGCTCTTCCTCCAGGCCTTCCACCAGCTCGATGAGTGCCAGCGAGTCGGCATCGAGGTCGTCGAGGAACGACTGACCCTCGCTGATCGTGGCCGGGTCGATCTCCAAGATGTCGGCCAGGTTGGCACGGACGATCTCGAAGACACCGTTGCGATCGAGGGGGCCCTGTTCGACATGGGTTTCAGCAGGCACTGCGTACTCCTGGAGCTGTGGACGGTCAGATGCTTGGACGGTCAGATGCTGAGGCTAGCGGCACGGAGGTACCCGGCGAGGCGCGGGCGTGCTGCGCGGGCGCCGGTCGGCGCGGGCGCATCTCGGCGAGGACGCATCCCGATGCCACCCACTCAGCAGCCGCCGAGGCTGACGGTGAACCCGGCGATGTCGGACCACGCGCCCGCAGTGCCACCCGCCACGGCACGCACACGCCAGAAGTAGTTCGTACAGTTGGCGAGCGGCGAGCCGGAAGGCACCGTCCACCACTCCGATTCGGAGCTGCCCACGATGTCGACTCCCGCGAAGTCCGCATCGCTGGTCAACTGGATCTGGTACCCACTCACTGCGCACCCACCAGGAACGGTCCACAGCAGCGTCGGGGTGCGCTCGCTCACCACGGCACCGCCCGTGGGGAAGTCGGGAACCGGAGTCGGCATCGTGCACCCCGCGGTGGTGGGTGGCGAGGTGCTGGGTGACGGGGTGGGTGGCAGGGTGGTCGGCGGGGTGGTCGGCGGGGTGGTTGGCGTCGTGCGGGTCGTGGGTGTCGTCGTGCGGGTCGTGGGTGTCGTCGTGCCGGTGCCGGGTGTCGTCGTGCCGCTTCCGCCCGGCACCGTGGATGCGGGCGGGGAGATGGTGGACCCGGTGGACGGCGACGTGGTGGCGGGTTCGACGACCGGTGGCCTGGTGACGGCCGCCGCGGCCTCGTCGGGGTTGCCGCCGACGACGATGATCACGGGGGCGGAGTCGATGTACGAGGTGGCCCCAGGCTCCACGCCGCGTGCGACGAGCTGATAGGCGCCGGCGGCGGGCGGCGCCCAGGTCCAGCGGGCGGTCACCAGGCCGGTACCACCGGGTGCATCGGCGATCAGCACCCCGTCGATGTTCAGTTCCATGGCGCTGAGGCCGCGGAGACTGGTGGCGTGGGCCACGATCGACACCCTCTCACCGACCGCACTGCCGTCGAGCGGGTCGTCGATCCAGGCGCGGGCAACGGTGGACACCTCGTCGTCGGCCCCGGCCACCAGCGCGAACGAGGCCGTGGCCGCCACGATTGCTGCCAGCGCGGCTCGCGTGGCCAGTGCGAGACCAACACGGCTGTTCACTGGATCACCTTCGTCACCTGCATCTTGCCCGATGGCAGGATGACGCCGACCACTGTCACGTCGGTCGCGCAGGACGAATGCACCGTCGTGGTCAGGGTCGCGCCCACGTGCAACAGGAGCGACTCGTAGGGCACCTGTACGTGCACCGCCGTCGCCCCGGCGCCAGTACCCAAGTAGCTGTGGCCGGGCACCGGATCATGCGTGATCAGCTGCGCCAGCGAGTAGCCAGCCGTCGCCGGCGCCAGCGCGCCACCCACCTTGCCCAGGGTCGGCAACTGCACCGTGGTGGGATGCACCACCAAACCGCTGTAGGTGCCACTGGGCAGCCACACCCCATTTCCTGCCCCGTAGTTAGCGCCGAAACCGCTGTTCAGCTCGGGCAGCTTGGCGAACCCAAACGCGTTGTTCGCGGCCGTGTAGGTCGACGACATCACGATGGTCGCAGGGCACGTCGCCCCGGTCATCGGTGCGCTCGCGGTGGGCACGACCTCGATGATCACCGCCGCCGGTCGCACCTGGCCTCCCTCGTGCGGCACCGCGTACACACCGGGCGGGAAGTAGATGCCGCTCACTGCACTGGCGCTTGCGCTGACCGCGGCCTTGGCGGTGTCGACGATGTGCTCCAGCAACGCCTTCGCGAGTGCCGCGCAGGTCAGCGTGTGATCACCGACCGCGTCACCCGCTGTCTCGGCCTCGTCGCAGGGCACGCCCAGGTTCGTGGCCTGCGCGACCACGAACTCGACGAGCTGACCCTCCGCCGCCTTCATCGCCTCCTCGAAGGTGGGCAGCGTCGGCGGCACGCCGAAGTAGATGAGCGCCGCATCGACGGCGATCTCGGCCACGGTGTGGCACCAGGCCTTCGCCTGGGCAGGCGGGCTGCTGCCGGCAGCGCCGCTGGCAGTGTTGACGAAGCCCTCGCACCCCAGCACCGCCACGAGATCGACCACCTTGGCCTTGAGGTAGAGCGCGAGCTCGACCACGAAGTCCCACGTGCTGGCCACGCCCTCGATGAGCTTGCTCATCAACGGGCCGAGGATTGGGAACTCGTCCCACGTACCAGGGTCGCTGAGGTCGAAGCCGTCGTCGGAGGCGCAATGCCAGCCGTAGTAGCCGGCGAAGTCGAACTGCACGTAGCCCGGCGGAGTCCACACCTTCGGGTAGCACACCGGGCACACGACGTCGCCGAAGTTGGCGACGAACGTCAGCCAGCCGGCGTTGGCGGACGCCTGCAGCGGGTCGAACTTCATCGGGTCGATCTCGGTGATCCGCCAGCACTTCGCCAACCACGGGTCTGGCGCAGTGGGCGGCACGACGCCCACGTTCAGGTCGTAGACGTTGTTCCCCGGGCCCGTCTCCAACTCGCCGACGCCGATCAGCTTCGCAGGATCGAACTTCGTGTCGATCTCCACGGTGTTGGACGCGGCACCGGGGAACTGGTCGCCCACGAACGGTACGAGGCGCACGTAGAACCGGCTGGGTGCCGGCACCGCCGCCGCCACGGGTGGCCCCACGACCACCTCCGGCCCACCTGCGCCGGCCACCACGGGCACTGCCGAACCTGCACCCGCCGCCCCCTGCGACGGCACGGCACCGGGCACCGCCCCACCGGCCACCGCCAGCGGGCCCAACGACGACGATGCCGACGCCGTCGCCACCTGGGGTGTGCCGGCGAACTTCGAGAAGTCGACCGTGAAGCGCTCGGCGGCGCCGTCGACGAAACCCTGGGCGATCACGCCCGACACGTCGATGCCGGCGGTCGCCGGCACCGGTTGAGCCGTCACCTGCCACACCGCGGTCGTGACCACGGGCGAGCTCGCCGACCACACGAACTCCTGAACACCGGGGTTCGGCACGAAACCCTGCGTGGCCAACTGCTCTGCAGCCGCACCAGCGGCCGGCACCTTCACCCACTTCAACTGCGTGCGCAGGTGCTGCGCCGACGGCATCGGTGCCAGCTCCGGGGCCGAGTACGACCCAGTGCCGAGCCCGACGAGGGCACCATCGCGCCGACCCCATGCCTCGATCTCGATGCGGTCGGCGTCGAGGCCGGGCAGCAGGCCCGCGAAGTCGAACCCCTCATCGTCGCCGGCCACCAACCCTGCCGTCGGCACGCGGACCCAGCCGTCACCCGCGTCGATGTACAGGTAAGCGGCGTCGGCATCGACACCGGTGACCAACCGCGTGCCGACGAGCCGGGCGTCGCCCGTCCAACCGGCGGTGCAATCAGGTGCAGCCGTGATCGGCTGCGGCGGGCCGAGCGTGGAGGAGGTCCCGTCGAACGGGCCCAGGACGAGCAGCCCGGGCCCGGCGGGAACCGCGAACGTCAGGTCGTCGCCGATGGGAACGGAGGCCACGAGTTGGAAGATCTCGCCGCCAGGCGGCAGCAGGTAGGCCGCCAAACCTGTTGCCCCGCCGGCATCGGCAGGAGCAGCGACGGTCGCTGTGCACGCGTCGACCACCACCTCGTACGGCGGCGGAGCGATGCTCGCCGGCTGGAGAAGCCCGCTCGCCCCTGCCGCCTCACCGACCGGAACGGTGGTCGTCACCGGGATCGACACCGTTGTGCCGACCGGCGCCTGGCCGACCTGGAACACACCCGGGTTGGCCAGCGCAACGAGCTCGGCTGCGGTGTCGTGCGCCGCCGCGATCGACTCCAACGAGTCGCCATCGACGATCGTGTAACTGAGCAGTGCGCTGACCGGTGACGGTGCCGTCGCTCGCACACGGATCGCGTTCGACAGCGCCGAGCGACCGTCGACGTCGATGGAACGCACGGTCAGCACCGTGTCGCCGGCGCTGGCCACCCAGTCGAAGGTCACCCGGGTGGCGGCGCCGTCGGACAGGTCGCGCCGCTCGGCCACGACATCGTTCGCCCACAACTCGAGGGCGGCGAGCGGGGCTTGCGCCGCCGCTGACACCACGAGCGGGACCACAGCCCCGGCCGGCACCGCGCTGTTGCCGATACCGAGGCGTTCCACGTCGACCACCATCCCCGAGGGCGGGGGCGGGAGTCGCACCGCCGTCGGCGACACGTCGGGCGACGAGTCGGGCTCGTCGTCGCGCGCCACGAACCACGCCACCGACGCCGCGGCGATGACTGCAACGACGAGGCCCGCACCAATGATCGGGCCCGGGGTCGCCCGACCGCGCACCGGCTCAGCGTCGCGCCGATGCATCCGTTGTGCAAGTGCCAGCGCTCCGGGGTGGGGCCGCTGCCGGCCCCGGTGAGCAACCGCTTCAGTCGGCGACGGCGAAGGCGGCGGTGATCTCGGCGACGAGGCCGCTTTGCACCATCTCCTCGGCCAGCTTGATGGCATTGACCATCGCGGTCTCGCCCGAGGACCCATGACTGATGATGCACACGCCGTCGACGCCCAGCAGCACGGCGCCGCCCTGCGTATCGGGGCTCATCGCCGTGTACAGCGGCATCAGCGCCGGCAGCAGCGCGTCAGCCGGCTCCTTGTACTGCGGCTCGCTGGCAAAGGCGGTGAGCACGGCGTTGAACAGGGTCTTCAACCCGCCCTCCAGCGTCTTCAGCGCGACGTTGCCGGTGAAACCGTCGGTGACGATGACGTCGGCGGTCTTGCGCATCAGGTCGCGACCCTCGACGTTGCCGATGAAGTCGATGCCTGGGGCGGCGGTCAGCAGTACGAACGCTTCCTTGCGCAGGCTGTCGCCCTTGCCCGGCTCTTCACCGATGGACAGCAGGCCAACCTTCGGGTGCTCGATGCCGTAGCGATGGCGGGCGTAGATGGCACCCATCTGGGCGAACTGCACCAACCACTCGACCTGCACCTCGGCGTTGGCGCCGGCGTCGAGCAGGATGT
>JAUSLQ010000273.1 GCA_030645675.1 Actinomycetota bacterium | reverse complement strand
AAGCACGGCCAGAAGCCCACGCCGCTCTCGCGCCGCGAGGTGCAAACGTTCCTCGCCGCGAAGGGCGATGGCACCGGCGGCCTGCCTGCGCGCAAGAAGCCGAAGCTCGACTACGACGTGGGCGAGGCCGTTCGAGTGCGCGAGGGGCCGTTCGCCGATTTCGCCGGTACCGTCGCCGAGATCAACGCCGATCACATGAAGCTCAAAGTGCTGGTCAACATCTTCGGTCGCGAAACGCTGGTCGAAATGGACTTCAGCCAAGTCAGCAAGCTTTAACAGGCACTTTAGTTAACGACAGGAAAACAGGAACTAGTCATGGCAAAGAAAAAGGTCGCAGCGATCATCAAGATCCAGATTCCCGCGGGCAAGGCCACACCGGCCCCGCCTGTTGGTACCGCGCTCGGGCCGCACGGCATCGGCATCATGGACTTCGTCAAGCAGTACAACGCTGCCACGGAGTCGCAGGTCGGCACCATCATCCCGGTCGAGATCACCGTCTTCGAAGACCGCACGTTCACGTTCATCCTGAAGACGCCGCCGGCCCCCGTGCTGCTGCGTCAGAAGGCCGGCCTGCCGAAGGGTTCCAGCACCCCGGGCAAGACCGTCGCCGGCACCGTCACCGAGGCCGACATCGAAGAAGTCGCCAAGATCAAGATGCCCGACCTCAACGCCTACGACCTCGAGGCCGCGAAGCAGCAGATCCGTGGCACGGCCCGCTCCATGGGCCTCAAGATCAACGCCTGAACCGTCACTACCCGAGTTCGGACGCCGGCGCATCGTCGCCGGCACACACATCACCAATCCGCTCGACCGGGACCACCTCGCCCGGCGGCGCTACCACTGAGGGAGACACATCATGTCCGGTAAGAAGTTCGCCGACGCGGCCAAGAAGTTCGATCGCGATCAGCTGTTCACGCCCACCGAGGCGCTGGCGCTGGTGAAGAGCGTGGCCAGCGCCAAGTTCGACGAGACCGTCGAGATCGCCATGCGCCTCGGCGTCGATCCGCGCAAGGCCGACCAGATGGTCCGCGGCACCGTCGCCCTGCCCAGCGGCACGGGCAAAGACGTGCGCGTGGCGGTGTTCGCCACCGGCGAAGCCGCCCAGGAAGCCCGCGACGCGGGTGCCGACATCGTCGGTGCCGACGACCTCGCTGCGGAGATCGAGAAGGGCGTGTTCAACTTCGACATCGCCATCGCGACGCCCGACATGATGCCGCTCGTCGGCCGCCTCGGCCGTACCCTCGGCCCGCGTGGCCTGATGCCCAACCCGAAGACCGGCACCGTCACCAACGACGTAGGTCGTGCGGTCGGCGAGTTCAAGGGCGGCAAGGTCGAGTACCGCACCGACCGCTATGGCAACGTGCACGTGCAGCTGGGCAAGGTCAGCTTCACCCCCGAGCAGCTGGAAGCCAACTTCCGCGCCGTGCTCGACGAGCTGCAGCGTGCCAAGCCGGCCTCCGCCAAGGGCCGCTACCTGCGCAAGATCACGCTCAGCAGCACGATGGGCCCCGGTGTCAAGGTCGACACCAACCGCCTGCGCCCCATCGACGCCTGAACGGCAACCTGAACGGCAACCTGGACGGCGTCATTGCTCGCCCTGCACCTCGATGACGACGTTGCCGATCTTCTGCTGGGTCTCGACGTACTCGGTGGCAGCGACGATGTCGTCGAGCGGGTAGCTGCGGTCGATGACCGGGCGCAGCTCGCCGGACGCCAGCAACTGCCGGATGAACTGCACCTTCTCCTTCGTGTAGGCAGGCAGGGGGAACAGCACCTTGCGCCGGCGGGTGAGGCGTGAGGTGAACAGCGCCAGCCACGGGTTCTGCCACAGGAACCCGAGGTCGGTGACCAGGTAGGCGCCACCGGGTGTCAGCGACCGGCGGCAGCGGCGGAACGACAGCTTGCCGACAGCGTCGAACACGAAGTCGTACGTCTCGCCGTTCGTCGTGAAGTCGTGGGCGTTGCGGTCGATGAGCACGTCGGGGTTCAGCGCCTGCACGGCGGGCAGGGTGCGTGTGTCGCACACGGCGGTGACGTGGGCGCCGTAGTGCTTGGCCAGCTGCACGCCGGCCGAGCCGATGGCGCCGGACGCGCCGTAGACCAGGATGCGATGGCTGTCGTCCAGGCGCACCCGGCGCAGGTAGGTCATGGCCAGGACGGCACCGTCGGTGGCAGCCGCCGCCTGCTGGAAGGTGACGTTGGCCGGCATGGTGGCCAACGGCGCGGCCTGGCGCATACAGATGTACTCGGCGTTGCTGCCGTAGTCGACAGCGTTGACACCGAAGACGCGGTCGCCGACGGCGAACTCGGTGACCGCGCTGCCCACGGCCTCGATGACGCCCGCCACCTCACTGCCGAGCACCTGGTGCTTGGGGCGGCGCAGGCCGGCGAAGAAGCGGGTGATGAACGGCTTCGCGCTGCGCATGCCGCAGTCGGTGCGGTTGACAGTGGAGGTGTGCACGCGGATCAGCGCTTCGTCGGGCGCCGGCGTGGGCCTGGGCGCCTGCTGCACGCGTATGACCTGCGGCGCGCCGTAGCGAGTGTGCACCGCCGCCTTCATCGTCGGCTGGTGCACAGGTTCGCGCCCGGTCTCATGCAGGGTCTCGTGCACGGGCAGGCCTGCCGGTTGGTTCGTGGTCGTGTTCATCAATCACTTGCCTTTCGTGAGTCGTCGTGGCCGCCGGATGGGCCCGCCGTGCTTCCAGGCCCGCCCGGCCCGGAACAGCTCGGCGGGCTTGCCGCCGGCCGGGCCCGATTGTGCGTGGCGGCCGGTGGGGATGACCCACCCCTGCTCGGCGACGATGCTGCGGCGGAAGTTGGCGCCGTCGAGGTGCACGCCCCACACGGCTTCGTAGACCGAGCGCAGCTCGGCGAGTGTGAACGTGGTGCCGACGAAGGCGGTCGCGATGCCGCTGACCTCCAGCTCGACGCGTACGCGGGCGAGAGCGTCGCGCACGATGCGCAGGTGGTCGAAGGCCAGCTCGACCGAACCGTCGAGCACGTCGGCCACCTTGACCAGTGCAGCCTCGGCGGCGTCGGACCCCGCAACCACCGTGCCCACGTCGCGCAGCACTGCGAGGTAGGCCACTGTCACCACATTCATCCGTGGGTCGCGACCCGGGTCGCCGTAGGCGCCGAACTGGGTGAGCAACGAGGCTGCGTCGACCCTGGTCTCCTCCACGAGCTCGCGCTGGGCCGCCTGGTCGAGCGTCTCGGTGGGCAGCTTGAAGCCACCCGGCACCGCCCACATACCGTCGAACGGCGCCTGGCCGCGACGCACCAGCAGCACCTGCAGCTCGCCCTGCACCATCGTCAGGATGACGATGTCGACCGTGACAGCGAATGCAGGGAACTGCGACGGGTCGTAGCCGGCCGGCGCCTGTGCACGTGCAGTTCGTGTCGTCATGACGAGAACTGTAGCAGCAAGTTCACGTCATATCGACCAGAACCGGGCTAGCCCGATGACCTCCTGCGCCGAAGAGCGGCGACCGGCCGACCGCCGATCAGCCTGTGCCTCATCGCGGGGCGCGCCAACTGCAGCGGCGGCCGGGATCACGCGCTGACGGTGTGGCAGCCAGGAGTTCAACTCGCGGTCGCGCCTTCCGGCAGTTCCGATGAGGGTGTCGCCGTGGCCGCGCTGGCGGGCGCATGCGCGTTGGGTTGGGTGGCGCGCCAGCTGATTTCGGTGCCGTCGGGGCGGTAGTGGTGCCAGTGACCGTGGGGGTCGCGCCAGGTGCGGTAGGTGGTGGCTTTCCACCGGTTGTGGTAGCCGCACATGGGGCCACCATTGTTGGTGGCACTCGGGCCGGCGGTGGCCCACGGGAGCAGGTGATCGGCGTCGCATTGTGATGCGGGGCGGTGGCAGCCTGGCCAGATGCACCTCCGGCTGTGCAGCAGCACCGCCTCCCGTAACGGGCCGGTGAACAACCGCTGCCGGCGGCCCAGATCGACCACGACCCCGGCCGAGTCGAGTACGACGCGCCGGATGTGGCCGGTGGTCGCGGCAGCGAGCATGTCCATCGGGTCGACGGGGACACCGTCGCCGGTTTCGCAGCGGTGCAGCGGGTTGTTCGGGTCCAACGGTGCCGGGTGACCACCCAACGCCTTCTCCAAATGGTGTTGCAAGGTGTCGAGCCCGACGACCAGGTTGACGGTGCACCCGCTGCCGGTGGTGTCGCTGTCCGCACCGGCGGCTTTCAAGAAGATCGCGAGCAGGGCGTCGAAGCGGCGTTGGGCGTCGGTGCGGGCCATCAGCCCGGGGCACATGCTGTCACCGTGGAGGGCGACACCGGCTTCCCAGTCGGCGTGCCATTCGGTCTGCGCGAACGCGTCGAGGATCTCTTTGATCTGCACCCCGGCGGCGACACCGCCATGGGCGTCGAGGAACGACTGCTCACCGACAATCCCGGCGGTGGCGTTGCGGTGCTGATGGGCCTTCTCGTGCGACTTGTGCGCGCCGTCGGCGTCGGCGGTCTGTTCCCAGGTGGTGACCACGCTGACGAAGTCGTCGAACCCGCACGACACCGCCGCCTGGATCAGTGTGGCTTCGCCATCGGCGAGGTGTTCGCCC
>JAUSLQ010000272.1 GCA_030645675.1 Actinomycetota bacterium | reverse complement strand
CCTCGCCGCCGGCGGCGAGGGGGCGTGTGTCACTGCCGTCGGGAGCGACCCGGAGGCGGTGGAGTCGATCGTGGAGCGGTGGCGGGCACGGGTGGCCACCGGTGACGACGACCGGTTCGCGGCACGGCTCGCCGCGCTGAGTCTGCAGGTCGAGGACGTGGCCCGCCTGGTCACCGTCGCCACCCCTGCACCCGAGTGGGCTGCGCTGGTGACGCGCGTGGCAGCCCGCTGCCGAGAGCTGGCGGAGACGCTGGCGGGCCCAGGCGGCGCAGCCGGCGCGGGCCCGGGGGCCGGTGCCGGCACGCCGGCGTTCGACCACGAGTGGTGGCAGCGCGACGGGCACGTGCCGTTCGCCGCGCTGTGGGCCCCTTGGGTGAACGAACTCGAGGAGCTGCTCGCCGAGGCCGACGTTCCCGGTCGCCGGCCGCTGGTACAACTGCACTGGAGCCGGCTGGCCAACATCGGGGCTCACGCGGCCCACGCCCACCTGCAGGCCCACCCACCCGCCGCGCCCGGCGAGCGCGGCTACCGCTGGTGGGTGCACGGGTTGCTGGCCGACGGGTGCGAGTCCCTGTTCCATGCCTACCCGGTGCTGGGCCGCCTGCTGGCGGTCGCCACCCAGCAGGCCGGCGTCGCCGCGGGTGAAGTGCTGCAGCGCCTGGGCACCGATCGTGTGGCACTGGCGGCACGCTTCGGTGTGCCGGCCGACGACGAGTTGGTGCGAGCCACGGCGATGGGCGATCTGCACCACGACGGCCGCCAGGTGCTGCTGCTCGCCTTCGCCGGCGGCGCACGTGTGATCTACAAGCCGCGCTCGCTGCAGCCCGAGCTGCTGTTCGCTGCCGCGACCGCGCATGTCGCCCGGCACGGCGGGCTGGATTGCGAGCTGACGCCGCCGATGATCGATCGCGGCGACTACGGCTGGTGCGACTTCGTCGAGTCGCGAGCGCCCGGCGGCCTCGACGAGCTGCACACCTACAGCCGGCGGGCCGGTGCGTTGGCGGCGATGGCCGTGGCGACGAGCACCAACGACCTGCACATCGACAACCTGCTGGTGGTGGGCGATCGGCCGGTGCTGTGCGACCTGGAGTGCATCGCCTCGCCGCCGCTGGCGCGGGCCGACGAGTTCGCTCCCGACGTGGCACCGATCCATCACTCGGTGCTGGGCACGTACCTGTTGCCGCTGACCCATCGGGAAGAGCCGTTGGCCACCGACAACACCGGTCTCACCGGGGTGCTCGGGCGGTTGTCGGGCTCGACGAGTCGCACCTGGGCGCGCCTGGGCACCGCCGAGATCGGCATGGAACCCACTCTGCACCGCAACGGCGGTAGCAGTGCGCGGCCGGTGAACTCGGCGCTGCCGCCGCTGGACGTCGACCACTTCGAGGCCGGCTTCCGAGCCGCGGCGGCGGTGATCGAACGGGTCGGCGCCGGCCTGGACGAGGCTGCGCCGCTGCGTCACCGGGTGGTGCTGTGCGACACCCAGACGTACGGCACGGTGATGGCGCGGGCGATGGCTCCCGCGCATCTGGTGGACGGGCTGCGGTTCTCGATCGAGCTGGATGCCACGGCCGCGGGGGCGTTCGACGACGACGCGCCGGCCTGGCGTGCCGCGGTCGCCGATGCCGAGCGCGAGTGCATGGAGCGGATGGACTTCCCGCTGGCCGCCGCCGACTGGCGCACCGGGCGGGTGACGATGGCGACCGGTCCGGTGGTCGGCGCGAGCTGCGGGGCGGGTGTCGCCGAGTTCGACGGGGTGCTGGTGCGCACCGGGCTGGAGCAGGTTCGCCGGCAGCGCGAGCTGCTGGCCGGCGATCGCATCCACCTGCAGCTCGGTCTGTGTCGGATCGCGCTCGAAGGCCGCCTGGGTGTGCGTCGTTCGCCCGCGCCGATCGCTGCCGCGCCAGCACGCGGGTTGCCGGCCGGCCCAGTGCCGGCCGGTGGAGTCGTCGGTGGAGTCGTCGGTGGAGTCGTCGGAGTGGACGAGGTGTGCGCCGCGATCGGCGAGCACCTGCAGTGCACGGCGATCAGCCTGGCTGATGGCACGGTGCAGTGGCTGACGGTCGACCCGCGGCGCGACGGGGCGATGGTGCCCAGGCTCGGTGGCGTTGGGCTGTACTCCGGCAGCGCCGGGGTGGCGGTGTTCCTGGCGGCGCTGGCCTTCCGTACCGGCTCGTCGGCGCACGCCGAGCTGGCCGTTCGTGCGCTGGGCCGCAGCGAGCGCGCCGGTGCGGGTGCCGCCGGGCAGTCGCTGGCCGCCGGCACGGCCGGTTGGGCGTACGGGGCCGCGCTGGTGGGGCGGCTGGTGGGCGACGACGTGCTGGTGAAGGAAGCCGTGGTGGCGCTGACCGACGTGGCCACCGCCGACTCGGCCAGCCACGACCTCGACCTGATGGCCGGCCAGACGGGTGTGCTCGCGATCGCGGCCGCAGTGGCCGCGGCCACCGGCGACGACCCGCTGGCCGCGGCCGTCGATGAGCTGGCCAGCCGCGTGGCGCAGGAGTGGGAGGCTCGATGCACTGGCAACTGGGTGGAGATGAACCGGCTGCAGCGCATCGGCCTGGCCCACGGCATCACCGGCACGTCGCTGGCGTTGGCCCGGGCCGCGCAGGTGACCCCGCAGCCACGGATCTTGGAGCTGCTGGCCGCGCTGGTCGGCATCGAGAACGAGCGCGTCGCCCGCCGCGGGGGAGTGCCGTCGAGGGTCAGCAGCGGCCCCGAGCGGATGCCCGAGGCCACCTGGTGCTGGGGCGCGACCGGGTTCGTGCTGGCCCGCGAAGTTGTCGCCGCGGTGCTGCCGGGCGCCGAGGCCACCCGGTTCCTGCCAGAGGCACGGCAGCTGTGCGAAACGCTGGCGTCGCCGCTCCACCGCTTCTGCTGTGGGTCGGCGGGCACGCTGGACGCGCTGACCGCGGGCAGCCAGGCCCACACTTCGACGGTGCACCAGCTGGTCGCCCACCGCGGCCGCCACCTGCTGGAGCCGGAGACCACGTTCGTCGTGCCGTCGCTGTTCCGCGGTGTGGCCGGCGTCGGCTACGCCCTGCTGCGCGCCACCGACCGTTCGCTGCCCTGCGTGGGTGCACTGGCGGTCTGACCGGCCGTTCGTGCCCACGTTCTGGGGGCCGCGCCGGCCCGGCGAAGCACGCTCCAGGGTGTGCGTCAGTGCGTCGCAACCAAAACAGCCCCGGAAGCCGCCGAAACGGGGGCCGCGGAGCGTGGTCGGCAGTCGGGCACGGTGTGATCGGTCGAGCGTGTCGCTGGCGCCCGCTGAGGGCTATCTCCTGCCCTCGTGGGAGGCCTCACCGCACGTCATCGACAGGTGGGCCACCCTCCACCTCTTTGTGACACCCCGCGGGTAGGCTGTGATCTGTTCGCGACAACGGCTGCCTGCAGGGTTCAGCCCACCGGTCGCCTCCCCAGAAGTGCAGGTCAACGCCTGTTTTCCCCCGAAACAGATCGAGGTGCGCGTGTCGTCCGACACCAATCAAGCCAGCGCTAGTTACAGCGCCAAGGACATCCAGGTGCTGGAGGGTCTCGACCCGGTCAGAAAACGCCCGGGCATGTACATCGGGTCCACCGGTCTCGCCGGCCTCCACCACCTCATCTGGGAGGTCGTCGACAACGCGGTCGACGAGGCGATGGCGGGTTTTGCGACGCGCATCGGTGTCACCCTGTTGGCCGACGGCGGCTGCCGGGTGGAGGACAACGGCCGCGGCTTCCCGGTCGATCCGTACCCGAGCGGCCCGCACAAGGGCAAGAGCGCGGCAGAGGTCGTGCTGACGGTGCTGCACGCCGGTGGCAAGTTCGGCGGCGAGGGCTACAAGGTCTCCGGCGGCCTCCACGGCGTCGGTGTCAGCGTGGTCAATGCGCTCAGCGAGCGCCTGTTCCTCGAGGTCGACAAGCAAGGGCGCCGCTACCAGCAGGAGTACGCGAAGGGTGGCAAGCCGCAGGGCAAGATCACCGATGTCGGGCCCACTCCGCCGCGCGGGCGCGCCAGCGGCAGCACGGTCAGCTTCTGGCCAGACCCGACGGTGTTCATCGCCGAGGGCACCGAGTTCGTCACCCGCACGGTGCTCGAGCGCTTGCAGACGATGGCCTTCCTGAACAAGGGCCTGGAGATCGTGTTCAAGGACGAGCGCGAGGGGAAAGAGCAAGAGGTCACGTTCCAGTACAAGGGCGGCATCGTCGACTTCGTCAAGCACCTCAACGCCTCGAAGGAGGCGCTGTTCAGCAAGGTCGCCCACTACGAGGACGAAGACACCGAGGGTGGCCAGACGCTCGACATCGCCATCCAGTGGAACACCGGCTACTACGAGGGCATCCACGGCTACGCCAACGGCATCTCCACCATCGAGGGCGGCATGCACGTCGAGGGTTTCAAGACCGCCCTCACCAGCGTGGTCAACAAGTACGCGCGATCGAAGAACCTGCTGAAGGAGAAGGACGACAACCTTCTGGGTGAAGACATCCGCGAGGGCATCACCGCCATCGTCGCAGTGAAGTTGCGCGAGCCCCAGTTCGAGGGCCAGACGAAGGCGAAGCTGGGCAACGTGCCGATGCGCAGCTTCGTGCAGAAGGCCACCAACGAACGCCTGGCCGAGTGGCTGGAGGAGAACCCCACCGAGGCCAACAAGCTGGTCAAGAAGGGTCTCGCCGCCGCGCAGGCTCGCGTGGCCGCGAAGAACGCGCGCAACGCCATCCGCCGCAAGACCGCGCTGGCCGGCGCCGGCATGCCCGACAAGCTGAAGGACTGCAGCAGCGGTAACCCGGAGGAGAGCGAGCTGTTCATCGTCGAGGGCGACTCGGCCGGTGGCTCGGCGCTGAACGCGCGCAACCCGCGCACCCAGGCACTGCTGCCCATCCGCGGCAAGATCCTCAACGTCGAGCGGTCACGCCTCGACAAGATGTTGAAGAACAACGAGATCCAGGCCCTCATCACCGCCATCGGCGGCGGCGTGGGCGACGAGTTCGATGCTGCCAAGGCCCGCTATCACAAGGTGATCATCCTGTGCGACGCCGATGTCGACGGCAGCCACATCCGCACCTTGTTGCTGACGTTCTTCTTCCGCCAGATGCGCGGCCTGGTGGAGAACGGCTACGTGTACATCGCCCAGCCGCCGTTGTTCTCCACGCTCGTCGGCAAGGAGAAGATCTACCTGAAAGACGAACACGCGAAGAACCGCTTCCTGGAGACCCACCCCAACCACAAGAACGACTTCAACCGGTTGAAGGGTCTCGGCGAGATGGACTGGGAAGAGCTGAAGCCCACCACCATGGACGTCACCACCCGCACCCTGCTGCAGATCACGGTGGAGGAAGCCGCGCTGGCCGACGAGATCACCAGCGTGCTGATGGGCGACGACGTCGACCTTCGCAAGCAGTTCATCACCACCAACGCCCGCGACGTACGCAACCTCGATTTCTGAAGCGCAAGAGGACCTGACACCACATGGCCAAGAAGCCCCCCAGCCAGCCGCCGCCCGACGAC
>JAUSLQ010000268.1 GCA_030645675.1 Actinomycetota bacterium | reverse complement strand
GCAGGTCGATCTTGTTCAGCGCGGCCACGATCTCCAGAGCGTGCTCCAGCGCGAGGTAGCAGTTGGCCAGGGTCTGGGCCTCGATGCCCTGGGCGGCATCGACCACCAGCACCACGCCCTCGCACGCCGCCAGGCTGCGGCTGACCTCGTACCCGAAGTCGACGTGGCCGGGGGTGTCGATGAGGTGGAGGGTGTAGCCCTTCCAGTCGACCCGCACGTTCTGGGCCTTGATGGTGATGCCGCGCTCGCGCTCGAGGTCCATCGAATCCAGGTACTGGCTGCGCATGTCGCGAGCATCGACGGCGCCCGTCATCTCGAGGATGCGGTCGCTGAGCGTGCTCTTGCCGTGGTCGATGTGGGCAATGATGGAGAAGTTGCGAATGCGTGCGAGATCCATGGCGAGTCGCCCGATCCTACCGGCGGCAGGCCGGAGGTTGGGGTCCTCTCCCCCGCGCTGTTAGCCTTGCGAAGCCGTTTCAAGTGCCGCGCCGGCGTTCGTCTGCAGCCGGCCGATCAATCCAAAGGGTTCTCACGTGGCAAACATCAAGAGTCAGAAGAAGCGCATCCTCACCAACGCCAAGCGCGCCGAGCGCAACAAGGCAGTGAAGAGCGAGCTGAAGACCCGCGTGAAGAACGCTGTCAAGGCAACCGGCAGCGAAGAGAACGAAGAGTCGCTGCGGCTCGCAGTGAAGCGCCTCGACATGGCTGCCGCCAAGGGCGTCATCCACAAGAACCAGGCCGCTCGCCGCAAGAGCCGCCTGATGAAGAAGATCAACGCCGCCGGCTGAGGTCTTCCATCCAGATCTGTCGAAGAGCCCGGGTCACGTGCCCGGGCTCTCTCGCGTCTCCGGCGGCATGACTCCAGTTGGGCGAGGCGAGCAGCTCGGAAGATGGTTCAGCGGCGGCCGCTGCCGGCCAGGCGCGAGAGGCGGGCGACCAGCACTTCCATCACCAGTTCCTCGGGCCACTCCTTGGCGCCGCGCAGGTCGAGGTCGGCCTGGGCCAGCAGGCCGATGGCACGGGTGACCGAGCCGCTGCCCATCTTGCGGTACTGATCGAGCGCCTTCTTCGCCGGGAAGCCGGGCTTGATGCCCATGGCCGCCGCGGCCGAGGCTTCGTCGCGTGCGTTGGCCCCGTCGAGCGACAGCAGCTTCGTGTAATGGCTGTGCAGGATGGACATGACAGCCAGCGGGTGCCGCTCGCCGGCGCGCATCATGCGGTGCAGCAGCTGCAGCGAGACCGTGGTGTCGCCCCGGTCGATGCTGTCCGTGAGGTCCCACGGCGGTACACCTCCGGCATCGCCGACGAACGGCGAGACGTCGGCGCTGCGCAGGGTCTTGCCCGGGCCGTACGCGGCCAGCAGGGTTTCGATGATGCCCTGCAGGCGGCCCGCGTCTTCGCCCAGCCATGCAGTCAGCATCTGCACGGCCTGGCTGTCGAGCTTCAGGCCGCTGGCCTTGATCTGCTCGTCGAACCAGCCGGAGCGTTCGCGCGCGCGGCTGGGCGGCGCGGTGGTGATGGTGGTACCGCCGGCGGCCTTCACGGCGTCGGTGAGCGACTTCGGCAGCCGGCCGCCACCCGCCACCAGCACCAGATCGGTGGAGGGCAGCGGGTCGCCCAGGTACGCCACCAGCGGGGCTACGTCGTCGGCGCCGAAGCGACCCACTCCCCTGGCCACCACCACCCGCTTGTCGGTGAGGAACGGCGGCGTCTGCGCCGAATCGACGACGGAGCGCACCTCGAACTCGTCGCCGTCGAAGTCGTCGACCATGAGCGTGCGATCGCCCTCGCCGACCAACTTCCTGACCAGGTCGCCGATGGCGGTGAGCAGGAGCGACTCGTCGTCGCCGGTGATGAGGTAGCACGCCATGGTGCACTCAGATTGGCACACGCGCCGGCGCCGCTCGCGAGCGGTGCCACCACCAGGCGAGCAGGGCCACGACGGCGACGGCCCAGCAAGCGGCCGACCAGGCGGGCGGCGGTTCGACACGAGCCGCGAGGCGGGCAACCGTGGCCACCCAGCGTGTGCCGGCGCCGCACGGCAGCATCACCACCGACTGCAACGGACCGGGCAGCCACGACGCCAGCAGACCCGCCGGCAGGCCGTAGAGCATCACGAACCCGGCCACCGGTACCGCCGCCAGGTTGGCCGGCAGCGACACGAACGGCAACCGGCCGAACACCAGCACGCTGGGGAGCGCCACACCGACCTGGGCACCGACGGTGACCGCCAGCGGCAACCTCACCCACACCGGCCCCGGCAGACGCGGGTGCAGCCACGGCCCCACCACGCACACACCTGCGGTGGCGCCCACAGACAGCCAGAAGCCCACCGACCACACCAGCAGCGGGTCGGCCGCCACCAGGACGATGATCGCCAGCGCCAGCAGCCGTGCCGGTGTGCTCTGCCGGCCCAACACGAACGACGTGGATGCCAGCATCGCCATCACCCCCGCTCGCAGTACCGATGGCTCGAAGCGGGTGAGTGCCATGAACCACCCGATCAGCCCGACCGTCGCCACCCACCGCCCCCACGGCCGCAGGCGGCGCAGCAACGGCAACGCGGCCGCCAACACGAACGCCACGTTCTGGCCGGACACAGCCGTGAGGTGCGACAGGCCGGAGGCGCGGAAGTCGTCGATCAGCCAGGTGGGCTGACGAGCGTCGTCGCCCAGCACCAGGCCGGTGAACAGGGCCGCGTCGTCGGGCGACATCGTGGCCTCGGCGGAGTGGCGCAGCTGGTGGCGCACACGGTTACCGGCGAGGTCGAGCGCGCTGCCGGGCACGATGTCGCCCACCACCTCGGCCTCGAACCGCCCGACGACGTGCCGCACCTGAGCGCGGCGAGCCGACGACGCGGTGTGCCGCGCCCGCACTCCGTCGACCCACACGTACTCGCCGCTCTGGTGAGCCGCCAGCTTGCGCTTCGCGCCGCCGTACAGCCAGGCGTCGAACCGCTCGCCCTCGATCTGCAGCGTCGCACGCAGCGCACTGTCGAACGGCGCCGGGTCGCCCACCAGCCGCGCCCAGCCGGTGTACGCCCCGAGAGTGCGAGGTGTTGACTCGTGCCACGCCCGGTTCGCCAGCACTCCTCCGAGCAGCGCCGCCACCACGCAGCAGGCGACGGCCAACTTCGTCAGCCGGGCAAAGATGGCCACGAGTGCCGCAGTTGCGACAGCCATCCACCCCAGCCACGCGCCTGTCACCTCGGCGACGGCGATCATCACCACGGAGGCGTCGCTGAGGTGGCGCGCAGCACCGGGAGGTCGATGGTGGTGCCTGGTTACCGCGCGGTGCACCCCGTACGCTGCGTTCATGCAGCCAGCTCCGGAGTACGCGCCCCCGCTGGCGCCCGTGCCGCAGGGACCGCGTGCCTACCGCCGTCGGCTGCGCCAGGCCGGCCCGGTGGCCGGCCTGCTGCCCCCTGCTGCCCTGGGCGGCCTGGCGTTGCTGCTGCTGCACGACAACACCGCCACGTGGCGCGGCGTGCTGGGCTTCCTGACCGCGGTGCTGGCAGCGCCCGCCTTGCTGGCCGCCGGCGCGCCGTTGAAGGGCGGCACAGGCCTCTACGCCGTGGCCGTCGTGGCCAGCGCGGTGGTGTGGCTGGGGCTGAGCGTGCTGGCAACCCGGCGGGCGACGCGCCTGCCCGTGGCCAGTTGGCGCGACTTCTGGCGCGAGTACGCCTGGCTGGCAGGTGGGGTGTGGTTGGGCGTGGTCGGCGCGCTGGTGGGCGCGAACCTGATCCTGGGCCGGGCGCTGCTGTAGGGCTCGCAGCCCGACTGCAAGGGCCGGCGGCGTGTGGGCCATCGTCAAGGGAGCCGACGGGTGTGTGCGCCCTCATACCGTCACCAGCCCCCGCAACGCATCAAGCTTCGCCTGGCCGATGCCACGCACCTCGCCCAGTGCTTCCACCGAGGCGAACGGCCCGTGCTGGTCGCGGTACGCCAGGATGGCAGCCGCGGTCGCCGGGCCTACGCCGGGCAGGGTGTCGAGCTCGTCGGCCGTGGCGGTGTTGAGGTTGACCGGAGCCGCAGGTGTGAGGGGATCGGTAGTGCCCGCACCGCCGCTGCTACCACCCGTGCCAGGGTTCACCACTGCCGGAACGACCTCGCCCACACGCGGTACGAACACGCGCTGCCCGTCGGCCACGGGTGCGGCGAGGTTGATGGAGTCGGCATCGGCATCGGTGGACATGCCGCCAGCCAGCAGCACGGCATCGATCACTCGCGCTCCGGCCGGCACCTCGTACACGCCGGGCGCTGCCACTGCCCCAGCCACATGCACCACCAGGGTGGTGACCACCGTGGACGTGCTGCCTTGCTCCGCGACGGGCACGGAGGTGGCCGTCACCGTGGTGCTGCCCGCGCCGGTGGAGGCCGCCGAGCCCGACGAGCCGGCGTACGGCAGCTTCGACTCAGTGGTGGCGGGCGGCGGCTTCACCAGCCAGTAGGCACCGGCCACGACCGCCAGTACGACCACGGCCGACGCGACCAACCGGCCGACCCCCACCCACTCCACCCAGCTGCGGGCGCGACTGAGCAGCGAGTGGTGCGGCGCTGGCCGCAGCGGTATCTCGGACACCACGACTCCCTTGTGGACGCGGGCGCGCAGCCCGATTCAACAACTGGGGGAAGTCAGTGCCGAACATATCGGCCGACGCGGCTGCTACGACGCGACGCGTTGCGAAAGTTCGTCGCGCACGGCAGTGGAGAGCTGGCGGCGGGCCACCCAGTCGGCCTCGATCTCCATCGGGATGCGCAGGTAGGCGCCGCGATGGCCCTTGCGCCGCAACCGCCACAGCAGGTAGTGCCCGAGGTAGCGGGCGCTGAACCCGACCACGCCGTAGCGCCGCCACTGGCGCACGTGCACCAGCTCGTGGCGCAGCATGTAGGGCGTGGCCTTGCCGTGGCGGACGATGACCAGCGACCCCAGCGTGATGCCATCGGCGCCCTTCGGCACCGGCCCGCCCTCCCAGAGGCGGTAACCGTCACGCTGCTCTACTGGCATGAAGATCAGCCTACCCCGCCCACCCCACCCAGCCGGACGCCCCTGGGTCCAGGCCGCCCGACCACGACGAAAGTCGGCGTTCACACCACCCAGAGCGGGACCCCAACGCCAACATGCCCGCAGCCAGCGCGCCCACGACGAATGTTGGCGCTCATACCACCTCTGGCGTGGCCTCAACGCCAACATGCCCGGCGACTTGCGGTGGCCGGTGCTGCGAGCGGCAGGTCAGTAGCCGGGGTCGCTGGGCCAGTTGGGTTGGAACAGGTGCCACTGCTCGGGGGCGCGGCGGATGAGGAACTCGAGCTCGCGGGCCAGGTTCTGGGTGATGCGCGCGACGTCGTCGCGCAGGCCGCCTTGGCGTTGCATCGACAGCGGGGGCCGCACGATGGCGAAGTGGCCGTTGTACTGCTCGGTGAAGTAGCAGCCCACGGGCAGCACGGTGGCGCCAGTGCGCAGGCCCAACATCGCCGGGCCGGCGGGCAGCGTGGTGCGCTCGCCGAAGAACTCCACGTCGACTCCATTGCGCTCGAGGTCGCGGTCGCACAACAGGCACACGATGTCGTTGCGCTTCAGGGCAGCCGCCACCGCTGCTGCAGCACCGGGGCCGGTCGGCACGACCGTCATCCCCAAGTCCTTGCGCAGGTCGGCGAACCACTCGAACAGCTCGGGCGGCTCCAGCGCCTCCACCACCACGGTCAGCCTGTACCCCTGGTCGGTCATCCAGCGGCCGGCCCACTCCCAGCCGCCCAGGTGCGGCAGCGCGAAGATGCAGCCCTTCCCCTTCTCCAGCGCTTCCGGAACCTGATGGAACCCGTCGACCACGAAGTTGCGGTCGACCGTACGCGCGCTGAGCGACGGCAGCCGGAAGCTCTCCATGTAGTACTTCGCATAGCTGTCGAACGCCTGCTGGGTGGCCACCCGCAGCGACGAGCCACGCAGCTTCGGGTTCACGCGGGTGAGGTGACGTTCGATCATGGCCCGCTTGGCCGGGCTGGCGAAGCTGGCACCGAAACCCAGTGACGAGGCCGTGGCCGCGGCGATCGGGCCGGGCATCAGCTTCGCTGCGAGCGCACCCAGCCGGTACGTACCTACGGTGGCCGAGTCGGTGAAGCGCTTGCGCGGCGACGGCTCAGTCACGATGCAGCGTGCTGCGGCCGGTGCGCGAGATGCGGGTGTGGCGGCGTTCGGTACGCACCACGCGGCGGCTCTGGCGTCGGCTGCGCCGCAGCTCGATGCGCTCGGCAGTCACCGGAGCGACGGCGGCCTGCTTCCACACCTTCACGAACCTCTGGACGGCGGTGACGCCTGTCAGCGCCAGCAGCACCCACAGGATGGGGATGAGTAGCGGCTCGAACAGCAGGCCGATGCAGAGCGCGATGATGCGCTCGGCGCGCTCCATCAGACCGCCCTTCGCATCAAGGCCCAGCGACTCGGCCTTGGCCCGCATGTAGCTGATGACCGAGCTGAGCGCCATCACCGAGAACGGCAGCATCGCCATGTGTGCGGACTCGACCGTGGCGAGGTGCCAGGCGACGCCGCCGAACAGCAGCGCATCGGCGAAACGATCGATGGTGGAATCGAAGAACGCGCCGCGCTGGCTGGACGAACCGGAGGCCTTCGCCAGCGCACCGTCGAGCAGATCGGGAAGGGCCGCCAGGACGACCAGCAGCAAGCCCAGGCGAAGCTCGCCCCAGCCGATGGCTACGGCCGCGCCGACGGCCACCACGAGGCCCACCACGGTCAGGTGATCGGGGGTGAGGCCAGTGCGGCGAAGACCGTTCCCCAAGGGCTTGACGGCCTTGTCGACCGGGGCGCGGAATTTGCCGTCGAACATCGCTCTTCAGGTTACCCCGCGGCGATGGGCTCCGCGCCGCACGTGCTCCGCCGGCCGGCCCGTCGCATCGATCGCCCGCCCGCGCAGTGCAAAGATGCGTGCATGAGCAGCGCTTCCCCCGACGATCTCGTAGTCACGTTCCGCTCCATCCACCGCCGCCTCAAGGAGGCCCAGGGCGAGAGTCCCGCGCCTCAGACCAACGGCCCGGTCTCCGAGCTGAACGGGCTGTTGCTGGAGGCCGGCCAACTGATGCACGCGACCGGCGAGCCGACGGCCATCGCCGATGCGATCGGCGCGGTGCACGCCGACGAATGGGACCCGACCGTGCTCGATCGGCTGCGCGTCATCGCGCTCGACCTCGGCCGCCTGCTGCGGCACATCGCGGCCCTCACCGAGACCGACTGACCACCGCACTTCCCTGCCGCCCTCAGCCCCGAGCGCGAACTTAAGTTCGCGGAGATTGGGCACCGGGTGTAATCGCGCACCCACCTTCAGCGTTGAACAGTTCGAATCGACCACATCGATCGGCTGAAGGAGCGTCATGAGGATCTGGAAACGTCTTGCAGTGCTGGCCGGCACGGCCACCCTCGCCACTGCGCTGGCGGTACCCACCGCCAGTGCCAGCGAGCCGCCGCCAACGGTGCCGCAGGTGGCCCGGCTGGCATGCCAGGGCACCATGGCCAACGGTGTGCCGAAGGCGGCGTGTGAATGGCGCGTCCGCGGCACCGGGGCCAGTGCCGTCGAGCTGTGGCGCGGCACCGGCGAGAACGGTGAACTGACCCGCGTCAAGGTGTTCGAGAGCAGCGACCTGACGGTGCACCGCTTCGTCGACGAGACCGTCGTCGCCGGCAACCGCTACGGCTACGTCCTGGTCGTGCTGGGCCCGGAAGGCAACTCCCGTGGCACCAGCAACGTGGCCCGGGTGTCGTTCGTGGCACCACGCCCGATCGAGCGCTTGCGCCTGGCCTGCCGGCGAACGACGGCCACCAACGTGCACTGCGAGTGGCCGCTGCCCAGCTCGCCCGACGCGGCCAAAGTGACGCTGTACGCCACGGTCGACCGCGCGGCCCGCCAGGCGCTGACCACGCTGGAGCCGGCCGCCGCCGGAGGCTTCGACATGGCGGTGCCGGCAGGCGCCAAGGTGCTCCGCTTTGCCCTGGTGGCCTTCGACAGCGCGAACGAGGTCACAGGACGCAGCCCGGTGCTGGCCATCCTCGTCGCCCGGCCGAGGCGCTGACCGACCACATGAGCTCCGCTGCGGCGATCCCGCAACGGGCCGCGCGCCGTCACTCGGCAGATGCCAACCTGAGAGTGATGGAGATGTACGGCGAGGTCGACGAGCACCGGCTCGTCGACCTCGCGCGTACCGACCGCGCCGCGTTCGCCGAGATGTATCGCCGGCATGTACAGGAAGTGCACGCGTTCGCCCGCCGGCGAACGGGCTCGGCCCACGAGGCGGAAGACGTCACCGCAGCCACGTTCGAGCGGGCGCTGCGCGGACTGCACCAGTACCGACACACCCCGAGCGGGCTCCGCGCCTGGCTGTTCCGCATCGCGACCAACGAGATCATCGACCAGGCCAGGCGCCGCGAGCGGCTGCGCTCGGCCCGTGGCCAGCGCGCGCTGCACGTGTTGCACGCCGACAGCACCGGCGACGCCGACGCCGACCATCGCGACTCCGCAGGTGCCTTCGGCGGCGTCAGCGGCGATCCGCAGCTCATCGCCGCGCTCGACCGCTTGCCGGACCGCTACAACACGGTCCTGTCGCTGCGCTTCATCGCCGGGCTCGAGCCGGCCGATGTCGCCACGCACATGGGCATCACCGCCGGCAACTGCGCTGTGCTCACCCACCGGGCGCTGGCGGCACTGCGCAAGCAACTGAACGAAGGGGGCAACCCATGAACGACGACCACGACCTGGAGCAACGACTGCGCCACCTCGGCGCCGCACCGACGGCTCCGCTGTCGGGCCGCGCGGTGCACGACATCGAGGCTCGGGTGCTGGCCACACCCACCCTTCAGCGGCCTCGGTGGGTGCCGCTCGTGGCCGCTGCCGCCGCGGTGCTGTTGCTGGTGGGGGTCGCCCTCGCGCTGCGGCACGACGGCCCCGACACCATGCAGCCCGACACCATGCAGCCGGCCACCACGCCCGCGCCAGCACCGACCACCGACGACTTCACCAGCACCACCACATCACTCGCCTCCACCTCGACCAGCGGCGCCCCCAGTAGCAGCACGGTGACCACCACACTGCCCACCGACACGCAGCAGCCGGCCACGCCGACGACCGCAGGCGCTGTCCCGCCGACCCCGCCATCCACCTCGGGGGGACCGACAACAGCCACCACTCCGGCGACATCGCCCGCCACCACTCCGGCCACCACCGTGCCGGCCACCACCGTGCCCCCCGTGCAGATCCCCGACCCCTCGTTCGCACTGCAGGTCGTGCGAGTGGGCGACCGGTTGGTGTTCAGCTGGCCGCAGTACACCGGTGCCGACGGAGTGCGCTACATGCTGATCCGGGTGGCGCCCGGGGGCTTGGCCGGGTGGCCGCCCGAACAGGCCCGCATCGCCAAGATCACACCTGGCCTCGGGATGACCACCACCGATCTGCTGCTGCCCACCACCGAACGCCGGCTGTGGGTGCTGGTGGTCGTGGGCGAGAACCGCCGCCTGACGGCGGTCAGCACCATCGCCATCAGCCGCTGAGCGGCAGCGGCCGAGTCAGACGTCCCAGTCCTCGACCGGGTTGTCCTGCACCATGTGTTCGACCACGCCGCCGTCGACCGCGTCGACCAACACCAGGCCGCGCCGGCGGGGCGGGTCTTCGGCGGAGTAGATCAGCACCCGCCACGTGGGCCGGCTGCGCAACCCGCGCCACACCTGTTGCGCCGACGCATGGCCAACCGGGAAGCCGACCGCGCCTTGCGCCTTGACCAGGGCCTGCTGCTCGTCGAGCTGCATGCGCCAGCCGGAGGTGATGGAGAACAGCGCCACGACCGACAGCAGGATGGCCGCCCACAGGAAACCGTTGTTGACCAGCGCCGAGGAATCGCGCTTGGTGAGCCAGATGAGCAGGCAGGCGGCAGCGAACCCCAGGTACAGGTACCCGGGCTTGCGGCGGCGGCTGTTGTCGGGGAACTCGTACTCGCTGGCGTGGTCGACGTGGAGGTCGTCGGGCAGCGAGTCGCGCACATCGTCGTTGGCGGGCGCGTCGTTGGCGGGCGCGTCGTTGGCGGAGGGTTTCGGGGCGGTGTCGCGGGCGTCGTCGGCGTCGGTCATGCGCCGTTCAGGCTAATGGCCAGCGGTGCCCGCAGCCGCATGCCGCTCCGATCACGGCCGGTACGACGCTGATGACGTGACACCGCGGCTGTGGCACGGCGTATGTGGCACCATGGCGGCCATGAGCACCCTGCGCACCGACCGAGTGGACCGCGGCGACGCCGGCGAGATGGACTTGCACATCTGGACGCCCGATTCCCCACCGCGCGCTGCGGTGCTGCTGGTCCAGGAGATCTTCGGTGTCGGCGCCTACATCCGTGCGGTTGCGGCCCGCCTGGCCGACGCCGGCTACCTGGTGGGCGCACCCGACGTCTTCTGGCGCTTCTCCCCCAACTGGGAAGCGGGCCACGACGAAGCGGGCCTGGCCGGCAGCATGGAGAAGGTGCAGCAGCTCGACTTCCCCACCGCCGTCGGCGATTGCTGCGCAGCCCTGACCCAACTGGGTGCGCAGCCAGGCATCGAGAAGGCGCCCGGGGTGATGGGGTTCTGCCTCGGTGGCACGCTGGCGTGGGCCATCGCTGCCAACGCGAAGCCGTCGGTGTGCGTCAGCTACTACGGCTCGGGAGTGCCCGACATGCTGGGCATGATCGAGCAGATCAGCTGCCCCACCCTGCTCCACTTCGGCAACCAAGACCCCTACATCCCCAACGCGGGTGTCGATGCCGTCGGCGCCGCCATCGCCGGCCGCGAGGGTTTCGTGCTCAACGTCGAGCAGGCAGGCCACGCGTTCGACAACCACGAGAGCGCGATGTTCCACAACGAGGGCGCTGCGAAGGCGGCATGGGCAAAGACGATGGCCTTCCTGGGGTTGTACCTGCCCGCCTGAATCGGCTGAGGCGGCGAGCGCCGTGCCGCGGCGGCCAGGCGGTGCGTCAGTCGAACAGGCCCGTCGGCCGCTCGGCGCTGGGCACGGGAAGGCCGATGTGGGCATACGCCGCCGGCATGGCAATGCGCCCGCGAGGCGTGCGGGCGATGAGGCCCTGCTGGATGAGGAACGGCTCGTACATGTCTTCCACCGTCTCGGGCTGCTCGCCGACGCTGATGGCCACGGTGCTGAGGCCCACCGGCCCGCCGGAGAACTGCCGGCAGATCGCGTTCAGGATCGCGCGGTCGACCTTGTCGAGGCCGCGCTCGTCGACACCGAACACGCGCAGGCCTTCGCGGGCAGTGGCCTCGGCGATGGTGCCGTCGCCGCGCACCTCGGCGAAGTCGCGCACCCGGCGCAGGAGACGGTTGGCGATGCGAGGCGTGCCACGCGACCGGCGGGCGATCTCCCAGGCCCCCTCGGGGGAGGTCTGCACCTGGAGGATCCCGGCGGTGCGGCGCACGATGGTCTCCAGCTCGTCGTCGGCGTAGTAGTCGAGCCTGGCGACCAACCCGAAGCGGTCTCGCAGGGGGCCGGTGATCATGCCCGTGCGGGTGGTAGCACCCACCAGGGTGAACCGGGGCAACGTCAGGCGGATGCTGGACGCGGCCGGGCCCTTGCCGACCACGATGTCGAGCTGGAAGTCTTCCATCGCCGGGTACAGGATCTCTTCGACCGCGCGCGACAGCCTGTGGATCTCGTCGATGAACAACACATCGCCTTCCTCCAGCTTGGTCAGGATGGCCGCCAGGTCGCCGGCGCGCTCGAGCGCCGGGCCGGAGGTGATGTGCAGGTGCACGCCCATCTCGGCGGCGACGATGCCCGCCATCGAGGTCTTGCCCAGGCCAGGTGGGCCCGCCAGCAACAGGTGGTCGGCGGGTTGGCCGCGCCGTTTGGCGGCCTCCAGCACGATGGTGAGGTGCTCTTTCAGCTCGCGCTGGCCGACGAACTCGGCCAGCCGCCGGGGGCGCAGGCTGACTTCGTCGACCTCTTCGGTCTCGCCGACCGGGCCGGGATCGAGAAACTCGTCACGCACGCCTTGCCCCCAACAGGCGAAGGGCGTCGCGGAGGAGCGCGGACGCATCGGCATCTTCGGGAAGCTCGCGCAAGGCGTCGCGGATCTCCTCTGGGCCGTAGCCCAGACCGGTCAGCGCCTCGCGCACGTCGCCCACCACCGACCCCTTACCACCCGCGCCCACGGGCAGCGGGTCGAGCAGAGGCAGGTTCAGCCGGTTGCGCAGCTCGACCAGGAGCCGCTCGGCCGTCTTCTTACCGACTCCGGGCACCAGCGTGAGCGCGCCGATGTCGTTGGAAGCGACGATGTCGACCAGGGCCGTGGGGGCATGGGTGCCGAGGATGGCCAGCGCCAGCGCGGGGCCGATGCCGTGAGTGGCGATGAGCACCTGGAACGTGGTGCGTTCGTCTCGGTGCAGGAAGCCGAACAGCGTCTGTGCGTCTTCACGGATGTGGTGGTGCACGTGGAGGAAGGCCGGCGAACCGGGTTCCAGCTCGGCCAGCGTGCGCGGCGTGACCGAGACCAGATAGCCCACCCCGCCCACTTCGACCAGGGCAGTGGAATCTTCCGTGCGCTCCAGCACGGTGCCGCGCAACGAGCCGATCATCGGGCCACCGCCTCCGCCACGCGGCGGCGCATGGGCGCAGCCGCCAGGTAGCACAGCGCCAGCGCGGCGGCATCGGCCACGTCGGCCGGCTTCGGAGGCGTGGCCAGGCCCAGGCGAGCCTGCACCATGCGCTGCACCTGCGCCTTGTCGGCGCCGCCCCAACCGGCCACGGAGTCTTTCACCTGGTTCGGGGTGAACTGCACGACATCGCAACCGAACGACGCGGCCTCGGCCAGTGCCAGCCCGCTGGCCTGCCCCACGGACATCGCGGTGCGCACGTTGGTCTGGAAGAACACCTGTTCGACAGCCACGGCCTGCGGGCGGTACTGCTGCAGCAGCGACACCAGCTCGGCCTTCAGCTCGGCCAGCCGCTGCGGCAGCGGAGACGAC
>JAUSLQ010000267.1 GCA_030645675.1 Actinomycetota bacterium | reverse complement strand
CTGCGGCGTCACGATCGAACCCCTCCCGGTCTTGCTGGCTCCCCACGGCCATGCAGGACTGAATCTAGGGCACTTTTCAGTTGGACGAGACGGCGGGCCACGCCGCCCCCGGCGTGGTCGCCGTCAGACGTCCCAGACGACTGGCAGGTTCATCACCTGGCGCACGCCCAGCGGGATGTACTGCAGTTCGGTGTCCGGCTTGATCGAGTACTCGGGTATGCGCCGGTGGAACTCTTCCATCGCCACGCGCAGTTCGAGGCGGGCCAGGTGCGAGCCGAGGCAACGGTGCCAGCCGCTGGCGAAGACCACATGCGGGTTGGGCGACCGCTGGAGGTCGACCGTCAGCGGGTCGGCGAACGTCTCGGGGTCGAGGTTGATCGCCGGCCACGACATCAAGAAGCGCGTCCCCGCTGCGAAGGACGTGCCGTTGACCTCGATTTCCTCGGTCGTCTGGCGGAAGCCCTGGGGGACCGGCGACTCGAAGCGCAGCAGGTCCTCGATGGCGGCCGGCCAACGGCTCTCGTCCTCCAGGATCCAGCGGCGCTCGGCAGGGTGCCGCGCCAGCCACGACATGATGCACGACAGCGAGGCGGCCACCGTGTCCAAACCGCCGATGATCATCAGCAACATGATGTTCAAGAATTGGTCGCGGGTGAGTTCGTGGCCATCGACCGAGCTCCCGATCAGCCAGCCGAGCAGGTCGTCGCCGAGATCGCCGGAGGAGGTCCGCTCGTCGTAGAGCTTGCCGAAGTAGCCGAAGCACTGCTCGCGGGCGGCGATCTGCTGCCGCTCGACCTCCGCCGGGTCGGCGAACGGCTCGTGACGCAGGATGCCTTCTTTGATCTCCAGGAAGAACGGCAACTCTTCGGCGGGCAGGCCGAGGATCGAGAGGAAGATCAGCGACGGCAGCGGCTGGCAGAACGAACTGAACAGCTCGGTCTCGCCGTCGGCGACGAACTTGTCGATCAGGTCGCCGGCCTGTTCGGCGATTCGCTCGGCGAGCGGCGCGATCCGCTTCGGCGCGAAGACCGGGTCGATCAGCTTGCGGAAGTGCGTGTGCAGCGCGCCGTCGATGTCCAGCGGGATCAGCTTGTGGTCGCCACCCATGCCCCAGGTGCTGCCGTTGCCGATGACCGCGCGATGGCGATTGATCTCGACGCAGTCCTGCATCCGCAGCACTGTGAACCAACCGGGAGCGACCTCGTGCATCGGGCACTTCTGCGCGTGGGCGTCGAGCACCGGCTGCGG
This sequence comes from Actinomycetota bacterium, assembly GCA_030645675.1. GTDB lineage: Bacteria > Actinomycetota > Acidimicrobiia > Acidimicrobiales > Ilumatobacteraceae > UBA668. The sequence goes on along the minus strand of JAUSLQ010000267.1, from coordinate 10,875 downwards.
GTCGGTGCCCATCATCTGCAGGATCATCTCCTGCGGGTACATCACGTTGATCAGTTCGTTCCCCGAAGGGATACCGGCTTCGGCGAACGTCGTCATGGGTGCGAACTCCTGTGCTGCGTGGGATGTCCGGGGATCATGACGGACGTCACACGCCCTGTCCCGGGACCAAAGTCCCTACGACCCTTCCGTGCGACGGAACGCCGTTCCGCCTCCCCCGGTCAGCGACTGCGAGCGATGCCCTCGGCCCATTCGTGCAGGCGGCTCCAGAGCTGCACCCGCGTCGACGCGAAGTTGTGCATGTGCGCCATGTCAGGAACGACGACGACGGTGATGTCGGAGGAGCGCTGGTAGGCCTTCGGCTCGAACCGCGGGTCAGGCACCACATCGCGCTCACCGACCGCCACCAGCACCGGGGCGGTGATCGTGGCAGCCTCCGGCGCCACCGCGCCGGGCGACAGCATCGACGCAGCGCACGGGGGAATCGTCATCGACCCCCACTGCGGGAACGGCCGGCTGCGACTGCGGAGCGGGTAGTCGACCATGTCGGCGATCACCATGTCCTGCGGTTCGTCGTCCATGTGGAAGCCCCAGGTCGTGATTGGAAGGTCGGCAGCGGTGGGAGGCACCTCGTTCTCAGCTGCGTTGGCGGCCTGGGTGACCTCTTGCGCCCGCGCCTGCGACGCATCGAACGCCAAGCGGGTGCCGCGCGGGAGGTAGTCCATCTGGAACGCAGGCGTGCCGGGAGGCATCGGCAACACGGTGTGGATCGCGCTGTAGCCCAGGATGCCGACACCATCGAACGTGGCATGCCGGCCCTGCTGGACGACCAGCAGACAGCCACCCATCGATTGGCCGATGCCGATACGGGTCAGCCCGTTCATCGCTGGGAACGATGCGTCCAACGCGCCGGTGCTCAACAGCTCAGTCACGCGTTCGACGGTGGCTGCGTTCGCCGCGGCCATGATCTCGAAGGTGGCGAGCGATGGATCGGCGGGCATCGCGCTCTCGCCCACACAAAGGTGATCCACAGCGACGAACGCCCATCCACGCTGCGCGTGCCACGCGGCCTGTCCGCCCAGGGTGGCATCGGCATTCGCATCGGGCACGTCGAGTGCGAAGTAGCCGCGGCTGTAGCCCCCGCCTGGAAAGGCGAAGCAGGCAACGGGCGGGTCGGCCAGCGCGCTCGCGTCGGGCAGCGTCACGGTGACGCGTGTGTGCAAGCTCTCACCGAGGCCGGCGGCCTCGGTGACATCGATGTCGACGACTACGTCACGCATGTCAGTGCCCTTCGCGTTCGAGTTGGTGCCGACGGTAGTGCTGTCCACGCGGCCGCTGTCCCACGCAGTTGGACGTGTGCGGGCTGGCTGAGGTGCCGACGCCGGCGCGCTCAACGAGCGGTGAACGTGAGCGGCAGGTGGTGCGCCGCGCGCACGCCGGCGAACTCGTAGCCCACCTCGTCGCCCGGGGTGACCCAGTAGTCGCTGACCCGACGGTGCAGTTGGTCGATGGCCGCCACGATCTCGATGCGCGCCAGGTGCGAGCCGAGGCAGCGGTGCAGCCCGGACGCGAACGCGATGTGCCGGTTCTGCTCGCGGGCGAGATCCACCGTGTGCGGCGACTCGAACGCGGCCGGATCGACGTTGGCACTGGCCCAGCAGAGGTAGACGATCTCGCCCTTGTGCAGGGGGACCCCGTTGATCTCGCAGTCGTCGGTGACGAAGCGCACCCCACTGGACGGCACCGGGCTCTCGTAGCGCATCAGCTCCTCGACCGCCGCCGGCAGCAGCTCGGGATGATCGATCATCCGTCGCCGCTCCTCGGGGTGCTTCGCGAACCACGCCAGGATGCACGACAGCGACGACGTCACCGTGTCGAGCCCGGCGATCGTGAACAGATGCATGAGGTTGATGATCTCGCTCTCGTTGAGCTGATGACCGTCGACCTCGAAGTGAATGAAGGTGTCGATCAGGTCGTCGTGACGCTCTCCCGTGCTGAGCCGCTCCTGCAGCCGCATGCGCAGGTGCGCCCGCAACGACTCGCCCTCCGCGCGGCCGATCCGCTCGCTCTCCTCCATCGTCGTGCCCTCGTTCTTGAGGATGCGGTTCTTGCGCTCGATCAGGAAGTCGAGGTCGTCGAGCGGCAGGCCGAAGATCTGCATGAAGACCGTGGACGGCAACGGCGTGCAGAACGCCGAGTACATCTCGACCTGCCCGTCGGCGATGAACTCATCGATGAAACGATCAGCCGTCGCGCGGATGGTGGGTTCGAGCAGCTTCATCTTCGGAGGCGTGAACAATGGGTCGAGCAACTTGCGGTAGTGCTTGTGGATGTCGCCGTCGATGTGCAGCGGGATGAGCGGTTCAGGCGACCCCATCCCCATCGCCTGGCCAGAGTTGGGCTCGCACGACACGATGTGCCGGTCGCGAGCGACAGCAACCACGTCCTCCATCTTGAAGAACCCGACACCCATCTCCCAGCGCACGACCGGGCTGGTGCGCAGCACCTCGTCGAACAGCTCCTGCGGCGTCTCCATGTTCATGGCCCCGTTGGGCTCGTAGGTGATCATCGACCTGAGCGCCTGGCTCATGTCCTCGAACTTGATCTCGACGATGTCAGTACGCATGGGTCCCCGCAATTTCCGATAAATCGTTTAATCATCAAACTAGTCAGCTCACCCGCCGTCAAGAGTAGATCGATCGTTCATCCAACGGATTGCACGTGATCCAGGTTCGCCCGCCGGTTGTTGGCGGTCGTGACGCCGGGCACGCCGTGTGCGATCGCAGCCGATCAGCGAGCGGCGAAGATGAGCGGCAGCGTGACCGGCGAGCGCACGCCTTCCCACTTGTAGGCCGGTTCGGCCCCGGGAGCCAGCGAGTAGTCCGAGACGCGACGGTGGAACTGTTCGATCGCGATCCGCAACTCGAGTCGCGCGAGATGCGAGCCGAGGCAGCGGTGACGGCCGGCGGCGAACGCTGCATGCCGATTCGCCTCACGCGTGAAGTCCACCGTCAGCGGGTCGGCGAACACCGCCGGGTCGAGGTTGGCAGTCCACCAGCCCAGCAGCAGCATGTCGCCCTGCTTGACCGAGACTCCGTTGACCTCGAAGTCCTCCGTCGCCCACCGCGGCCCACCGACGTTGACCGGGCTCTGGTGGCGCATCAGTTCTTCGACCGCGTGCGGGACGAGCGACGGGTCGTCGAACAACTGGCGGCGTTGTTCTGGGTTGGCGGCCAGCCACCCGATGAGACACCCGATCGACGATGTGACGGTGTCGAGTCCAGCGATGACGAACAGGTGCATCACGTTGACGATGTCTTCGTCACTGAGCTTGTCGCCCTCGACCTCCCACGACAAGAACTTGGAGATCAGATCGTCCTGTTGGGTCGTGGCAGCGCGCCGCTCGGCGACGATCTCGGCCAGGCGGACCCGAAGTCGATCGCCCCACAAGCGGCCCTCGGCCTCGCGCTCCTCGATGGTGAGACCCTCTGCTTTGAGGATGCGGTCCTTCATCTCCGTGAAGAACGGCAGGTCGTCCATCGGCGCGCCGAAGATCTGCATGAACATGGTTGCCGGCAGCGGCACCGCGTACCCAGCGACGAAGTCGACTTCGCCGTCGGCGATGAACCCGTCGATGAGCTCGTCGGCCAGGTGCCGGAAGCCTTCTTCGAAGAGCGCTACCTGACGCGGAGCGAACAGCGGGTCGATCAGCTTGCGATAGTGGCGGTGCACGTCGCCGTCGAGGTGCAGCGGGATCAGCGGTTCGCGGGAACCCATGCCCATCGGCTCGTGGGTGATCGGATTCGCCGACACGACGGCCGGGTGGTTGCCGACCGACACGACGTCGGCCATCGAGAAGAAGCCAACGCCCATCTCCCAGCGCACCACCGGTGTGTCGCGCGCGACCTCCACGAGACGCGCCCACGGACAGGCGACGTCCATGCTTCCGTTGTTCTCGTACGTCAACAACGAGCGCATCGTCGCGTCCATGTCCGCGTATGAGATGTGTACTGCTCGATCAGTCATCGTTCCCCAATCGCGGCCACCTGGCAGCCATTCAGTTGAACTATTGCACAGTTTGATGCCAGACTGAGCCGCAGCCGGTCGGAGTCCACTCAGGGCAGGTGAGACTCTCCGCCGCCCAGCATCTCGGCATCGGCCCCGTCGCTCACCGTCCGCCACAGAACACCGAGGAGACAGCCATGAGCCAGATGTCCACGCAGGTCGTCGGGCCCGAAGCGGCCGGCATCGATCCGGCCCGGCTCGACGTGTTGCTGCGGCGCGTCCGCCTCGAGGTGCAGCACGGCCCGCTGTCGTCGGTGCAGGTGGCGGTCGCCCGGCACGGAAAGCTGGCTGCGTTCGAGACCGTCGGCGACGCCCGACCCGACCTGCGGTACATCCTGCAGTCGGTGGGCCGTGGCGTGGTGGCCGGCATCGTGTGGAAGCTGATCGGCGAGGGCGTGCTCGACACCTCAGAGCGCGTGGCCGACATCATCCCCGAGTTCGGCACGAACGGAAAGGAGGTCGTCACCGTTCATCAGGTGCTGACGCACACGGCCGGCTTCCCCTTCGCCCCCCTCGGCTACCCGAAGATGGCCGATCGCAGCCAGCGCCTGGAGGCGTTCGGCCGCTGGAAGCTGTCGTACGAGCCAGGCGCGCAGTTCCAGTACCACCTCACGTCCGCGGCCTGGATCATCGGCGAGCTGGTCGAGCGGCGCACCGGGCTCGACTTCTCCGAGTACCTCCGCCAGGAGGTCGCGGGGCCGCTGGGCCTCACGCTGGAGACGAGGGTGCCGGTCGAGCGCCAACAGGCGACCATCGCCTGGCCGGTGGCGATCGACCGCACCAGCGACGACCAAGAGGTGGACCCGTGGGGCCCGTGGTATCTCGCCAACCCCGACATCCTCTCGGCCGGCGAGCCCAGCCACTCGATGGTGGGCACCGCGGCCGACATGGCGTTGTTCTACCAAGCAATGTTCACCAGCGGGTTGTGGACGCCGGAGGCCGTCGCCGAGGGCAGCCGAATCCACAACAGCGCCGCCGCCGCCGGCGACAAGCTGTACGGCGGCAGCGACATCATCACCCACATGGCCCTGTTCTGCACCGTCACCGGCGACAGCCCCGGAGACTGGATGCCGCGCACGGCGTCGCAGGCGACGTTCGGCTCGGGCGGCGCACCATGCCAGATGGGCTTCATGGACCCCGAGAGCGGGGTGTCGTTCGCCTTCCTCACCAACGGGTACCCGATGGCGGGTTACGACTACACCACCGCCGGCCGCAACCGACTGATCACCATCGGCGATCTCGCCGGCGACCTGATCGCCTGACGCTCACGCGAGAGCCGAGGCTCACCCGCCGGCGAACAGCGCCCGCAACTCGGACACGTACGGCTGGTGTGCGGTCAGGCCGCCGTCCACACAGAACACCTGGCCGGTCACGTACTGCGACTCGTCGGAAGCTAGGTACAGCACCATGTAGGCGATGTCGAGCGGAACGCCTGCACGCGGCGTCAGCATGTTGGCGATCATCACGTCGAGCAGCGAGCCACTGTGGTCCGACGTCTTCTTCCCAGGGATCACGATCAGCCCGGGGGCGATCGCGTTGACCCTGACACCCTGCTTGCCGAACTCGGTGGCCGCGTACATCGTGATCGCATTGACGGCGGCCTTGGACGCGCCGTATGCCGCGTGCCCGAGGTCGCCCAGCAAGCCCGCGCCAGAGCTGGTGTTGATGATGGACCCACCGCCGCGGGCGACCATGTGCGGCGCGGCGTGCTTGATGGCCAGCGCCGTGCCGCGGGCGTTGATGCGCATGGTGTCGTCCCAAACAGTGGCCTCTGCCGCGCCGATTGGCCCATCCGAATGGGCGGCAAGCATGACGGCCGCGGCGTTGTTGTGCAGGATGTCGAGCCCTCCGAGCTCGGCCACGGTTCGCTCGATCAACTCGACGATGCTGGCCTCGTCGCCCAGGTCGAAGCCGATGGCGATCGCGTCAAGACCGGCGCTGCGGATGCTGGCCGCATGCGCTTCCGCCTTGTCGGCGTCGAGATCTGCGACCACGACGCGGGCGCCGTGCTCGGCCAGCAGTTGGGCCGTGGCCGCACCGATGCCCGAAGCGGCGCCGGTCACGATCGCAGTCTTTCCCTGGACTCTTCCCATCCCTGTCCCCTTTCGTCGAGTCGGCGCTGGAACCCGTCAGGGGAACAGCAGCCGGCCACCGTCGAGCATCAGGGTCGCCCCGGTGAGGTACGACCAGTCGTCGCCGCACAACGAGGCCACTGCGCCGGCGATGTCGACCGACTCGTCGCCCATGCGACGCAGCGGCACGGTCTTCAACATCGCATCGTACGCCTCGCGGTGGTTGGCGCGGAAGCTCTCCGCAGCCTTCGTCAGCGCGGCCGGGCAGACCACGTTCACGCGAATGTTGTCGCGCCCCCACTCACGGGCCGCCACACGGCTGAGCGCGCGGATGGCCTCCTTGGTCATCGCGTAGGCCCCGAACGTCGGGTCGCCGGTGATCGCCGTGGACGACCCGAAGTTGACGATGCAGCCACCACCACGTTCGACCATCAGGGTCCGCGCCGCCTGCATGCAGTACAGCGTGCCGCGGGCGCCGCTGCCGAAGTACAGCTCGAGCGTCTCGTCGTCGAGGTCGACAAGCTTCTTCCCGTTGCCCATCGCCTGCGCGTTGTTGATCAGCAGGTCGAGCCCACCGAAGTGCTCGGCGGCGGCGGCGACCATGCGCTCGGCGTCGGCGCGGTCGGCCACGTCGCCGGTGACGGTGACCACCCGCCTGCCGAGGGCCTCGATCTCGGCCGCGACGGCGACGAGCTTCGAATCGGTCCGGCCGCTGATCACCACGTCGGCGCCACGTGCTGCCAGCTCCAGCGCGATTGCGCGACCCAGGCCTTGCCCGCCGCCGGTGACCAGCGCGATCTTGCCGTTCAGTTCTGCAGCCACGATTGGCTCCTTCCGGTGTTGGTCCTGTGGATCAATCCTTGGTCGCCCAGAACGGCGCCCACGTGTCGAATGCCTCGGGCAGCGGCGGAACCTCGCCGTGCCAACTGTCGAATCCCACCGATTGTGGGTGCTCGTCGATGTCGGCCGCGTACCAGTGCTGTTCGCGCCGGCGGGAGAACAGCCACTCCCCGTCGACACGGCGGTACTCGTCGAAGTAGCAGATCGCCATCACGATCCAGCGTTCGCCGACCTCGTGCTCAGCACGGCAATACGTCGCGCCGCTGGCGGTGTCGGCGGTGAGCATTTCGACGCGGTGCCCACAGATCTGGTGGATCGACCTACCGAAGCTGCGCAACGCCGGCTCGATGTAGCCCCGCAGAGCCTCGCGGCCGAACCTGTCGCGGCCCACCTGCACATCGGGGACGAACAGCGACAGCCAGGTGTCGAGGTCGCGTGAGTCGACCGCCATCGCGTACCGGATCGGCAGCTGGCCGATCTCCAGCCGCGCTTCGATCCGCCCGATGCGCTCGCTCAATTCGCTGAGTTCGTTCATCGATTCCCCCGGGGTGATCCGACGCCCCTGGACGAATCAGCGCAATCATACATCTGTTACCGTCCGCCCATGATCCTTGCCCAACCGACGCCCGAGCAGGTGCCCGACATCATTGCGATCACGCATCTGGCGGCGGCATACGCCGACGCGATCTGCCGCGACGACATCGACGAGGCCGTCCTCGTCTATGCCGAGGACGGCATCCTGCGGTCACCGACCACCGCCGATTCCGTGGGCCGCCGAGCGATCGCCGACACCATTCGCACCGCGACGGCGGGCATGGATTTCGTGTTCCAGACCGTGCACCAGGGCTTGGTGCGCGTGGAGGGCGACCAGGCGTGGGCGCGGTTCCCGATCACGGAGTGGGGCCGCCGAGATGACAAGGGCGTGCAGTTCCTGGGCATGTACGAGGACCACGCCATCCGCACAGCGCAGGGCTGGCGGTTCGCGTCGCGCTACCTCGCGCCGCGCACCCTCGGCCGCCCGGCCAGCTTCACCGGCAGGATCATCGACCTCGGCGTGCTCAGCGACTCGCCACTGTCGCCCTGAGCGTGCTCAGGCGCCGGCCAGCAGCGGACGCAGGCGCGTGCAGATGGTGTGCACGTGCTGAGCCGTCAATACCTCCGGGGCGCCGCCGAGGCAGGCCCAGATGAACACGGTCTCCACCGGCGTGCCGGCGGTCGACGCGATCACCGTCGCGGCGAACTCCTCCGGGGTGCCGTAGAGGAAGCTGGACAGCGGCGGGCTGTTCGGGTCGATCCGGCGCATCTTCTCCGGATCGACCGGCCGCGGCGTAGGCCGACCGGTGCCCTCCACCATGTGACGGCGATACGAATCGACCTGGTAGGCGAGGTGCTTGGACACCAGCGCCCAGTCGCGCTCGGGGTCGTCGGTGACGAAGCCCTGGACGCCACCTGCCATCCGGCCCGAGGCCGGGTCGTGCCCACCCTCGATGAGCGCGTCGCGGTAGTGCGGCCACATGTCGCCGTTCGCCGTCAACAGGCCGGCGCCCAACAACCCTGCTCGGCGGGCGCCCTGCGGGCCGGCGTACCCCATCCAGATCGGCAATCTGTCCTGGACCGGCCGGGGCGTCAGCCCACCTTCCGCGAAGAGCCGCCACACCTCGCGCGCAGCAGCATCGGTTGCGCCGTAGCGGGCCGTCAGATCCTTGCCGAACAGTTCGAACTCGGGGATGCGGTAGCCGGCACCCAGGCCGAGATCGAGCCGCCCGCCGGACAGGATGTCGACCATCGCCGCCTGTTCGGCGATCTCGACCGGATGGTGCAACGGCGCGATGACGATGGCCGTGCCGAGACGTACCGTCGTGGTGCGGGCGGCGACGGCGTTGAGGAAGCCGAGCGGCTGCGTCATGTACCCGTCGTCGAACAGGTGGTGCTCGGTGGTCCAGACCGAGTCGCACCCGAGGCGTTCGGCCTCCTCGCACATCTCCAGGGCGAACCCGTACAGACGGGTGGGGTCCTGCGGCCGCTGCGGCGGGTTGCGCAGGTCGAAGTAGATGCCGACCTTCATGCCCCGGCTCCTGTGCTCGGCGGCGGCGGGTCTTTGGGAAGCCCCAGCACACGCTCGCCGAGGATGTTGCGCATCACCTCGTCGGTGCCACCGGCGATGCGCATTCCAGGCATGGTGAGGATCATGTCGGCCCAACTGTAGGCACCCCATTCGCCCGTGTCGGCAATGGCTCGCGGGCCCCAGATGGCGCCGGCCAGATCGACTATCCGCCGAAGGGTCTCGGTGTTGGCCAGCTTGAACACGGATTCGGCGGGGCCGGGGGGAAGCCCTGCTTCACGCCGGGCATCGGCAGCCATGGCCTGATAGCGGATCGTCTGCGCCATGGAGTACGCACGGGCGAACGCTTGACGGACCACGGGGTTGTCGGCACCCATTCCCGGTTGCTGCAGCGTCAGGCGCAGCCGCTCGAGCGTCCGCTCGACGCCGAACAGGTCGTTGCCGGCGGCACCGAGGGCACGCTCGTTCATCAGCGTGGCGATGGCCGTGCGCCAGCCCTTCCCGGCCTCGCCCAGGCGCCGGGTGTCGCTGATGCGGACGCCATCGAAGAACACCTCGTTGAACTCGCGGCCCCGCGTCATCATCTCCAGCGGCCGCACCTCGACGCCCGGCGTGCGCATGTCGAGCGCGAAGGCGGTCAGCCCGTCGTGCTTGCTCGACGTCGACTCCGATCGCGCCAGCAGCAGCCCCCAGTCGGAGTGGTGGGCGACCGAGGTCCACACCTTCTGACCGGTGATCACCCACTGGTCACCGTCGCGTTCGGCCCGCGTGGTGAGGCCGGCGAGGTCGGAGCCGGCACCCGGCTCGCTGAACAGCTGACAGCCGATCAGGTCGCCACGATGCAACTGCGGCACCAATGCCTGCACCTCGGGCGATCCGAACGCGAGGAACGTGGAGGCCACCATCCCCAGGCTGATGACGAACACACCCAACGCGGGCACGTCGTACTCCGAGCGCATCGAGAGGTAGAGCCGCTCGTGTTCCGGCGTGAGGCCACCGCCGCCAGCTGACATCGGGCCGCTGAGCCACCCAAAGCCGGCGTCGAACTCGAGCGCCTTCCACCGCTTCGCATCCCGGACCCGAACGCGATCGGCCTCCGGCTCGATCGCGGCGTACGAGCTGAGGGCATCATCACCGACGCCCCACTGCGCCGACCGTTGGGCGACGGGCCGCGCATTGTCCTGCAGGAAGGCGCTGCATTCCTGCTCGAACACGGCGATCTCGGAACTGGGCATCTTGGACTCCGTTGGTGTTGCGTGTGGGCCGGCCTGTCGCCCGGGCGCCATCGGAGGACTCCGCAGCGCCCGGGCACTTACAGGCGAGGTACCCGTCGCAGCCTGGGGAAACTGGACGGACCGAGCAGCGCTCACACAATAGGGCAATCAGTGATCTGAATCGGATGGACACGTCCGGCAGCGACGGAATCGCATTCCGGTCAGAACAGGTCGCCGCCCGCCGTGCGCGCGGTGGTGCCCTCGGCCTGGTACGCGCGGATCACCGACTTGCCGACCGTCCAACGGTGCACCTCGTCGGGACCGTCGATGATCCGGTTCGCACGCGCATGCGCGTACCACTGGGCGAACGGCACATCGTGCGTGACGCCCAGCGCGCCATGAACCTGGATCGCGGTGTCGATCACGTGGCAGAGCATGTTCGCGATGTACGTCTTGGCCATCGAGTTCTCGATGCGAAGGTCCATCTTCTGCTCCATCTTCCACGCGATGTGCAACACCATCAGGCGCGTGATGTACAGCTGCTGGGCGCACTCCGCCAACATCCACTGGATTCCTTGGCGGTCGGCCACAGGCTTGCCGAACGTCGAGCGCTGAACGGTGTACG
>JAUSLQ010000254.1 GCA_030645675.1 Actinomycetota bacterium | reverse complement strand
GCACGGCGGCCACGGCCGCGGCCACCCGCAGCTCGGCACGCTCGGCGACCCGGCCCGCGCCGTGCCGCACCCGGTGGGCGCGCTGGGCCAGCCGCTCGTCGCTGCGCTCTACTGCGGCGATCACCCGGTGGCGAATGCCGTGGGCCACCTCGGCGACCTCCGCATCGGCGGCGGCGACGGCGCGCTCGGCACGGCGCTCGATGGCGGTGAAGACCAGCTCGGTGCGCTGTCGAAAGGCCTGCACGTGCTCGACCAATGCGGCGGCGCAGGCGGTGGGCGTCTTCAACGCGCTGTGGGCCACCTCGTCGGCCACGCTGCGATCGATCTCGTGGCCCAGGCCGGTGAACACCGGCAGCGGCGAGGTGGCGATGGCCGTGGCGATCGCCTCGTGGTCGAAGGTGGCCAGCTCGCTCCGGCTGCCACCGCCGCGGACGACCACCACCACGTCGAGGTCGCGGTGACGAGCCAGCGTGCGCACCCCCGCCGTCACCTCGGTGACGGCCCACTCGCCCTGCACGCGCACATCCACCACCCGCAGCTGGAAGGCCAGGCCACTGCGCTCGATCTCGTGCAGGAAGTCGGCCCAGGCCGCGCTGGCGGTGCTGGTGACCACGCCCACCCGCAGCGGCGCAGGCGGCACCCGCTTGGCCCGGTTCCGGTCGTAGAGCCCGCTGGCCACCAGCCGGCGCACCACGTCGTCGCGCTGCAGGGCCAGCTCGCCCAGCGTGAAGCGCGGGTCGATGCCGCTCATCTTCAGGCCCAGCTGGCCCGACGGCGCGAAGAAGTCGAGGTGGCCGAAGATGCGCACCTTCAGCCCGTCGGCCAGGCGCAGCCGGTGCTTCATCAGCAGCGGCCGCAGGCGAGCCTGGGCATTGGCGAAGAACTGCACGTTGACCACGGCCTTGCCGTCGTCGGTGTCTTCCACCAGCCGGAAGTAGGCGTGCGGGCCGCGCACGCTCCACCCCTGGATCTCGCCGCGCACCCACACCCCGTCGTCGAAGCGGCGGCGCAGGGCGCCGTTGATCGCCTCGGCCAGCTCGCCCACCGAGTACGTGGGCACCCCGCCGTCGTCGCCCTCGTGGGGTTCGAAGTCGAACGAGACCTGGTTCACCGGCACGAGGCTACGCCGCTCCGGCAGCGGCGGTGCCGGTTCAGGCACCCAGTTCGCGCACGTTGTCCAGCCCTACGCCTCGGTCGCGTTCGAGGTCGCGTTCGAGGTCGGCCTGCGAGTCGAGCGGCCCGGCGGAGCTGAACAGCTCGCCGTCGACCGGCAGTGACTGCTTGCGGCGCAGGTCGTCGATCGAGTTGAGCGGGCGCTCGAGTGCCCGCCGGCGAGTGGTGGCCAGCTCGTCGAACGAGCGGCTGACCGTGTCGAACTGGCGCTTCACCCGATCGACCTGCTCGGTGTACTTGCCCCACTGCTGCCCGAACTTGCCCAGCAGGCCCAGGATCTCCTTGCTCGTCTGCTCGATCATGAAGTTGTCGAACGCCTGGCGGATGACACCGAGAAACGCGAACAGGGTGAGCGGCGAGCAGATGACGACGTGCTGGGTCATCGCCTCTTCCACCAGGCCGGTGTCGGACTCGTGGATGAACGCGGCCAGGCTCTCGTTGGGCACGAACAGCAGGACGTTGTCGACCGCCGGCCGGTCGTCGGCCTGGGCGTACTCGCGGCGCGCCAGCTCGCGCACGCGCGCCCGGACGTCGCGCACGAAGGTGGCACGGTGGGCCGAACGCTCGGCCTCGGTGCCGGCCTCCAGGAACCGGAGATAGGCGGCCATGGGGAACTTGACGTCCATGAACAGCACGTGGCCCTTGGGCAGCACGAACGTGAAGTCGGGGATGCCCGTGCCCTCGCCGCTGACCGCGGTGCGCTTGAAGTAGTTGACCTTCTCCTGCATGCCGGCCAGGCGCAGCACGTCTTCCGCCATCCGCTCGCCCCACTGACCGCGGGCGTTCGACGACGCCAGCGCTTCGCGCAGGCTGTTGGCCGTGCCCGCCAGCGACTGGGTGATCTCCGCGTGCACCTGCAGGCTGCGATCCACCTGGCCGAAGCGCTCGCTGGTGGACTGCCCCAGCTGCTGCACCAACTGCGACAGCCTGCCGAGATCGGCCTGCACGCCCGACTGCACCTCGCCCAGCTTGGCGTCGATCAGCTGCTGGCGCCCCGCCAACGATGCATCGGCCGCCTGCGTGTGCGCGCCCAGTTGCTGCCGGGTGAGCAGCACGGCCTGCTCGACCGATGCCTGCACCGCCAGGTCGCGCTCGCGCGCCGCCTGCTGGTTGGCCTGCGCAACGGCCGCGGCCACCGCCTGGTGCAGCAGATGGGGCGGCACCTCCGCCACCACCGGGGCGTGGGGAGGGGCCGACGCCGCCACTCGCCGCACGGCGAGCGACCACGTGACGGCCGCGGCGGCAACCAGCAACGCCACGACGAGCAGAACCACGAGCACGATGTCCATGCCACGCAGCATGCACAGGGGGTCTCACAGAGATCCCGGCCTCATCCCGCCGTGGTCGGGCAGCGTCCCGCCCAAGCACCCTCGGACTCGTCCCGCGAGCCGGGACGAATCCGACCCAGAAGCCGGAATGGAACGATCCAGCCCCAGAAGCCGGCCGCTGACACGAGCGCTCGAACGGCGCTGAGCAACCCGGCCGACCTGGCCGGAGCCGGCACAGGGTAGGAGGGGCTCAGACCCCGAGTGCAGTCTCGCCGGCGCGCACCTGCGCGGCGTACACGCCGTCCAGCGCGAGCAAGTCGTCGTGGTTTCCCTGCTCGACGATGCGGCCGCCCTCCAGCACCACGATGCGGTCGGCGTCGCGGATGGTGGACAGGCGGTGGGCGATCACCAGCGCAGTGCGGCCGCGCAGCGCCTCTTCCAGCGCCGCCTGCACGTGGGCCTCGTTCTCGTTGTCGAGGTGGCTGGTGGCCTCGTCGAGGATCATCACCGCCGGGTTCTTCAGCAGCAGGCGGGCGATGGCCAGGCGCTGCTTCTCGCCCCCGCTCAGCCGGTAGCCGCGCTCGCCGACGATGGTCTCGTAGCCGTCGGGCAGCGTCGCGATGGTGTCGAAGATGCGGGCGCCGCGACAGGCTGCGTCGAGCTCGGCGACGGTGGCGTCGGGCTTGGCGTAGCGCAGGTTGGCACCGATGGACTCGTGGAACAGGTGCGGGTCTTGGCTGACCACGCCGATGGCCTCGCGCAGCGAGTGCTGGGTGAGGTCGCGCACATCGTGCCCGTCGACCAGCAAGGAGCCGCCGGTGACGTCGTACAGCCGGGGCACGAGGCCCGACATCGTGGTCTTGCCCGATCCCGAGGCACCCACCAGCGCGACCGTCTCGCCCGGCTCGATCACCAGCGACACGCCCTGCAGCACGTCGTAGTCGGGGTCGGTGGCGACGAACGCCGACGGCGCCTCCAACGAGCGGACCGTGACGTCGGCGGCAGCCGGGTAGCGGAACCACACTTCGCGGAACTCCACCCGCCCCTGGGGCGCGATGAGGTCGATGGCGCCGGGGCGGTCGGTGATGGGCTCGGGTGCGTCGAGCACCTCGAACACCCGCTCGAAGCTGACCATCGCGGTCATCAGGTCGACACGGGCGTTGGTGAGGCCGGTGAGCGGCTGGTACACGCGCGTGACCAGCGCGGCCAGAGCTACCAGCGTGCCGGCGCTGATGTCGTTGTTGACCACCAGGTGGGCCCCGACGCCGTAGATCGCGGCGGCGCCCAGCGCGCCCACCAGGCCAAGAGCGACGAAGAAGATGCGGCCCAACATGGCCGCACGCACGCCGGTGTCGCGCACCTTCGCGGCACGCCCGGCGAACATGCCCACCTCGTCGTCCTGGCGGCCGAACAGCTTCACCAGCAGGGCACCCGCCACGTTGAAGCGCTCGGCCATCTGCGAGTTCATCTCCGCATTGGTGGCCATGTTCTCGCGAGAGATGGCCTGCAGGCGGCGGCCCACCCGCTTGGCCGGGATGATGAACACGGGCAGCACGACCAGCGCCAGCAGTGTGAGGCGCCACTCCAGCGCGGCCATGGCACCCAAGGTGGTGACCAGCACCACGACGTTGCTGACGACGCTGCCGAGCGTGCTGGTGACAGCGTTCTGGGCGCCGACCACGTCGTTGTTCAGGCGGCTGGTGAGCGCCCCCGTCTGGGTGCGGGTGAAGAACGCAATGGGCATGCGCTGCACCTTGGCGAACAACGCCACGCGCAGGTCGTAGATCAGGCCTTCACCGATGTGCGCGCGGCACCAGCGCTGCACGAT
>JAUSLQ010000255.1 GCA_030645675.1 Actinomycetota bacterium | reverse complement strand
TCGCCGACGCCCAGCTCGGTCTGGCTCAGCAACCCGGCACCCAGCGCGTTCACGTCGACGATGCTCACCGCCCGGTCGTCCAGCGTGGCCGCCAGCGACGACACCACGCGCACCGACCGGCGCAGCTGGGTGCGCCGGGCCAGCACCCGCAGCACGTCCAGCGAGAGGCCCAGCACCCACAGGCTGACCATCAGCATCGCCATCAACGCGGCCGACGCCACCTCCGGCAGAGTGTGCGTCAGGCGTTCGCTCACGCCGCGCAGCACCAGCGCCAGGCTGATCACGGCGACGGCCCCCGCCACCCCGACCCCGGTGCGGGGACGGCGGCGGGGGGCGGCCATGGGGTTCCCGAACCGGGCCCGGTCGACGTGCACCGCCCAGCGGGCATCGGTGGCGCGCAGGCTGGCCCACGCCGGGCCCATCGCCTGCAGCGAGGCGCGGGTGCGGTCGCCGGGCCGCAACGTCCAGCCACTGAGCAGCGACAGACCCAGCGAGGTGTAGAGGAAGGCAGGCAGCCACAGGCACACCAGCGTCAGTGTCGACGCCTGGAACGGCGGGGCGCCGGCGACGACGGCAACGGCCAGCAGGGCCACGAACAGGGCCCGGCGCAGGCCCGACAGCGGGCGCACGGCCCACGCCAGCAGGGCCAGCCGCTGGCGCACGGTGTGCCGCGAAATGCGCAGCGCGCCACCGCGGCCGTACACCGTCCGGCGGGCTGCCTCCGCCCGTTGTACGCGGCGGCCGCGCACTTCGGCGTCCGAGTCCACCGTGCGGTGCACCACGACCACCGTCTCGGCGGGCGACGCGATCCGCCACCCGGCGGCCAGCAGCGACGCGCCGAAGCGCCAGTGCGCGCCCACCGCGTTGCCGCCGTCGATCTCGATCTCGTCCAGCGCGCCGGTGCACACCAACGAACCCGAGCCGGTCCAGGCCGCGCAGCCGCGCGCTCCCAGCGCAGGGTTCAGGGCCCGCCGCTCGAACTCCAGCTCGTGCCGGCCACCGGGGCCGTGCTCGGCGGAGTCCGGCGCGAACGCCGTACCCAGGCCCTGCACCACCGCCACCTGCGGGCCGGCCTGGGCGTGCAACCGCTCGATGATGTCGTGCGTCGGCACGTCGCCCGCGTCGAGCAGCAGGAAGTACGGCGTGCGCACGGCCGCGACCATCACCTGCACGCCGTTGTGGTCGGCCGGGTCGGTGGCCGCGTAGACGGCCTGGAACTCCAGCGCGAGCAGGGCAACCGCCGGGCGGGCCGACAGGTCGACCACCACCACATGCTCCAGGCCGCGCACCGAGCGCAACGCCAGCAGCGTGGCACGCACCTCGTGGTCGGCCTGCGACTGCACGCGCACGACTGCATCCATCGTCGCCGCCAAGGGTGCTGCCGCGGGGGCGCTTGCGCCATTCACCGCCGGCAACTGCGGCAGCGGCCAGAGCGCCCACGCCAGCACGGCCGCACCCAGTAGGGCCACGATCTCCACCAGCAGCGCGGGCAGCGACAGCCACAGGTGGCTGCCGGCAAGCGACGCCGTCGCCCGCCACACGAGGTACGCGACTGATGCGGCAAGCCCGAGCGTGGTCAGCAACCGCGCCCCGAGATGCTCCGTGCGCCTCATCCTGTCGACCCCTCGTCACCGGCCATCATCGAAACCCTTCACACCGGGGACCCTGTTCGGTGAAGAACATCGGCACGGCCCGTAGCCGAGTTGAGCGATCCTTGCTACAGGCCTGGGCCCCTTCCCGCGAACTTAAGTTCTACGACCGAACTTCAGTTCTACGCGCGCTGGGCAGGGCGCGGGGCAGCGCGGTGGTGAGGGAGCGGGGCACCGGGTCCGGTAGCCTCCACTCCTCGTGGGTACCGCCAAGCGTGAACGTCAGAAGGCCAACCGCCAGTTACGACTGGAAGAGCTTGCCAAACAAGCCCGCAAGCAGAAGAGCAAGCGCTTCGGCATGCGCATCGCGATCGGCGCCGTGCTGGTGGTTGCGGTGGTCGGCGGTGTGTACCTGCTGAGCGGCGACGACGAGACGACCACGGCGGCCACCACGACGGTGCCCACCGAGCCGACGATCGATCCCAACGCTCCTACCACGACGTTCGTACCGGCACCGGAGAAGCCCGTCGTCACCAAGCCCGATGGTGACGTCACCGAGCTCGTGGTCACCACCCTGCGCGAGGGCACGGGCGATGTCGTGCTCAGCGGCGACACCATCTCGGTGTACTACGTCGGCACCACGTCCATCGATGGCGTCGAGTTCGAGAGCAACTACGAGTCCGGCACCGGCCCGGTCTCCTTCGCCGTGGGTGTCGGTCGGCTGATCCAGGGCTGGGACGAGGGCCTCGTCGGGCTCAAGGTCGGCGGCCAGTACCGGCTCGACATCCCCGTCGACCTGGCGTACGGCCCCGACGCGGCAGCCAACGGCAAGCCTGCCGGCGCGCTGACGTTCATCGTCGACATCGTCGGCGTCACCCACGCGGCACCGGCCGACACGACACCGGCCGACACGGCACCGGCCGACACGACTGCCCCCGTCACCACCTGACCCAGCAGCGCCCAGATGCGGCCGCTGCAATCGCCGGCCGCCACCCCGCGCAAGTCGGCGGTCGCACCACCCACAGCGTGGGCTCAACGCCGACTTGGGTCAGGGCAGGTCGCCGGTGACCTCGACGTTGCCGACGCGCTCCCACCCGGCAGCGGTGCGCACCAAGGCATCGCCCGTGCGCAGCACCGCGAACGCGGTGTTGGCCAGCTCGCGCGTGCGGTGTAGGCGCTCGGGCGACCAACCCTCGGCCTCGGTGACCAGCGCCAGGTTGGGCACCAGCCCGAGGCCCAGCGTGAACGCACCGCCGCGTGGGTCGACCATGGGGTCGCACACCGCTGCGGCGCTGCCGCCGGTGGCCACCACCAGACCCCCGTTCGTCAGCACGTCGCGCAGCGCGTCCCACACCGGGGTGTCCTTCAGCACCGACTTCAGGTGCAGTGGCTGATCGCCCACCAGGTACACGGCCTTGGCGGCGCGCAGCTCGTTGGCCGCGCCCTGCTCCATCGCCTCGCCACGGCGCATGATCATCAGCGCCTCCACCTCCAGGTCGAGGCGTTCGGCCCAGCTCATCGATGCCGCCACCAACCGCTCGGGCCGCTCGAACGCGTCGGCGGTGGGCAGCATCACCACACGATCGGCGCCCACCGTCGCCAGCAGTCGTGCGTCGAGCTCGTCGTTGGCGGTGAAGGGGCCGCCGCCCTGCAGTGCAATCGTGCCGCTCATGGGGCCGAGCGTACGCCGCGGCACGATGCCGCACGGCGTTCCACATCTCGCGGCCTCGGCCAGCGGCACCGGCGGCGGCACCGGCGGCGCTGTCACTCCAGCAGCTCGGCCTCCAGCCGGGCCAGCGTCGCCGGCTGCACGCCGATGTGCAGCACGTAGTCGCGGATGGAGCGGTGCGCGGCCTCGATGCCCTCGATCACGCGCAGCATGGCTTCGGGTTCGGCTGCCATCCAGGCCGAGGGCGTGTCGGCCATGCGCATCCACAGCTCGGGTGCCTCGCGCTGCGCCCACACCCGCGTGCGGGCGGTGGCCTCGGCGGTGAGGCCATAGTCGGCGGCGATGTACTCGTTGGGCACGCCGAGCGCCCCCAGGATCAGCATCGCGGTCACACCGGTGCGGTCCTTGCCGGCGGCGCAGTGGAACACCGCCGGCATCGCCTCGGGCGCGCCGAGACGCTCGATGGCCCGCGCGAAGCGGTCGGGGAAGGCGTGCAGCATCTTGCGGTACTGACCGGCGAGGTAGGCGGCGACATCGTCGATCTCCTCCTCCGAGCGCTCCCACGTGGTGTCCATCACGTCGACGTGGTGGAAATCGATCGGGTGGTCGTCGACCGGGAAGCGGCCACGCAGCTCGAGCTCTTCGTCGGTACGCAGGTCGACGACGGTTCTCAGGCCCAGCGGCCGCACGGCGTCGACATCGTCGCCGCGCAGGCGGTACAGCGCGTCGGCGCGGAACAGGCGGCGCCACCTGGTGGTGCGGCCGTCGGCGGTGGGGTAGCCGCCCATGTCGCGGAAGTTGTGCACCGCATCGAGCGCGATCACACGGCGGGGATCGCGTACGTCGGGTAGGTGGTGAAGAGGCATGCGAGGTTCTTTCAGGTGGGGTGGACGTCGTCGATCGCGGCGCGCAAGGTGCCGACCAGCTGGTCGATCTCGTCGTCGGAGATGACGAAGGGTGGGGCCACCATCACGGCCTCGGGCACCGGGCCGGAGCCGGCCGGGTACACCCACAGGTCGCGGGCCAGCGCGGCCATCACCACGGCGTCGCGGCTGCACCGCAGCTGCAGCCCGTAGAACATGCCGCGCCCGCGGATGTCGCTGATCGCCGGGTGGTTGCCGAACTCGGCGCGCAGCCGCTGGCCCAGCACAGCGCCCTGGCTGGCGGAGCGCTGCACCAGTTGCTCGCGGCGCATGATCTGCAGCACGGTGAGCCCTGCCGCGCACGCGGCGTCGTTGCCGGTGAACGTGAAGTACATGAACCCGCTGCCCTGCAACGCTTCGGCCACCTCGTCGCGGGCGGCCACCGCACCCAGCGGCACGTAGCCGCCGCCCAGGCCCTTGCCGCCGACGATGACGTCGGGCTGCAGCGGGAAGTGCAGATGCCCGAACGGCAGGCCGGTGCGGCCGAAACCGGTCATCACCTCGTCGGCGATCAGCAGGATGTCGTGCTGCCGGCAGATGTCGGTGACCGCCTGCCAGTACGCATCGCTGGCCGTGAGGCAGGCACCGGCGGCGCCGGTGATGGGTTCGACGATGAAGCCGGCGATGGTGGCCGGGTCTTCCTGCTCGATGATGCGCAGCATCTCCTGCGGGTCGTCCCAGGGCACCTTCGGGAACGGCAGCAGCAACGGCTCGTAACCCTTCTGGCGTGCGCTGTGGCTGGCCACGGCCATCGTGCCGGTGGTCATGCCGTGGTAGCTGGGATGGCGGCCGATGACCTTCCAGCGCCCGGGACGGCCCTTGGCCACCTGGTAGGCGCGGGCGAGGCGCAGCGACGAGTCGGTGCTCTCGCTGCCGCCACTGGTGAAGAACACGTGGTGGAAGCCGGCGGGCAGCCAGTGCTGCACCAGTTCGTCGAGCAGGGCCAGGCGGCTGGGCGTGGGCCACAGCGGCACCACGTAGCCCATCGGCATCACGGCCGCGGCGGCCGCGGCCACCTCGGTGCGACCCCAACCGATGTTGCCCACGATCGCCCCCGCGGCCCCGTCGAGGATGCGACGGCCGTCGTCCGTGACCAGGAAGCAGCCCTGGGCGTCGACGATGGTGGGGTAGGGCGGGCCGCCCGGCACGAACGCGTAGCGCCCGGCGTCGGGCTGGCTGGTGGGCACGGTCATCAGACCGAGTATCGCAGGCGCGGCCGGTGCAGCGTCAGGCCGGCGGGGTGCGACCCGGGGGCGGCCGTGCCCGCGACGGCGGTGAGGCCGACGTGGTCAGGCCGGTGGCTGCCAGTCGGCCAGGTTGTGCCGGAAGATGATGCTGAGCCGTGGCCCGGCCACGTGCGCGGCCTTCGGCACGCAGTGCTCGTACTCGTGCTGGCAGGCGCCGCCCATCACCAGCAGGTCGCCCTGGCCGAGCTGCCACGTGTGCGAGGGCTCGCCCGGGGTGTGCGCGGCGCCCGCCGCACCCTCGCTGCGGCGCTTGCGCAGGTGGAACGCCCGCGGCGCGCCGGTGCTGAGCACCACGACCACCGGGTCTTCGTGCTGGTAGCGCTCGCGGTCGGCGTGCCAGGCCACCGAATCGCGCCCGTCGCGGTACAGGTTGAAGCCGATGGAATCGAACGGGCGGGAGTACTGGCGGGTGAGGGCCATGCGCGCCTCTTCCAGCACGGGCAGCGGCTCGGGCGCGCCGCCGGTGGGGCTCCACCACGCGGTGAGCCGCGGCTCGGGCAGCCGCCGCTGGTACATGGTGACCTCTCGCTGGCGCCACTGCAGCCGGGCCACCAGTTCGGCGAACACGACATCGGCGCCGCGGAGCCAGCGGGGCACGTGGTCGACCCAGCTGTGCTCGTCGAGCCAGGTGCGGGTGAGGCCGGCGAACCCGGCATCGACGCACGGCTCTTCGAACGCGAACAGGCACTGCTGCCAGATCAGGTCGGCGTCGGCCGTGAGGCTGGGGGTGGCGGGCGTCGTCGTCATGCGGCCCATCCTCGCGCGGCGAACACACGTTCGCAACACCTTCCGGCCGAGCAGTCCGTGCGGCGCGCCCCGGCCTAGAGTCGGCGCGTGCCGCCGCCGATCCGCATCGAATCCGCCGACGACCCGCGCATCGCCGATTTCGTCGGCCTGCGCGACCGGCCCGCCGGCGACGACTTCTTCATCGCCGAGACCGAACTGGTGGTCACCCGCCTGCTCACCTCGAAGTTCAAGGTGCGCTCACTGCTACTGCTGCCGTCACGATACGAGCGCATGCAGCAGCAGTTGGAAGGCGTCACGGCGCCCGTGTACGTCGCGGAGCGCGACGTGCTGAAGGACATCGTCGGGTTCGACGCGCACCGTGGCGTGATGGCGTCGGCGAAGCGACTGCCGACCCCCACGCTGATCGACGTGCTGGCCAAGTCCACGCGCATCCTGGTGCTGGAAGGCTCGAACGACCTGGAGAACATCGGCGCGTTGGCCCGCTCGGCGCGGGCGCTGGGTTTCGGTGCGATGGTGCTCGACCCCACCTGCGCCGACCCGTTCTCGCGCCGGGCCGTGCGGGTCTCGATGGGCGAGATCCTGCACCTGCCGGTGGTTCGGTGCAGCCTGTGGCCCGACCCGCTGGACCACATCACCAACTGGGGCTTCGAGACCTGGGCGCTGACGCCGTCGCCGTCGGCGACCAGCCTGTACGACATGCACATGCCCGACAAGCTGGCGCTGGTGGCCGGCGCCGAGGGGCCGGGGCTGAGCGCGTCGGTGCGGGCGCGCGTGACCCACGAGGTGCGCATTCCCATGCACCACGGGGTCGATTCACTGAACCTCGGCCACGCACTGGCGATCGCGATGGCCGCCACCTCGCCGCCGGTCGATTAGCCGGGCTGGGTGGCCGGGCGAGCCTGCGGCTCAGCCGGCGAGCGAGCCCTCGATGGCGGCGATCAGGGCCGGGTCGTCGGGGGTCGTGTTCGGGGCGAAGCGGGTGACGACGTTGCCGTCGCGGCCGACGAGGAACTTCTCGAAGTTCCACAGGACGTCGGGGTCCTCGTTCACCTGCAGGCCGTACCCGATGAGGCGGTCGCGCAGCGCCTGCGGATCGCCCTCGGCGTGGGGGGCGGCAGCGGTGAGCGCACCGTACAGCGGGTGCTGGTCGTCGCCGGCGACGCTGATCTTGGAGAACAACGGGAAGCTGACCGAGTAGCTGGTGCTGCAGAACTCGGCGATCTCGTCGTCGGTGCCGGGCTCCTGGGCGCCGAAGTTGTTGGCCGGGAAGCCCAGCACCTCGAAACCCTGGTCCTTGTACTGGCGGTAGGTGGCTTCCAGCCCCTCGTACTGCGGGGTGAGGCCGCACTTGGAGGCGACGTTCACCACCAGCAGCACCTTGCCCAGGTACTCGCTCAGCGAGGTGGAGGCGCCGTTGATGGTTGTGACGGGGATCTGCTGCAGGTTGCTCACGGGGCGCTGCAACGCCTCGACCCGAGGTGGCATTCCCGTGTCGTCCGGATGACCGCGCGACGCCGGACGGGCACGGAGGGTCGCGCCCGGTCTCGTCGATTCGATCTGGATTCCCAGGCGGCCGGCCGAGTGGAAGACGCACGTCACGACTGCCGAGACCATCGTCTTCCGTCCGGTCGCCTGGCAGCCGCACGTCGCCGAGTGGAAGACGTACGTCACGAATACCGAGACCACCGTCTTCCGCTTGAGAGGCTCAGCAGCGTGCGAGGCGGAGGCCCGGTTGACGGGGCCGCCCGGCGGAGCACGGCGCTCGGGGACGGGAGCCAGGGCACCGGCACCCGATCAGCCGAGGTCGACGGCTTCCTCATCGGCGAAGGCCACCGCCGCGCCGAGGAAGCGATACGTCCACTCCTGGGCCAGCGCACGGTTCTCGCAGAACACGATCGGCACGTTGGGGTAGCGCACCTGCGCGGCCGCCAGCATCTCGGCCACCATCGAAGGGGCGACGTGCTGCAGGCGGAACACGTCGGCCCAGCGGTCTTCCACCACGATCGCGGCGCGGTGGGCGGTGGCCAGCTCGCCCAGCCGCATCAGCAGGCTGCCGTCGACCACGTTCGAGGCCAGCTCGGCCAGGCGCTTTCGCTCGACGACGGCGACGACCGCACCATCCACCTCGGCGGCGTAGTCGCCGACGGTCAGCGCCCGCTTGGTGGTGGTGGCCTGCTGGTGCTCGAACTTCCAGGCGTACCGTTCGCGTGTGTCGACCACGATCTCCATCACGCCGACCACGCTTCGCTTGGTGGGCAGGCGCATTCCCGGCCGGGTCTTGCGGGTGGTGGTCGCCGTCTGCCAGAAGATGCCCTCGCGGCCACCGGCCAAGGTGGTGATCACGAACTGCGAGCGGTTCTCGCGGTACCGGTCGAGCACCAGATCCACCGCCACCCCACGACGCACGCACGAGCGGACAGCCACCTCCTCCACGATCTCCGCGTCGGCGGGCCACTCGCCTCGATGGCAGTACACCTTCGCCGTGCGCGGCCACGTGTCCTTCGCCTTCAGCACCAGCGGGGTGGAGCCCATCGGCACCCACAGCACGTACGGCAGAGTGGAGGCAGGGTCGGGGTTGCGGGCAATGCGGAACACCGCTGGTGACGGCACGCGTTCATGGTAGGCATCGGCGCGGCCGGACCCGGTCACCGTCGCGACCGGGCCGCGGTGAGCGGAGCGGCGGGCCCGCGGTCACCGGCGCCTGGCCGCGCGTGGTGAAATTGTCGGCGATGCACCGGCTGCGACGTTCTCTCTCCGGCGTCGCCCCGGTGGGCTTCGCCGTGCTGCTGGCGGCGTTCTGCGCCGGCGGCACCGAGCTGTACGTCTCGGCCACGGCGTCGGCCGCCACCGGGCAGCAGTTCGCAGAGGCCTGCCCCTCCGACGCGGCGCTGCTGGTGCCCGTGCCACTGCCGATCGAGGGCTCGCGCGCGCAGGTGGAGCAGATCGTCGGTGCCATCCCACACGTGCAGCCGCCGCGCCTTGGTGGGCAGGTGCGAGTCAGTGTGCCGCACCCGTCGGGCCCGGAGGTGCCCCTGCGGCTGATCCAGCTCGACGGGCTGACGCTGGCCGGCGGCACCGATCCGCTGCCCGAGCTGGGCCCGGGCGAGATGGCGATGACCGAGACCAACGCCGCTCAGATGCGCGTCGAGGTGGGGGCGATCCTGACCACCGAGGTGTCCACACGTACGGTGAACACCGGTTTCGGCACCGATCCCGTCCCGGGCCCCGATCTGCGTCTCGCCCGGATCATCCCCGACGTGCCCACCGCGCCCGTGCCCGTGGCGTGGTGCGGCCTCGCCAGCCTGGTGCTCCCCACGGTCGCCGGCGATCTGCCGCCCGTGTCGGCGGTGGTCTCGCCGGAGACGATGGCGATGTTCGGCCAGAACCGTGCCGAGTTCCTGGAGATGCGGCTGGTGCAGCGGCCGCTGACACTGACCGAGGCAAAGGAGACGCTGGCCGGATACCGGGCGGCGATGGCGGCGTGGAACGCGGCGTTCGCGGGCGAGCTGCCGGCCCAGCCCAACGGGTTTCCGGACCGGATCGGTGAGCTGCCCGGCGACCTCGCCGTCGGGCTGGCGCAGATCGTCGGCCGCGCCGACGGCGTTGCCACGACGGTGCAGCGGTCGCTCGCACCGGTGCGCGTCACCAGCCTGGTCGCCGTGTTCGGGGTGCTGCTGGCCAGCGCCGTGCTGCTGGCGCGCGAGCGTCGCCGCGAGCTGCGCCTGCTGGGCATTCGTGGGGTCTCGCCGCTGCGTGTGGCGTGGCGCATGGCTCCCGAGATCACCGTCACCGCTCTGCTCGCCGCAGTCGCCGGCTGCGCGCTCGCGTGGGGGGTGGTTGCCGCGTTCGCCCCCTCGTCGTTGCTGGAGCCCGCGGCGCTGGCGCGCGGGTGGCTGCTGGCCGCAGCGGTCGCCGTCGTCTCCGTGCTGGCCGTGCTGGCGGCGGTGGCCGTCGCCGCCAACCACGTGGTCGACCGGGCAACCCACCGCACGTTCGCTCGGTTCGCGCTGCCGTTCGTGGCGCTGGCGCTGTGCGGCCTGGCGCTGTGGTCGTACCGGCGCCTCGACGCGAAAGGCGGCATTCGCACGTTCGGGGTGGAGGTGCGCGGTGGCGAGTTGCTGGCACTGGGCTTCCCGCTGTTCGCCCTCCTTGCGGGCACGGTGGTGGCCTGCACGGTCATCGGCCCACTGGCCGCAGCGGCGCGCCACTCGGGCAGCCGGCTGCCGCGGGCGATGCGCCTCGGTTGGCGACGCGTGGTGCTGGAGGCCGGGCCCACCGTGGCCACCGTGGCGGCGGTGGCGCTGGCCGCGGGTTCGTTCGTGGCCGCCTCCGCGTTGTCCGAAGGCGCCCGCCGTCAGCTGGTCGACAAGGCCGACGTGTACGTGGGCAGCGACCTGGCGGTGAACATCTACGACGACCCGAACCTGCCGGCCGACGTGGCGGCGCGCAGCACGTTCGTGCTCACCGCCGACGGCAAGGTCGACGGCAAGCCCGTCGACCTCTACGGCATCGATCCGGCGACGTTCGCCGGTGTGGCCCGGCTGCGCGACGACGCATCGAGCCGGTCGCTGGCCGAGCTGGTGGGGCTGATCGGGCAGGTCGGCCAGGTCGGCCAGGTCGCACGCGGGCTGCCCGCCGCGCTGGCCGTCGGGCGCACCTTCGCCGCCGGCGACACGGTCAGCGTCGCGCTGCCCGGCACCGACGTGCCGCTGGTGGTGCAGGTCGTGGGCACGGTGCCGTTCTTCCCGGGCAAGGCCACCAACATCGACGAGCTGGTGATGCAGTACACCGTGGTCGACGCCGCGCTGCCCTTCCCGCAACGGCAGCTGCTCGTGCGCGACCCGCCACCCGGCCTGGTGCAGTCGCTGCGCGACGACGGGGTGCGCGTCGGCGTGGTGCTCGACGCGGCCACGACGTTCGACGCGTCCAGCTTCAGCGGGTTGCGCTGGGCGTACCTGCCCCTGCGTGTGCTGGGCCTGCTGTTCGCGATCGTCGCCGCGGCGGTGCAGTTCCTGGTGGTCGCGGCGCGGCGGGTGACGCGCCGCGCCGCGCAGGCCATCCAGCAACGCACGGGCTTCGGCCGCAGGTCGTTGTGGGTCGCCGCTGTCACGGAGGCAGTGGTGCCGTTGGCGGTGGGCGCCGCCCTCGGGCTGGGTGTCGGCCTGTACGCGGTGGGTGTGGCCGTGCCGCTGCTGGACCCGATGCCACTGCTGGCCCCGCGGGCGCGCTTCCTGGTGCCTTGGCCGACGGTGCTGGGCATCGTGCTGGCGGTTCCGCTGTGGGCCGCGGTCACCGCCGCGCTGATCGTGCGCAGCACCACCACCGGCGACCCGATGCGAGCATTGCGGGGCGAGCAGTGAACGACACCGTCATCACCTGCACGGGGCTGACGCGACGCTTCGTCATGCCCAGGCGCGGCGGCGCGGGCAGCGACGTGCTGGCGCTCGACGATGTGTCGCTGCAGGTGCCGCGGGGGCAGCTCGTGGCGCTCGCCGGGCCCAGCGGCTCGGGCAAGTCCACCCTGCTTGCACTGATCGGCGCGCTCGACTGGCCGACCGCCGGCACCATCACCGTCAACGACTTCGACGTGGCCGCGATGTCGCGGCGGGCGCGGCGTGCCTTCCGCCGGCGATGGGCGATCAGCATGATGCCGCAGCCCGCCGACAACCTGCTGCTGGCGTCGACCGGCCGCGAGAACGTGCTGTTGGCCGCGAAGCAGCGGCGCGTGCGCGGCAACTTGCAGGAGAAGGCCGACGAGGTGCTGGCTCGCATGCAGCTGACCTCGTTCGCCCATCAGCCGTGCGCGGTGATGTCGGGTGGCGAGCAGCAGCGCATCGCGCTGGCGTCGTGCCTGCTGGGCGCGGCGGCGGTGATCCTGGCCGACGAGCCCACCGGCGCGCTCGACCGCACGGGTGCTGCCACCGTCATCGACGCGCTGGCGGCGGCCACCGCGGGCGGGGTCACCGTCGTGGTCGCCACCCACGACCCGAACGTGGTGGCCGCGGCCGACACGGTCATCCGGCTGGACCACGGCAGGAGGGTGGAGTGAGCGGCACGAAGTTGGCGCCGGGGGCGGGGTCCTCGTCGGAGCCCACGATCGAAGCGCGCGACCTGGCGAAGATGTGGTCACCCACCGCCGGGCTGCGGCCCGTGTCGTTCACCGTCGCGGCCGGCGAGATGGTGGTGGTGCGCGGCCGCTCGGGCAGTGGCAAGTCGACCCTGCTGGCCGTGTTGGCCGGGCTGTGCGCACCCGATGGCGGCTCGGCCACGGTGGCCGGCGGCACGCCCGCGCCGGCGATGCCGTGGGCGCGTGTGTCGCTGGTGCCCCAGGTGCTGGGCCTGGCGGTGGAGCTGTCGATCCGCGAGAACATCGCCGATGCCGCAACCGCGCCCGACGGAGCGCGACTCGACGGATTGCTCGACCGGCTCGACCTGCGCGCATTCGCCGGGCGAGCGATCGACGAAGTGTCGATGGGCCAGCAGCAGCGGGCGGCGGTCGCGCGGGCCCTGGTGCAGGTGCCGGCGGCGCTGCTGGTGGACGAACCCACCAGCTACCAGGACGGCCGGCACGCGGTCGCTGTGATCGACGAGCTGCGCCGGGCCGCGGCCGAAGGCTGCGCCGTGCTGGTCGCCACCCACGACGAAGCCGTCGTCGCCGCCGCCCACCGTGTGCTGGAACTGCAGGCGGTGTGAGCGCGACGCGGTAGGTTGCAGCCGATGAGGCGGCCGACGGCGGGATGCATGGTGACGGCGCTGCTCGTGATGGGCGCCGGCTGCGACGACAGCAGCGGAGCTGGCCCGACGACCGCGAGCACGACCGCGAGCCCGACCAGCGCCGGCCCGACCAGCGCCGGCCCGACCAGCTCGTCCGCTGTCGGCGGCCCTAGTGCCGAGGTCCGTCCGGTGCTGAGTTGCACGTCGGTCGAGCCCGGCGCCTCCGTGCCCACCGCCGTCGCGCCGCCGAGCGCCGACGGCACCGGGTGGGTGCCCGCGGGCGGCGATCAGTACTGCCTCGTCGGCCCGACGCGGGCGACAGGCGCCATATTCGCCGGCGACGCGGCGGTGCGGCTCGAGGCCGACCAATGGGCGGTCGCTGTCTCGATCCGTCCCGGCCCCGATGGGCTCGACCTGCTGAACGCGATCGCCGCCCAGTGCTTCAACCACGAGGAGGCCTGCCCCAGCGGGCAGCTCGCGATCGTCGTCGACGGCGCAGCCGTGTCGGTCGCAGCGGTGCAGACGGCCGAGTTCGAGGGCACTCTGCAGATCTCGGGCTCCCTCTCGGAAGCCGAAGCGCAAGCCATCGCCCGATCGCTGAACGCCGCCTCGCTGCCCGCGTAGCCGTCGCCGCGATGGCGACGGCGGTGGCGGCCCTGAGGTCGATGGCGACCGCGACGGCGACGGCGGTGGCGGCGGTGGCGGCCACCCCGTCGCCGACTTCCCGTTCATGTCATCGCCCGACCACGGCGAACGCAGACGAGGCATGACGTGGGTCGGAGAACTCGGGCCGGTGAGGGTTGTTTGATCGTGGATGCGGGCGCGGCTTAGCATCGGCACGTCAGCCGGTGAACCGGATGACGCCATCCGTCCCGGGGGTGAGTGGTGACGACCAGGCAGGCGAGGCATCCCCAACGTGCCGGTGCCACCAGCGCGAGCTCATGGCGGTGACGGCGGCGGCCGGCGACGGCGTGCTGCGCGAGCTGCTGGCCGCCGTCGACGCCGGCGAGTCGGTGGTGCTCGCGACCGTGGTCGGCACGAGCCGCTCGGTGCCGCGCCACGCAGGCGCGAAGATGCTCGTACGCGCCGACGGCACCACCAGCGGCACCATCGGCGGCGGCGAGATGGAGGCACGCGTGCGCGCCGACGCCGCAGCCGTGCTGGCCGAGGGCCGCCCCCGCCTGATCCACTACGACCTCGTCGACCCGGGGCTGGGCGATCCCGGCGTCTGCGGCGGCGAGGTCCATCTCTTCCTGGAGCCCCACATGCCAGCTGCCACCGTATACGTGATCGGCTGCGGCCACATCGGCTCCGCCGTCGTCGAGCTGGCCCACTGGATGGGCTTCCGCGTGGTGGTGTTCGACGACCGGCCGGAGCTGGTGACCTCCGAGGCCGCGCCTCTGGCCGACGTGCGGCTGAGCGGCGAGCTGGCCGCCGCGCTGCAGCAGGCGCCGATCACCGACCAGACGCATGTCGTGGTGGTCACCCGCAACATGGCCCTCGACCTGCAGCTGCTACCTCTGCTGCTGGGTGCAGGCGCGCGTTCGATCGGTGTGATGGGCAGCGCCCGCCGGTGGGCCGCGACGCGCGCCGAGCTCGCCGAGCACGGCGTGCCCGCCGAGCAGCTCGACGCCGTGGCCTCGCCGATCGGGCTCGACCTGAACGCCGAGACGCCGCAGGAGATCGCCGTCAGCATCCTCGCCCAGATCGTCGCGCTGCGCCGCGCCGGACCGCGCGACTGAGATGGGCGACTGAGATGGGCGACTGAGATGGGCCACTGAGATGCGCGAACAGTTGGTGGTGCTGCGTGGTGGTGGCGACCTGGCCACCGGCGCGGTGTGGCGGCTGTGGCGCGCCGGCTTCCCGGTGGTGGTGTGCGAGCTGGCGCACCCGCTGACGGTGCGGCGTGCGGTCAGCGTGTCGAGCGCGGTGGCGCTGGGTGCCACCGACGTGGAGGGCATGCCGGCCCGGCTCGCATCGTCGCCGGAGCAGGCGCGCGAGGTCGCCGCGCAGGGCGTGGTGGCCGTGCTCGTCTCGCCCGATCTGCCACCGCTGGAACCACAGGTGGTGATCGATGCGCGCCTCGCCAAGCGCAACATCGACACCTCGATCGACGACGCACCGTTCGTCGTCGGGCTGGGCCCTGGGTTCACCGCCGGCGTCGATGTGCACGCTGTCGTGGAGACGTTGCGCGGCCCCCGCCTGGGCCGCGTGTTGTGGCAGGGAGCCGCTGCGGCGAACACGGGTGTGCCCGGCGACATCGGTGGCCGTGGAGCCGAACGAGTGGTGCACGCCCCGGCGGCGGGCGAGGTGACGTGGCAGGTGCAGATCGGCTCACGGGTGGCGGCCGGCCAGCAGCTGGGCCGGGTCGGCGAGGAGGTGCTGGCGGCCCCGTTCGACGGGGTGGTGCGCGGCCTGATCGCGCCCGGCACCGCCGTACCGCACGGGCTGAAGATCGCCGATGTCGACCCGCGCCCGGACGTCGACTGGCACGAGATCTCCGACAAGGCGCTGGCCGTCGGCGGTGGCGTGATGGAGGCGGTGCTGACGTGGATCTCGGCCGCCGGCTGATCGACGAGCTGGCCATCGCCCCGCCCGCGTGCATCGCGTTGGTGGGCGCGGGCGGCAAGACCACCTTGATGCGGGCGCTGTACGCGGAGGGCCGGCGGCGTGGGTGGAGCGTGCTCGCCGGAACCACCACCAAGGTGGGCCGTGCGCAGGTGGCCGACATCGAAGGCTTCGTGCACGCAGGCGCCGAGGGCGACAAGCTGACCGGGGTGGCGCCCGGCTCGCCGGCGCTGCTGGGTGCAGACCTGGTGGTGGTGGAGGCCGACGGTGCCCGTTCGATGGTGGTGAAGGCCCCCGCCGCGTACGAGCCGGTGCTCCCCGACGGTGTCACCCATGTGGTGGCGGTGATCGGCGCCGATGCGCTGGACCGTGTGATCGAAGACGTGGCGCACCGGCCGATGCTGGTGGCCGCGGTCTGCGGGTGCGGCCCCTACGCGCGCCTGACGGTCGACCGGGCGGCGGTGCTGCTGGCCAGCGAGCGTGGCGGGCGCAAGGCGGTGCCGGCCGGCGCAGCGTTCGCAGTGGCGATCACCCGTGTGGGCCCGGCCCAGCTGCAGCTCGCGCAGCGCCTCGCCGCCGCGCTCGCCGAGGCCGGCGTGCCCACCCTGGTGCTGCCGCTGGTGCTGCCGCTGGTGCAGCGGCCACCGACGACGATGTAGTCACGTCCGCCGCGCCCGTCGTTCCCGCGGCCTCCCCAGCAAGGTCAGCCGGTGGGGTGCAGTGCGCGGTGCACCCGCTCGGGCGTGAACGGGATCTCGTTGATCGCCACCCCGGTGGCCTGCAGCAGTGCGTTGCGCACCGCCGGCGCGACGCCGTCGGTGGGGATCTCGGCGACGGCTTTGGCGCCGAACGGGCCGGAGTCCTCCATCGTCTGCACCAGGAACACCTCCGTCGCCGGCGCGTCGTCGGCGCGGAAGATCCAGTACGGGCCGAGCTTGGCGTTCACCATCCGCCCCGTGTCGTCGTAGGCGAACTCCTCCGACACCGCGTAGCCGAGCGCCTGGAACATGCCGCCCTCCACCTGGCCGCTGGCGGTGATCGGGTTGATGGCCACGCCGCAGTCGACCGCCATCACCAGCTTCACCACGGTCACCTGGCCGGTCTCGGTGTCGACCTCGATCTCCGCGAACTGGGCGGCGAACGGTGGCGGGCAGTCGTGCGAGACGTGCGACCCGATGCCCATGATCTGCTCCTGGTCCTCGGTGTGCAGCGAGTTGAGCGCGATGTCCTGCAGCGAGACGGAACGCCCGTCAGGGGCCCACGCCCGCCGGTCGCGCAGCTCGATCGAGCACGGCTCCTCCACACCCAGCAGGCGAGCAGCGCGCACCTTGATCCGCCAGCGCACGGCGTCGGCGGCCTTCTTCACCGCGGCACCGGAGATGTAGGTGGTGGACGACGCGTACGCGCCGACGTCGAACGGGGTCATGTCGGTGTCGCCGGTGTACATGAGGATGTCGCTCAGCGGCACGCCCAGCACCTCGGCGGCGATCTGGCCGAGCACGGTGTCGGCGCCGGTGCCCAGGTCGGCAGCACCGGACATCACGTTGAACGAGCCGTCGTCGTTCATCTTGATGCTGCACCCGCCCATGTCGAGGAAGGGGATGGCGGTGCCGTGCATGCAGAACGCGAAACCGATGCCGCGGCGGATGTGCGGCCGGTCGGCGGGCGCCACCCAGGCGGGGTCGTCGCGACGGTGCCAGCCGATCGCGCGCGCGGCCTGCGCGACGCACTCCTCGATGCCGCTGGTCATCACCGGTGGGAACGTGGCCGGGTCGACGTCGGCGGGCTCCAGCGTGCCGCGCTCGCCCAGGAAC
Source organism: Actinomycetota bacterium (assembly GCA_030645675.1). GTDB lineage: Bacteria > Actinomycetota > Acidimicrobiia > Acidimicrobiales > Ilumatobacteraceae > UBA668. Next base: position 4,638 of record JAUSLQ010000255.1, on the reverse strand, counting down.
ATCACGATGTCCAGCCGGTCGCCCACCTTCACCCAGTTCTGGCGCTTGAAGTCGATCACGTCGCGCCCGAGGGCGCGGGCGATGTCGTCCATGTGGCACTCCAGCGCGAACAGCGCCTGCGGCGCGCCGTAGCCACGGAACGCGCCGGGCACCGGCCGGTTGGTGTAGACGACGTCGCACTCGAAGCGCTTCGCCGGGCAGTTGTACGACGACAGCCCGCGCAGCCCTGTGACGCTCTGCACGGTGAAGCCGTGCGTGCCGTAGGCGCCGGCGTTGGCCGTGACCTTCAGTTCCTGCGCCAGCAGGGTGCCGTCGGGCGCGACGCCGGTGCGGAAGGTGAGGGTCTGCGGGTGGCGCGTGCGCGACGACACGAACTCTTCTTCGCGGTCCAACACCAGCCGCACCGGTCGCTTGGTGGCCAGCGCGAGGTGGCCGACGATGTCTTCGATCAGCATCTCCTGCTTGGCGCCGAAGCCGCCGCCGACGCGGGGCTTCATCACCCGGATGTCCTTCACCTCCAGGCCCAGCAGCGGGGCCACGATGCGGCGCACGTGGAACGGCACCTGGGTGGCCGAGCGGATGACGAGGCGCTCGCTCTCGTCCAGCCACGCCACCGCAACGTGCGGCTCGATGGGTGTCTGCTGCACCTGGTGCACGTGGTACGTGCTCTCGAACACGTGCGCCGCGCCAGCGAAGGCGGCGGCCAGCGTGGCGGTGTCGACGGTCTTGCCCTCGATGTGGATGGCCACGTTGCGGGCCGCGTCGTGCACACCGACGGCGTCGGGCTGGTCGTGGATGACGGGCGCGCCGGCGGCCATCGCTGCATCGGTGTCGAGCACGAACGGCAGCACCTCGTAGGTGACGTCGATCAGCCGGCAGGCCTGCTCGGCGATCGCCGGCGTGTCGGCCGCCACCGCGGCCACGCGGTCGCCCACGTGGCGCACCTTGTCGTCGAAGCTGACCTGGTCCCACGGGTGCGGGTTGGGCCACGACTGCCCGCCCGACGCGTAGACCACCCGCGGCGTGTTCTTGTAGTGCTTGATCGCGTGCACGCCGTGCAGGGCCAGCGCGGCCGTGTCGTCGATGTCGAGGATGCGCGCGTGGGCGTGGGGGCTGCGCAGCACCTTGCAGTGCAGCATGCCGCGCAGCTCGATGTCGTCGGAGAACGCAGGGTTGCCACGAGCCAGCCTGACGCCGTCGACCTTCAGCTCGGGCTTGCCCACCACGGCCATCGGGGGCACGTCGACCGAGGGGATCAGCCGGGGCACGGCCGGCGAGGTGCCGGGGGCGGTGGGTGCGGGGTCGTAGGCCACTGCGTGCACCCCGTCGGTGAGCGGGGGCAGCACCAACGGGCCGAACGGCGCGGGCTTCTCGCCGCGCAGCACGGTGGCGGCACGCTGTACGGCCTCGACGGCCTTCACGTACGCGGTCTCGCGGTCCAGCACGCCGGACAGCGCGTCGCGGATCTCGGCCTCGGTGGGCGACGGGTTCTCCGCCAGCAGCGCGTGCGTGGCGAGGATGAGCGCACCGGCCGAGTAGCCCGACTGGAAGCCGAGCGTGGCCACGAACGCGGCCTGCACCGGGTCGAGCTCGTCGCGCATCGCCGACAGCCCTTCCAGCGTGTCGACGCGGTGGCCGTCGGCCTGCACCGCCAGCACCACCTCCGACGAGCTGAGCCGGCCGTCGAGCAGGATCGCGCCGGCACCCGTCTCGCCCGAATCGGAACCGAAGCGCACGCTGAAGCAGCCCTCGCGGCGCAGAAGCTCCAGCAGCGTGTCGGTGGGCTCGACGATGAACTGCTGCTCGCTGCCGTTGAGCGTGATGGTGACATTGGTGGTGGAGTTGGTGGGGCCGGCCGCGGTGCTCATCGCTCGGCTCCCAGCTCGGTCAGGGCCCGGGCCTGGAGCACCCGTGCGAGGTGGTGGCGGTACTCTCCCGAACCGCGGAAGTCGCCGGGCGGCTGCAACCGTTCGACGTCGTCCACTACCACGGCGGTGGGCGCGACACCGCTCATCGCCACCCGCACACCGGCAGCGCCGCGGCGAGCCACGCAGCACACGATCGGCGTGTCGGCGGTGGTGCGCGCGGTGGAATGCACGCTGGCTGCGCCGCCGGCGTCGAGCCGTACCGAAGTGATGATGCGCCCGCCGAGCAGGGCTCCCCTGTCATGAGGGTTGTCGTGAGGATCGTCGTGAGGATCGTCGTGCAGATCGGCGAGCAGATCGGCGAGCAGATCGGCGAGTGGCACGTCGTCGGTACCGGCGGGGCCCGCCAGCGTGACGACGGCGTCGCATGCGAGGAACGCCGCGACCAGTGCGCTCTCGCCGCCACCGGCGACGATCGTGCCGCCGACCGTGGCGAGGGTGCGTAGCGCGCTGGGCAGCTCGCGGCGAGCGAGGTCGCGCAGCCAATCGGGTGCGACGGAGGCGGAGGCCAGCTCGCTGAGGCGGGTGGTCGCGCCGACCAGGATCGCGCCTTCAGCCCCAGCTCCAGAACCGGCCCCGGCCCCGGCCCCGGCCCCGGCCACGCCGCCGAGCCCCAGCCCCTGCAGGTCGACCAACAGGCTGCCGGTGGGGCGGGTGCCCGCGTTCACGACCGTGCCCCCGGCCAGCACGGTGCCGCCGGCGGCGACCAGCCGCAGCGCATCATCCAGGCTGGAGGGTCGGTGGTACTCGACGACGGCGTTCATGTCACTGTGCCCTCCCGCGGGATCACTCGCTCGCTCGCTCGCGTGGTGGCGCGTGCCAGCCACCGGTGTGCCGTGAACAGTCGCTGGTCGTGCATGACGGCGCCCTTCGAGACGACGACCGGCCGTGGGCGCCCGGCCTGTGGGGCGGCAACCAGCGGGAACCGGACCAACGGTGGATCACCGACGTTCGGCCGCGTCCGCAGAGTACCACCGCCACGCCTGGCTCGAGCACGCTCAAGGGCCACGTTGACTCACTGGGGCGCCGGGTTCATGATGGACGGAACTCGCATCGGGGGGTGCACCATGGGACGGACGGTTTGGCGTCAACGGGCGGCCAGGTGGCTCACGGTGTGCGTCGTGGGTTCGGTGGGGGTGTCTGCCGGTTCCCCCCAGGTCGCACATGCGGTCGACACGGCGATGGCGATCTCCACGACGACTGCCGCCTTCGGCCCGGTCAGCGTCGGCAGCAGCGGGTCGATCACGGTCACGCTCACCAATGGCGGCGCCGTTCCGTTCGGCCCGATCAACATCTTCGGCGGAGCACCGCCGACGGCAGAGTTCGGGGCATCGCAGAACTGCCAGGGCGTCACCCTGTCCGCCGGCGGCACGTGCTCGATCACTTACACGTTCACGCCGTCCGGCGCCGGCGCGTTCAACGACACCTCGTCGTTCACGATCAGCCCAACCGCCAGCCAGAGCGACGGCGAAGACTTCAGCGTCGCCCTGTCCGGTACAGGCGTCAACCCCATCACCGCGGCTCCGGTCAGCCACGACTTCGGCCCGACTCCAGTTGGGTCCGCCTCGGCTCCGAGGCAGACCGTGATCACCAATACGGGCAGTGTGCCGTTCGGCCCGATCAACATCTTCGGCGGGGCACCTCCCACGGCCGAGTTCGGCGCCTCCCAGAACTGCCAGGGTGTCACCCTGCCCGCCGGCGGCACGTGCTCGATCAACTACACGTTCACGCCGTCCGGCGCCGGCACGTTCAACGACACATCGTCGTTCACGATCAGCCCCACCGCCAACCAACAGGATGGCACGGACTTCTCGGTCGCCCTGGCCGGTACCGGAGCCGCCCCGATCACCGCCGCTCCGCTCAGTCACGACTTCGGCGAGCGCACCGTAGGTGTCGCTGCCGGCCCGCTGACGACCGTGATCACCAACACGGGCAGTGTGCCGTTCGGCCCGATCAACATCTTCGGCGGGGCACCTCCCACTGCCGAGTTCGGCGCCTCCCAGAACTGCCAGGGCGTCACCCTGCCCGCGGGCGGCACGTGCTCGATCAACTACACGTTCACGCCATCCGGCGCTGGGGTGTTCAACGACACCTCGTCGTTCACGATCAGCGACACCCAGAGTCAGAGCGACGGCGTGGACTTCAGCGTCACGCTCACCGGGTGCGGTGCACCGTGCCCGGTGCCCACGTCGTCGACGACCACCACGACCGCAGCAACCACGACCACCCTCTTGGGAAGTGGAGGGCCGTCAGCGACCACCACGACGCAGGTCAGCGGTCGAGGTCTGCCGTCGACCGGATCATCGACGCCGGTCGTCGCTTGGGCCGCGTTCGCACTCGCCGGCGGAGCAGCACTGGTGCTCACCACCCGACGCCGCGCCCGCAGCTGACGCCTTGTCGGATCCCCTGACGTCGCGCTCACCTCTCCGCGTTTGGACACTTCTGCGCGCCATGCGCGCCAAAGCGTCCAAACGCTGCAGCACCGTCCCCATGTCGCGCGACGAACGACGAAGGCCCCGCCGAGCGGGGCCTTCATGTGGTCTGAGCTGGTGCTTTGTCTTGTGGAGACGAGGGTGTGTTGTCTCACGACATCCCGGACACATGTCGCGCGTCATAGCGGACACCCGTTGACGCTGTCGGGGTGTCAAAAGCCCGACTGGTGATCACCGCAGTTGTCCTCGAAGGCCGCTCCGCGAGCGAGGTCGCCCGTCAC
>JAUSLQ010000251.1 GCA_030645675.1 Actinomycetota bacterium | reverse complement strand
TCAGGTTGCCGAACCACACCGCCTGGATATCGGTGCGGTCGAAGCCCTTGTCGACGCTGTCGATGGCTTCGCTGACCGCCATCGGGAGCATGTCTTTCATACCGAGGTGGAACAGCTCGCCGAACTGCGTCATCCCGGCGCCCACCATTGCGACGCGCCTCATGCCGAAACCTCCGTGTCGAGAGCCGTAGTGAGAGACGGCAGGAACCCGTATCCGTAGTCGGGCACGCCCGAGCGTGTGGCCACCAGGCGGAACACCAGGCACCCTGTGTCGCCGATCTTCATCGAACCGGCGAGCGCTCCGGTAGTGCCCACGAGCAACCGCACACCGCTGTCGCCGAGCTCGGCAAGCACCAGCGAGTAGGGGCTGACCAGGCCGGGCACCGGCACCCGAATGGTGGACATCGAGTAGATCTGCGCCTCGCGCGGTAGGGCCACCAGGTCGGTGGGCCCCTCGTTGCCGCATTGCGGGCAGCGGAACCGATGCGGGTAGATCAGCACCCCGCAGTCGCGGCACTTCGATGCCTCCAGGCGCACCTTCGCATCGAAGTTGCGGTCGTACGACGGCAGGGCGATGGAGATGCCTGCGCCCGGAGCCGGTGTGCCCTTCGGCAACGGTGTGGCGGGCCGCTGGTCGCGTGCGACGGTGGCCGCGCCCGACATCAGCTCGGTGAGCACCGCCGCACCCTGCTCGACCGCCAGCACACGGCCCGACCGGCCGGCCTCCAGCAGCGCGGCGAGCGCGAACAGCGGAGCGCTGGCGCCCGTGGTGGGCAGCGCAGGGGGAGTGCCCTCGCAGAACGAGGCGGCGTCCTTGGCCGACAGGCCGGCGGCGGCGATGATCGGCTGCGACAGATCGAGCCTGTCGAGCGAGGCGTTGATGCCGCGCACGCGCAGCAGGCGCGGGTCGCCGTAGTCGGTGCTGTTGCCCTGGCCGTCGCGAGTGGCGACGGGCATGCTGCGGGTGATGCGGTCGGCCACCCGCACGCCGGCGCCGGCGGCACCCACGTAGGCAGCGGCCGCTCCGGCGGGGGCGATGTCGGCCCCGATGACCAGGGTGCCGGGGCCGGCATCGCCGAGCTCGGACAGGGTGGCCGGTGCGCCGCCCACCGCTTCGCGCACGAGCAGGTTGATCGGCAACCCGAGGCCGCCGAGCACGGCGGCGCTGTTGCCGCCCTCCAGCAGGGGCAGGTCGCGGCTGACCAGCACGACCTTGCGCACCTCGGCCAGGTCGATGCCGGCCAGGGCGCCGAGGCCGGCGGCAACGGCGAGCGTGACGACGTCTTCGTCGCGGCCGACGACACGGGAGGCGTCAGTTCCCCACGGCGGCAGGTACGTGCCGAGGGAGGCGATGTGGTTGATGGTCACTGGTGGAACCTCACTTGAATGCAGCGCGCGGGCGCTGCACGAACTCGAAGGGAACTCCGTCTGGATCGCTGAGGAAGCAGATCCACATCTCGGGCACCGGGGTGCCGTTGAGGATGACGTCCATCGGCGGGCGGTCGAACACGACGCCTTCCGACAGCATCTGATCGTACGCGGCGCGGGTGTCGTCGACCCCCAGCGCCATGCGGAACAGGCCGGCGTGCTGGGGGTTGGCGTAGTGGCGGCCGTGCGATGCGGGCGTGTTCCACTGCACCAACTGCACCTCGAACGGCTCGTCGGGCAGGCGCAGGCGCACGTACTCGCCCTCCACCGCCTCGGGGGCACCGGCCCACGCGCCCTCGGTGAACGAGGTGCGCTCGATGACTGCGAAGCCGAGCCGGTCGTAGAACGGCAACGAGACATCGAGGTCGGTGGACGTGATGCGCAGGTGGCGGAACTGGGCGGTGTCGGCGGCGAGCAGCGCGTTTTCCATGACCTCGACCGTGACGCCCGTCGCGTCGACGAGGCGAGCGACCTGGCCGAACGGCGAGCGGCCGCGGAAGGCCACGGTGCAACCCATGCCGGTGAGGCGCTCGACGGTGTCGTCGATCTTGCGCACCGAGAAGCCGATCGCCTTCACGCCGGCTTCCAGCGGGTCGAGCGAGGGTGTGCCCTCCAGCGGCGGGTCGATCCAGGCCTGCACCTCGATGGCCGGGCTGACGCGGGCGCCGCGCTGGTCGTAGACGAAGGTGGTCTCGCCGTAGGTGTCGCGGTCGATGCCCAGGATCTTGCCCGGGCCCCACTCCTTCGGGGTGCGCATGACCAACTTCAGCCCCAACCCGTCGAGGAGGAACTGGGTGACCGGCTCCACGTCGTGGCAGCAGTAGCAGATGTGCAGGAAGCGGCGGGCCGGCTTCACTACGGAGACGTCGGTCATCAGAACCCCTTGTTCGCGGTGCGTGCATGAGCGGCCTGCACTGGCGGCCGGCTCGGACCAGCAGCGTAACCTAACACTTGTGTCAAGTTGAGAATCGGGGGTGCTACGCCGGCCGGCGCGAGCCCTTCACTCCTGCGGCGTCAGCGTGCCGCGGGCCTCCAGCAGCGCCGCCGCCGCGCCACCGGTGAGCAGGCCGACGTCGGTGCCCACGCTGACGAACGTGGCGCCTTGGGCTACCCGCGCGCGTGCGTCGGCGGGGCCGGCGGCGAAGATGCCGGAGGCCTTGCCCGTGGCCCGGATGCGCGTCATCGCGTCGGCGATCACGGCCTGCACCTCGGGGTGCTTGGCGTCGCCGAGGTGGCCCAGCGCCGCCGAAAGATCTCCGGGCCCGATGAACAGGCCATCGACGCCATCGACCGCGGCGATCGCCTCGATGTGCTCCACGCCCGTGCGCGACTCGATCTGCACCAGCAGGCAGGTGTGCTGGTGGGCGGTCTGCAGGTAGCCGGGCACGGCGCCGAAGCGCGACGCACGGCTGGTGCTGCCGGCCACGCCCCGGATGCCCAGTGGCGGGAAGCGGGTGGCGGCCACCAGCCGCTCCGCCTGTTCTGCTGTCTCCACCATCGGCACCAGCAGCGTGCGGAAGCCCACATCGAGGTACTGCTTGATGATCGCCGGATCGCCGGCGGGTGGCCGGGCGATGGGCTCGAGGGGATAGGGGGCCACCGCCTGCAGCTGCGCCAGCAGCGTTTGCACCGTGTTGGGGGCGTGCTCGCCGTCGAACAGCAGCCAGTCGAACCCGGCCGACGCACAGACCTCGGCCGTGTACGGGTTCGCCAGTGCCTGCCACAGCCCGAACAACGGCTCGCCACGCCGCAGCCGATCGAGGAAGCTTCCCGGCGCCGGGCCCCGCTGCACCACCATCAGAGGATCGCGCTGTCGATCTTCAACTGGATGATCGCCTCGTCGTCGTAGCCGGCTTCCCGCAGCACGTCGTCGGTGTGCTCGCCCAGGTTCGGCGCCCGGGTGACGATGGGCGGCGTCTCGTCGAACTGCACGGGGTTGGCCACGAGCTGGAACGTGGTGCCGTTCTCGGCCACCACGTCGGCCAGGTACCCGTTCGCTTTCACCTGCACGTCGTCGTACAAGTCGAGGCCCTGCTGCACCGGCGCCCACACGCCCGACACGGTTTCGAGGATCGCCTTCCACTCGGCCAGCGTCTTGGTGGCGAACACCTCGTCGAGGATGCGGGTGGCCTCCACCCGGTTCTCCGACATCGCGGCGGGTGAGGAGAAGCGCTCGTCGTGGGCCAGCTCGGGGCGGCCGACGGCGGTGATCAGCTCCGGCCAGAAGCGCATCGCCTGCAGCATCACCAGCTGCACCAGGCGGCCGTCGCTGGTGAGGTAGCGGTTGGTGATCGGGTTGGGCAGGCGGTCGCGGGTCATCTTCGGGATGCCCTGACCCTCGAACAGCTTCGACATCACGATGTCGGGCGCGTTCACCCACATGCCGAACGACAGCAACGACACGTCGACCACGGGCGCCACGCCCGTGCGCTCGCGCTGCAGCAGGCCGGCAGCCACCGCGCCGGCCAGCGTCTGGCCGCCGGGCAGGTCGCCGAACGCCGGCGGCTGGGTGGGGCCGTACGGGTCGTCGCCGTACATCAGCGCGTTCATCACACCCGAGCGGGCGAAGAAGCTCGAGCCGTCGTAGCCGCCCTTGTCGGCGTCGGGGCCCTTGCTGCCCTGGCCGTGGCCGCGCACGTAGACGATGTTGGGGTTCACCGCGCGGATGTCGTCGACGTCGATGCGGGCGCGGGTGCGCGGGCCGGGCAGCCAGTTGGTGAGGAACACGTCGGCGGTCTCGCACAGCTTCAGCAGCACGTCGCGGCCGGCCGGGTGCTGCAGGTTGATGGCCACCGACTTCTTGCCGTGGTTCGGCTGCTCGAGGAAGAAGTTCACGCCGCTGGCGCCACCGGGCACCAGGCCCGACGAGACCAGGCCGCGCTGCGGGTCGCCCGTTTCGGGGTGTTCGATCTTCAGCACCTCGGCGCCCCACTCGGTGAGCACGGCGCCGGCCGCAGGCACGAACGTCCACGCGGCGACCTCGACGATGCGGATCCCATCCATCGGCTTCATGTGGCTCCTCCCAAGGAGATCGCGGCACCGTCGCTCGGAGTTCGGCGGGGTGCGACGGAGCGAGCATACTTGACGCACCCGTCAAGAGTGGCCAGCGCTCCTGCGTGGCCCAACGCCGTCTGGAGACCCCGAATGCCCTACGCCCCGACTCCCCATGTGCTCGTCGAGCGCCAAGGCCCGATTGCGATCATCACCCTGAACAACCCCGAGATGCGCAACGCGTTCCTCGACGACATGCACGAGGCGATGCGCGAGATCTGGACGCACCTGGCAGAAGACGACTCGGTGCGCGCCGTCGTGCTCACCGGCGCCGGCAAGGCGTTCAGCGCCGGCGGCGACATCCCCAGCTTCATCCGCAGCTACGAGGACAGCGACTACCGGCGCATGTCGCTGCGCGGCGCCAAGGCGCTCATGGATGCCCAGGCGGCCTTCCCCAAGCCCGTCGTCGCTGCCGTCAACGGCGCGGCCGTCGGCCTCGGCTGCAACCTCGCCGTTGCCTGCGACATCGTGTTCATGGCCGAGAGCTCGTTCTTCGCCGACACCCACGTCAGCATCGGCCTGGTGTGCGGCGACGGGGGCGCCGTGTTCTGGCCGCTGCACATGAGCATCTTGAAGGCCAAGGAGTACCTGCTGACCGGCGACAAGATCCCGCCGCACGTGGCCGTGGAGATCGGCCTCGCCAACCGGGTGGTGCCCGACGACCAGCTGATGACCGAGGCCATCGCGTTCGCCGAGCGCCTGGCCGCTCAGCCGCGTCAGGCCATCCAGGAGACGAAGCGGGCGATCAACATCCACCTGCAGGCGGCGATCAGCATGGTGGCGCCGTTCGCGCTGTCGGCCGAGGGCGAGTCGTTCGGCACCGACGACCTGCGGGCCACGATCGACAAGTTCAGCAAGAAGTAGGCGCCCGCCCGTCGGCGACGCCGACGGCAGCACGTCAGGTGGTGGGGCTCCAGGCAGCGATCAGCTCGTCGGAGCCCACCACCGTGGCGATCATCGAGATGCTGTTGGCCAGCACTGCGTCGGCGTACTCCTTGGGGATGCCGGCGACCGCGTCGCCCACCACCACCACCTGGTAACCGAGGTCGAGCGCGGTGAGCGAGGCCCCCATGATGCCCAGGTTCAGCGACACGCCCATGATGACGACCGTGGTGACGCCGAGGTTGCGCAGGATCTGGTCCAGCGCGGTGCTGGTGAAGGGGGTCATCCCGTGGATGCGGGGCACTTCGATGTCGCTGGGCTGCACCTCCAGCTCGGGCACCAGTTGGGCGCCGTAGCTGCCGGCGATGATCGGGCTGCTACCGGCGAGGCGGCGCTTCTCGCCGATCGCGAAGATCTTGCAGTTCACGGCCGCGCCGGCGCCGTCTTCACGTTCCACCGCGGTGCCATGGACCACGCGCACGCCGGCTGCACGGGCGGCGCGGCACACCGCGGCGGCGTGCTGCAGCAGCCCGACGGCCTGCACGGCCTCGGGAACCATCGGCAGGATGGCACCGTCGCCGACGATGCCGTTCTGCAGCTCCATCGTCAGCACCGCGGTGTGCGCCGGAGCGACGAGCTGACGCAGGCGATCGGGGTCGGTGGCCATTGGTTTCCTCCGCGGAATCAGTTGACAAACGTGTCAGAAACCTATCAGGGTATGCGTCACCGGCATGGGGCCGGCGTTTGGGGGAGACATCACGATGAAGGTTCCGTTCACCTGGAAGCCCACGGGTTGGTTCATGGTCGGCTGGAGCGCCGACATCGCCCCGGGTGCCACCAAGCCGATGTACTACTTCGGCCAGCACCTGGTGGCCTACCGCACGATGGAGGGGGTGCTGCACATCCTCGATGCGCATTGCCGCCATCTCGGCGCGCACCTCGGCCACGGTGGCGTCGTGAAGGGCGACTGCGTGGAATGCCCGTACCACGGGTGGGGCTGGGGTGCCGACGGGGAGAACAAGTACATCCCCTACGAAGACCGCCCGAACGTGAGCCAGAAGCTGAAGTCGTGGCCGGTCGACGAGCGGCACGAGTGCATCTTCATGTGGCACGACCCGGCCGGTGGGCCGCCGCGCTGGGAGCTGCCCGACATCTGGACGGTGATCCCGCACCTGCCCGCGTCGCCCGACGACTACTACCCGGCCTACCCGCAGCTGTCGGTGAAGTACGAGGGCGAGCCGGTGCACCCTCAGATCACGCTGGAGAACGCACCCGACAGCATCCACTTCAAGTACGTGCACGCCGCCACCGTCGACCCGGTGCTGATCGACTGGAAGGTCGACGGTCCGTTCTACAAGTCGATCGCCGGCTGGCCGCTGCCCACCGCCAAGTCGCCCGACGGCATGGCCATGAAGATCAACGGCATCTCCTGCGGCGTCGGCGGCTCGATGGCCATCTTCGAGGGCAGTGTGCACTACCGGTTGGTGTTCTTCACCACCCCGATCGACGACGAGAAGTCCGACATGTTCTACTCCATCTGGTGGCCGCGCGACCCGGGCGACACCAGCGACGAGGTGCCTGCCGCGTACCGGGCGCGGGCGGAGAAGGACTTCCTCACCACGCTGTGGGACGACCTGGAGATCTGGCGCTACCAGATCTACATCGAGACACCCGCGTTCGCCCAGCAGGACGCGCGGCCGTACGGTGCGCTGCGCAAGTGGGCCAAGCAGTTCTACGAGCTCGACCCTGTGTGAGGCGAACGGCGTGTGAGCGCGACAGAGGGGGCGGGCCCAGTGCCCGCCCCCTCTGCTCATGTCGGTGGCTGTTGCGTGCACCGTGGCGGCGCACGATGGGTCACTCGCTCTTGGCGCCCTGGGCTGCGCTCTTCAGCAGCGTGGCCATCATGTTGCCCTCGGCCTTGCGGCGGCCCATCGACTTGATCTCCACGTCGACCTGAGCGGCGGCGGCCTCGGCGCGCAGGGCGGCGACGGTGCTCTTCTCCTTCGGGCGGTACTTGAACGGATCGAAGCCGTAGCAGCGCATCGCGTTCTCGTGGGTGATCTTGTTGATCTCGTCGTCGGGCAGGTGGCCGATGCCCTTCCACAGCTGCTCGGGTGCCGTCGGCCAGGTGCTGTCGCTGTGCGGGAAGTCCAGTTCGAACATCATCTTGTCGACGCCAGTGTGGTGGCGCATCTCCAGGCCGACAGCGTCGTCGATGAAGCACGTCCAGAAGTGGTCGTGGAAGATCTGGCTGGGCAGGCGGCCACCGAGGTCGGTGCCGGTCCATGAGTGATGGTGCTGGTACGTGTAGTCCATCCGCTCGAGCAGGTACGGAATCCACCCCGTGCCACCCTCGCTCATCGCGATCTGCAGCGTTGGGAAGCGCTTGAAGATGCCCGAGAACACCACGTCGGCGATGGCCAGCATGCTGTTCGTGGGGGTCAGCGAGATCACGACCTCCGGCGGTGCATCGGGCGTGGTGAGCGGCATGCTGCTGCTGGAGCCGATGTGCAGGCAGATGTTCACGTTCTCGTCGGCGCAGGCCTTGAGGAACGGGTCCCAGTGCTCGGTGTGGTAGCTGGGCAGGCCCAACTTGGCCGGGTTCTCGCTGAACGTGACGGCGCGGCAGCCCTTGGCGGCGACGCGGCGGATCTCGTCGGCCATCGGCTGCGGGTGACACTGGGGCAGCAGCGAGATCGGGATCTGGCGGTCGGGGTGGCTGCCCGCCCACTCGTCGATGTGCCAGGCGGTGTACGCCTG
>JAUSLQ010000250.1 GCA_030645675.1 Actinomycetota bacterium | reverse complement strand
GGCGTGCGGGTGCTGGCCGGGGCGGTGATCGCCGACGGCGCCGCCAACGACTACTACCCGTTGCAGTACCCGTTCTCCGACGACTGCCTGGCCCACCACACGTTCGCCGAGCCCGTGCGCGTGCCGGCCGACCCCGGCCTGACCTTCGCCGATGTGGTGCACCTGGTGGGTTTCGAATCGGCAGTGGTGGAGCTGGGCGACGACCACGTGCTGTCGTGGCATTGCCCCGGCTGCGGCACCGACACGCACGAGGGCCGCGCCGTGCCGCTGGTGGCGGTGGGCGACGCCGACTGCCCGCAGTGCCGCCAGCCGCGCCAGTTCGAGCCCCTCACCTCCGTGGCGGTGCCGTCGCCGCGAGCCGGTCACACATTGGCCGATGTGGGTGTGCGGCCCGACGAGGTGCTGGCCGTGCGGTCGGGCATGCAGTACCGGTACCTGTGGGTGCAGCACGACGCCCATTTGCCGGAGGGGTGGTGACCACCGTGCCGCCGGCGCCTTCCGACGAGCGCCCCGACCCGCAGGTCGTGGTGGGCCGTGGGCACCCGCTGCGCGTCGACCGTTCGGTGGTCGACGACGTGGCCGCGCACGTGAGTGCCGACACCACCGTCGAGCACGGCGGGGTGTTGCTGGGCGTGGTCGACCCACAGGGCGTGCTGGCCATCACCGCCATGGTCCGCGCCGAGCACGCAGTGTCCACCGCCTCGTCGCTGACGTTCACCCACGAGACGTGGGACCACATCAACGACGTGCGCGACCGCGACTTCCCCGAACTGCAGATCGTCGGCTGGTACCACAGCCACCCCGGCTTCTCCGTGTTCCTCTCGGAGTACGACACGTTCATCCACCGCAACTTCTTCTCGGCCGAGTGGCAGGTCGCCTACGTGGTCGACCCGCTGCTGCACGACGACGGCTTCTTCGGCTGGCACGGCGGCCAGATCGTGCGCTACCCGGAGTGGGCGGTGCGGGCGGTCAGCGGGCGCCGCGGCGCAGGCGTGCAGGCCCCCGATGCGGATCGATCCCGATCGCAGACCCACCCGGTGGCCCCGCCCGCCCGTCGCTGGGGCGCGCTGTTGGGTGTGGGCGTGGGTGCTGCGTTGGCCGGTCTGATGGCCGGCATCGCGCTGGGCGGCGACCCTGCCGCACCGGCCCCAGTCCCGTCATCCACCACGATCGCCGGCCCGCCGACGTCCACGTCCACCACCACGCCAGCGACGTCGAGCACCTCGGCCGCAGCGACGGGCGCTGCACCCACTGCGCCCACCTCCACCCCCTGACGGCCACGACCCCTCGCACGCCCGGGCCCGGCCAGTGCAGGATGGCTACGCGGCGCTCGCCCTCGGTTGACGCAGGACAGCGGCCGCGGGCCGCGCTACGGCAGCTGGCCCACGTGGGCGAGGGCGAGGCGGATGAGGCGGTCGTGGCCGCCGGTCATCTCGTGCCGCACCTTGTCGCTGATGGCCTCCTGGGGCGTGAACCACGTGAGGTCGAGGGCTTCCTGCGTCGGCTGGCAGTCGCCCGACACGGGCACCACGAACGCCAGGCTGACGGCGTGGTGGCGCGGGTCGTGGAAGCCACTGAGGTCGGGGTCGGGGAAGTACTCCACCACCGTGAAGGGTGCGGCCTCCGGGGGGATGCGCGGCAGCGCCACCGGGCCGAGATCCTTCTCCAGGTGCCGTAGCAACGCATCGCGCACGCGCTCGCCGAACAGCACGCGGCCGCTGACCACCATTCGGCTCAAGGAACCATCGGCAGCCTGGCGCAGCAGCATGCCGACGTGGGTGACGCGGCCCAACTCGTCGACGCGCACGGGCACGGCATCGACGTAGACCAGCGGCACGTTGGCGCGGATGCTCTGCAGCTCGTCGCGAGAGAGCCAACCAGATTTCGTGTCGAGCTGATCGCTCATCCAACGCCTCCGAGGAAGTAGCCGTTGATGTCGATGAGGAGGTGGCCGGACTGGCTCATCTTGGCGGTGACGTCGTTGCCGTTCAGCGCCAGCAGGGCCCCGTTCGCGACCGTCTTGCCCGCGGCGAAGTTGACGCTGCTCGTGCTGGGCTCGGCGGACGGGTACACCTTGAGGTTGCCGTTGCCCCCGGGCGCCACGACGGTGAGGTTGGCCGATACGCCGACGGCGCCGACGGGCACGTGCGGCTCGGTGGGGAGGACCAGCCCGGCCAGTGTGGCCGTGCGGGTCTGCCCGGCGGTGAACGGGTTCGGCGTGGGCAGGCGGGTGTCGTAGGCGCGGCCCGGCGTGATGGGCAGGAACAGGCCGTAGGTGTCGGTGGCCGCGGTGTTGTCGGTGATGTAGCCCACCACGTCGACCAGCATGTGCGTGCTCTGGCTGGTGAACACGCTGATCTGGTTGCCCGTGCCCAGCGGCACGATGGCCGTGTTGGCCGAGGCCGAGGTGGTGTTGTAGTTGACGTTGCTGTGGGTGGCGCCCACCGTGCCGGTGGGGATGATCTGCAGGAAGCCGCCGCCCGCCGAAGCGGCCGACGCCACGTTCACCACCAGCGCATCGACCCCGGAGCCGGGCACGGCCGTGCCTCCCAGCGTGGGCACCAGGATGGTCTCGCCGGCGTTCGCCGGGCGTGGGATGCCGCCGTAGATGGCGGGCAGCGGCGCTCCGCCCAGGCCGCGTGTGTCCATCCAGCGCTCGGGTGAGGCCAGTGGCACGAAGCGGCCGTTGGTGGTGGGCGACACCTGACCATCGGCGAAGTAGCCCAGCACGTCGATCAGTACGTTGCCGCCGGCCTGGATGTACACGCTGATCTTGCCGTCGACGCCCACCGGCACGATCGCGAAGTTGGGCCGCGCCGGCCCGACCGTGGAGATGTTCAGCGTGCTGGTGCCACCCACCGCCGCCCGCAGGTACGGAAGCGCCTGCAGGAAGCCGACGCTGGTGGAGCCGACGGAAGTGAGGTTGATCGCCACCGCCGAGACACCGGAGGCCGGCACGCCGCCGGTGTTCAGCACGGTCATCTCGATGATCGAGGAGGTGGCGTAGGGGCCGGTCAGCGAGGGCGGGCCGACATGGCCGACGGGGCGGGTGTCGAGGATGCGCTGCGGCGACGCCAGCGGGATGTACTTGCCGGGCGTGGGCGCTGCCACCGCCGGCGGTGGTGCGGGCAGCAGCACCTTGCCGGCGCCGAACACGTTGTCGGGGCCGGCCGCGCCCAGGTCGGTGGTGAAGTGCTTGACCAGCGCGGCGGTGTTGGCCGCGCCCGTTGCCAGGCCCGCGCTCTGCAGCACGGCGGCCATGCCGGCGGCCACCGGCGAGGCCGCCGAGGTGCCGGCGAACCCGAGGTTGCTGAGCTCGCAGTCGCCGCCCGGTGGGTTGCCGTAGATGGTGCTGTTCAAGCACGATGGTGCGGAGATGTCGGGCTTGATGCGCCCGTCGGTGGTCGGGCCCTGCGAGCTGTACCAGCCGATGGTGGTGCCCGCTGCCGGGTCGACCGCGCCGACGGCCAGCATGCCTGCGTTCCGGGAGTCGACCACCGACTTGGCGGCGCTGCCGGGGGTGTCGTAGTAGAGCAGCTCGGTGAGGCCCGCCGCGAGCGCGACCTCCAGCGTGTCGGGGGTGGCGCCGACGCTGGTGGCGGCGTTGCGCTTGACGCGGATGTAGCTGATGCCGCCGAAGTCGCCGTAGATGTTCTGCGGGCAGAAGAACAGGTCGGCGGCCTCCAGCGGGTTGGCGCCGAGGCGCTGGTTGTCGTCGACCACGCCTTGCACACCGGGGTTGTCGAACACGTCGATCGCCGTCACCTGCGCAGGCGTCGGGTTGTAGGTGTCGCCGAGACCGGAGATGTCGCTGGTGGGTTCCCAGAACTCGACCGAGTAGTCGGTCTTCTGGGCGGTGGGCAGGTACCAGTCGTTGGCCCAGCGGATGCCGTCGAGCAGGATGCACTCGCCGTCGAGGCGCAGCCAGGTGTCGGTGCCGGCGCTGGCGTCGAAGTCGACGTAGCCGTTGCCGGCCAGGTTGGTGGGCACGCTGCGCTTCACGTACGCGTCGACCGCGTCGTTGCCCGCCGAGTTGAACCAGGTGATGCCCTGCTCGACGGCGGAGTTCACCACGGCGGCCAGCGGCCCGGTGCCGTCGCCGGGCCCGTCGTAGGGGCTGCCCAGCGAGCGGGTGAGGATGGTGACGCCCTTGGTCTTGAACCAGTTGACGGCGGCCTGCAGGTCGGCCGTCGTGGCCACCGAGGCGATGTAGAGCTCGGCGCCCGGCGCCATGTCCTTCACGATCTCGCTGACCGCTACGCCGTGCTCGCCGTCGAGCGTGTCGTTGACGATGCTGCCACCGATGGGGATGGTGCACATGCCCACGCCCAACGTGTCTTGGCAGAACATGCGGCCGTTGGCGAGGGTGGGTGCCGGGCCGTGCTCGGTGGGGTTCCACCGCGTCATGTCGAAGTAGTCGACGATGCCCACCTTCACGCCGGTGCCGTCGAGCCCCGCGGCCTGCCAGTCGTCGGCGTTGGTGATCGACACTTCGTTGCCGGGGTTGCCGAAGCCCGGGCCGGATTGGATGCGCGTGGGGCGCTCCTGCGGGCGACCGCCGTCCTTGGGCACGTAGCCCGCCCGCTGCGGGTACTGCAGGCGTGTGACGCCGGCGGTGCCGGCCAGCGCGGCCACGCTCGACACCGGCATGCGGGCCTGCACCAGCGAACCGGGCACCTCGCCGGTGACCTTGCCGCCCAGCGCCAGCACGGCGGCCGTCGCTCCGGCAGCATCGGCCGTCAGGACTTCCACGGGGACCGTGGGCTCGCTGCCGCCCTCGGTTCGCCTGGCGGTGGCCGCAGCGATCTCGCTGAGCAGACGCGGGTCGGTGATGGAGGTACCGCCCTCGGCGGCCACTCGTGACGCGGCCGGGGCCGCCACGGCGATGCCGGCAGTGAACAATGCAGCAGCCAGCGCTGCTCGATACATCCGCACGTCGGTACCTCCTGGGGGGTGCCGTGGCAGCGTAGTGGAGGACTGCCGAGATGCGGAAGCGCCTGCCCTGCGTGCGAGGTCAGCGCCGTCGTTTGCGCGGGAACGGGTCGGTGGGCGGCTGCGGGGGTGCGTAGACGCTGGTGGTGTCGTCGAGCGGGATGTGGATGCCGTCGGTCTCGATGTCGACCGGCTCGGTGGCCGCGGCCACCACCACCGGCGCCTCCTGCTTCACCTTGCGGCCCAGCGCGACGTCGATGCCGAACATGCCTGCGGCCAGCATCGCGCCGGCGGCGCCGTGCCGGCGGCGGGCGGTGGCAATGGGATCCGATTCGGGGTCGATCAGCTCCGGCTCGTGCTCGCGGTCGCTGCCGAGCTCATCGGTGTCGTTCCCGTCGTCGCGAGCGTCGTCGCGAGCGTCGTCGATGTCGAGGTCGTCCAGAGGGGCGACGTCGTCTGGCAGTTGCTCATCGGCGGCCAGGATCCGGGTGTGCTCGGCATCCACGCACTGCACGCTACCGAGTGCGCTACGAGGGTATGGCGCGACCAGGGTGTACAGAGCGAATAGTCTCTGGCGCGTGCCCGAAGGCGACACGATCCACCGCGCTGCCGCTGGTCTGCGGACAGCCTTGGTAGGCCGTGCGACGACGCGCTTCGACGCACCACGCATCTACGGCGCGAGGCCCACACCGGGCCGCGTGGTCGAGTGGGTGGAGAGCCACGGCAAGCACCTGGAGATCATGTGGGACGACGGCATCGTGCTGCACACCCACCTGCGCATGAGCGGTAGCTGGCACCTCTACCGGGTGGGCGAGCGCTGGCGCAAGCCCAACGAGCAGATGCGTGTCGTCATCGAGGTACCCGACTGGGTGGCGGTGTGCTTCAACGCACCCACCGTCGAGACCTACCGCGAGTTCGACCGCCATCGTCACCCGGGCTTCGGCCGCCTCGGCCCCGATCTGTGCACCGCACCCGACCACGAGCTGCTCGAGTCTGCCCGCCGCATCGCCGAGTATCCCGACCCGGATCTGCCGATCTGCGAGGTGTTGCTCGATCAGCACGTCGCCTGCGGCGTGGGCAACGTGTACCGCAGCGAGATCCTCTGGGCATGCGAGCTCAGCCCGTTCGCCCCGGTGGGCACGCTCGAGCCGGCCGACTGCGTGCAGGTGATCAACGCAGCGACGCGGATGCTGCGCGCCAACCTGCAGCCGATGTACCGGGCCACGGCGCCCGACGTGCCCGGTGGCATGGCGGTGTACGGCCGCAACGGGCAGCGCTGCGCACGCTGCGGCGACACGGTGCAGGTGCGCCGGGTGGGCGAGCACGCCCGCACGCTGTACTGGTGCGGTGGCTGCCAGGTGCGCCACCAGCCGGCCGTCGAACCGCCGCACGGCCCGCCCGAGCGCGAAATGGATCCGCATCCGGCCGCCGCCAAGTACCTCGCCGACCTGCCCTGGCGGCGCGACTCACTCGCCGGCTGAGCTGCTGGCGGCTTGCCCGTCGGCCACCCGAGCCGCGGGCGGCGCGGCGGCCTCCGTTGCCGGCGTTGCCGGCGTTGCCGGCGTTGCCGAAGCCATCGCTGGAGTGGTCGTCGATCCCGGCGGCACGGTTGCGGGCGGCACGGTCGCGGGCGGCACAGTCGCGGGCGGCACGGTTGCGGGCGGCACGGTCGCCGGATCGGCGGGCGGCTGCGCCAGCACCGACACCAGTGCCACCCACCCCTCGCCCAGCTTTGTGCGTTCGTCGAACACTGGGTGGGTGGTACCGGTGACGGCACCGAACATGGTGGTGGCCAGCGCGGTGGCCACCACGTCGCCGACCCCGATGGCCCGCGCCACGGCCGCCTGCGCAGCCAGCTCGGCCTGCACGCGGTGGCCCGCCTGGGCCGCGGCACCGGCCGCGGCGATGTACGCGAACACCTGGTCGAGGTAGGTGGCACCCGCTGTGTGGGTGACCGCGTCGGCGTGCGCCAACGCTTCGCCTGAGTGGCCGGCGGCGGCATGCACCAGCGCCGCGACCGCGCGGGTGAACGGATGCTCGGCACCGTACGGCGGCACCGACTCGATGGTGACCAGCGCCTCCTCGATGCGGCCCTGCTGCGCGTAGGCGAGCGCGAGCACCACCATCGGCTCGAACGCCTGGCCACCCGCGGCCTGGATCTCGCTGAGGGCGCGTTCGGCCAGCGTCGCCGCCGCGTGGGCCTGGCCGCGGTGCATCGCCGCCCCCGCCACGGCCATCAGCGGCACCGGCCCGTGCTGCCCGGTGTCGGCCAGGGCGATCAGCTCCTCGCCGCTGCGCTGGGCGGCGGAGTACTTGCCCATCGCCACCTGCACGCGTACCAGCGGGGCCAGCGCCTGGATGGTGCCGAACTTGTCGTTCAGCTTCTTGAAGCGGACGCGGGCCTTCTCCGCGAACTCGCCCGACTCCTCCAGCTTGCCCTGCCACAGGCGCAGGTCGGCGAGCAGGGTGTCCATCATGCCCACGGCCCACTCGTCGCCCCGCAGCGCGGCCTCCTGGCCCACCACCTCGGCCAGTGCCTCCGCTTCGTCGAAGTGGCGTTCGAAGAATTCCACGAACGCGAGCAGGCCGAACGCCCACCCCACGCCGTTGCGGTCGCCCTGCCGGTTGTGGGTGTCGGCCGCGTGCGTCAACCGCTCGCGGGCGGCCTGCAGGTCGCCGGAGAGGAACGCGATCCACGCCCGGTGCTGCTCGATGTACGCCATGCCGCGCTCGTCGGCCAGTGCGCGGTACAGCTCGTCGGCCTCACCGAAGAACCACTCGGCGTCCACCATCGAGCCGCCGAACATCTCGATGAAACCGCGCACGCGCAGCGCCCTCGCCAGCAGCGCCGGCGTGTTGGTGTGGCGCAGCAGATCGACGGCCAGGCCCAGCTCGCGGCGGGCGTCGTCGATGCGGCCGGCCACGTGGCTGAGCGCGCCCCGCACGCGGTACGCCTCGGCGCGCAGCGAGTCGTCGTCGAGCTGGTCGGCAAGTGACTGCAGCACGTCGATGTCGGCGCCTGCGTCCTGGTAGTTGCGCTGGTCGGTGAACGCGGTGGCGCGCAGCAGGTGGAGGTGCGCCAGCTCGGCCAGCGGGACGTCGAAGCTCTGCGACAGCTCCAGGGCGCGGGTGGAGTGGCGCACGGCCAGGCGCAAGCTGCCGGTGTCGTGCGCACGGTCGGCGGCGGCCGTGAGCAGCGCGACCGCATCAGCGACGATGGTGGCCGGTACACCGTGCACGCTGCCCAGCTCTTGCACCAGCTCGGCGGCCGCCGCAGCGTGATGGGCCCGGTCGTCGATCTGCCCCGTGGAGCTGCCCATCGCCTTGGCAACACCTGCGTGGCGCTGGGCGCGGGCTGCTTTGGTGAGCGTCTGGTACGCCGCGTCGCGCACGGAGTCGCTGCGGAACTCCCACCGCTTGCCGCGCACCTGCAGCAGGCCCAGCTCGTCGAGCTCGTCGAGCACGTGCGGGTGGAACACCTGCCCCAGCTCCACGGCGAACTTCTCCAGGCTGGTGATGGGGCCGGAGGTGCCGAGCACTGCAGCGTTCTCCAGCATCTGCCGCTGTTCGGACGTCAGCTGGTCGAGCCGGGCCGCGATCAGCGTGCGCAGCGAATCGGGCAGCTCGCGGTGCCCGCCACCCGACTCGGTGAGCGCCACCAGCTCCAGCAGGAACAACGGGTTGCCGCCGCTGCGTTCGAACAGCGCGATCAGCAACTGGTCGTCGTGCGGTGTGTCGCCCAGCAGCGCGTCGGCCAACTGGTCGGTGTCGGTGCGGGTGAGCGGCTGCAGGGTGAGCGAGATGACCGTGCTGCGATCGCTGCGCGGCGGCCACACGACGTCGGTGCCCGGCCGCATGGCGGTGATGAGCACGAACGAGTAGCGGTTCAGCGAGGTGCTGAGGTGCTCCAGCAGATCCAGGAGGACCGGGTCGGCCCAGTGCAGGTCGTCGACGCTGAGGACCATCGCGCCGCGGCGCGAACGTGCTTCCAACACCATCGAGACGGTGTGATGGATGGTGCTGCGGGCGGTGGCCGCGTCGAGTTTGTCGATGCGCGACGGGTAGCCCATCAGGTGTGCGAACACTTCGATGAGCCGTTCGCGGTCGGTGGGCTCGATGGTGGGGAACATCTCGTGCGAGCGCTCGAGCGCTGCTGCGCGCACGACCTCCGCCGGGGCGCTCGACTCGATGTCGAGGTAGGTGGACAGCGCGCTGGCGATGGGCCACCACACGTTCGACTCGCCGTACGGCACGCATGCACCCTCCAGCACCGAGACCTCGCCTCGGTCGCGGATGCGCTGGATGATCTCGTCGACCAGCCGGCTCTTGCCGACGCCGTTCTCGCCGTTCACGTGCAGCAGCACCCCGCGGCCGTGCCGGTGGACCAGTTCCAGCGCGGCTTCGGCCATCGCCAGTTCCGCTTCGCGGCCGACGATGTCGATCTCGCCGCGCCGCCGGCGGGCGCCGGGCGGGGCGGTTGCCTCCATCGCCAACCAGGCGTGCAGCGACTGCTCGCGCCCGCGCGGCTGCAGCTGCCCGGCGGGCTCGTAGCGGAACGTGTGCGACGTGAGCGCGTGGGTGGCCTCGCCGACCAGCACGCCCCCCGAAGGCGCTGCGGCCTGCAGGCGCGAGGCCGTGTTCACCACATCGCCCATCGCCGTGTAGTCGGTGCCGGCCAACGTGCCCACCAGCACCTCGCCGGTGTTGATGCCGACGCGCATGAGGATGTCGTCGCTGCCCGCCAGCTTGCTGGTGGCCACGTAGCGGGCCAGGGTCTGCTGCATGCGCAGCGCGGCCCGCACCGCCCGCTCGGGGTCGTCTTCGTGGGCCACCGGTGCGCCGAACAGCACCAGCATCCCGTCGCCGAGCAGCTTGTCCACGCGCCCGCCGAACTCGCCGACGACCTCCACCAAACGCTCGAAGCACGCGTCGATCAGGCGCTTCACCTGCTCGGGGTCCATCCGCTCGGCCAGGGTGGTGAAGCCCACCAGATCGGCGAACAGGATGGTGACGATGCGCCGTTCCTCGGGTTGCGCGAGCGCCACCGGGTGGCCGCACGACGGGCAGAATCGTGCGCCCGCGGGAATGGCGGAACCACACGACGTGCACTGCATCACCCTGCGAGCGTAGGCGAGATCAGCCCCCAGGCGGACGCCCGATTCCGCGGCCGGGGTTAGCGTTGTGCGCGATGACCCGCCCTCGCCCCGCCCGCTGGCTACGTGTCCACCCGCAGGCCGCCGACTGGCTGTTGGCGGGTGTGTTGGCCGCGATCTCGGCGACGTTCCACCTCACCTACCACGAAGCGGGCATGGCCGAGGCCAGCGTGTTGGGCGTGCTGCTGTCGCTGGGGGCCACGCTGCCGGTGGGCATGCGCCGGCGGTGGCCTGTGCAGGTGCTGCTGGTGGTGGCCGGCGTCCAGCTGTGGATGGAGGCCGTCAACGCCGGTGGGCCCGGATGGATGGGCGTGCTCGTCGCCACGTACACCCTGGGTGCCTACCGCCGCGGGCGGGTGTTGTGGCGGCTCAGCGGCGCGATCCTGACGGTGGTCGTCGCGTTCATCGTGCTGGGCGTGGTGCACGGCGACGCACCCTGGCAGGCGCTGGTGTCCACGCCCGTGATCTTCGTCAGCTCGATCGTGTTCGGCGACAACGTGCGCCGCCGGCGAGACCGGGCCATCGAGCTGGCCGAGCGTGCCGAGCGTGCCGAACGCGAGCGGCTGATGCTGGCTCATCAGCACGTGCAGGAAGAACGCGCCCGCATCGCCCGCGAGCTGCACGACGTGGTGGCACACAGCGTCAGCCTGATGGTCATCCAGGCCGCGGCCGCCCGCCGCCAGCTGGCCGCCGATCCGGCTCGCGCCGATGCTGCGCTGGCGACGGTGGAAGACACCGGTCGCACTGCGATGCAGGAGATGCGGCGCATCCTGGGCGTGCTGCGCGAGCCGCAGGCCGTGGCCGACCTGACGCCGCAGCCGGGCCTGGCGGGAATCGCCGAGCTGGCCGGTGCGGCACACGACCTGCACGTGCGCACGCGCACCGAGGGCGACTTCGGCGACGTGCCCACAGGTGTCGAGCTCAGCGCGTATCGCATCGTGCAGGAGGCGCTCACCAACGTGCGCCGGCATGCCGGGCCGGTGCAGCACGTCGATGTGTCGGTGGTGCGCTCGAACGGCTCCCTGACGGTGGAGGTGTGCGACGACGGGCGCGGCGCCGCAGCGCTGCCCGACGCAGCCGGCCCCGGCTTCGGCCTGGTGGGCATGCGCGAACGCGTGGCCGCGTACGACGGCCAGCTGGCCGTCGGGCCGCGCCCGGGTGGCGGTTGGCGCGTGCGGGCCACGTTCCCGGTGGCAGGATGAACGCTCGATGAACCACAACACGACGCCCGGCGAGACGGCTCGCGCATGATCCGGGTGGTGCTGGTCGACGACCAGGCGATGGTTCGCGCCGGCTTCCGCATGATCCTGGAGAGCGAGCCCGACATCACCGTGGTGGGCGAAGCCGGCGACGGGCGCGAGGCCATCGAGGTGGTCGCCCGCAGCGCGCCGCACGTGGTGCTGATGGACGTGCGCATGCCGCGCAAGGACGGCATCGAGGCCACCCGCGAGATCATCTCCGGCGGCGGTGGTTCGCGGGTGCTGATCCTCACCACCTTCGACCTCGACGAGTACGTGTACTCGGCGCTGCGCGCCGGCGCCAGCGGGTTCATGCTGAAAGACGCCCCTGCCGACCAGCTGATCAACGCGGTGCGCGTGATCGCTGCCGGCGATGCGCTGCTGGCCCCTTCGGTCACCCGCCTGCTGATCGAGGAGGTGTCGCGCCGCCCGGCGACGGATGCCGCGACGGTCGCGCCTGGCCTGGTCGATCTCACCGATCGCGAAACCGAGGTGCTGCGGCTGATGGCCCGCGGGCTGTCGAACGGCGAGATCGCGCAGCAGCTGTACCTGGGCGAGGCGACGGTGAAGACGCACGTCGGCAGGGTGCTGACCAAGCTGGATCTGCGCGATCGCGTGCAGGCCGTGGTGCTCGCCTACGAGAGCGGCCTGGTCACCCCCGGCGCTCTCGATCACCCGCTCTGAACCGCCCGCTCAGATGCTGATCAGCCGTTCGGCTGACCGACGTCACCCGCAAAGTGGATGCGCCCGATGGTGGTTTGCCGGTACAACGGACGTATGACTGAAACGACCACCATGGTGGCTGCGGCCGGCTCGATCGATGCAGAGAAGATCTACGGGGAAGGCGACAGCGAAGTGCGCGCCCTCGACGGGGTGACCGTGCACTTCGAGCGCGGCAAGTTCACCGCGATCATGGGCCCTTCCGGCTCGGGCAAGAGCACGCTGATGCACTGCCTCGCGGGCCTCGACTCGCTCACCACCGGCGCCGTCTACATCGGCGAGACGTACCTCGCCTCGCTCAACGACAAGCAGCTCACCGAGCTGCGCCGCACCAACGTCGGCTTCATCTTCCAGGCCTACAACCTGGTGCCCACGCTGACCGCGCTGGAGAACATCACGCTGCCGCTGCTGCTGGGCGGTACGAAGGGCGACCAGGCCTGGATCGACCGCGTGATCGACACGGTGGGCCTACGTTCGCGCCTGAAGCACCGCCCCAGCGAGCTCTCCGGTGGCCAGCAGCAGCGCGTGGCCGTGGCCCGCGCGATGGCCAGCCAGCCGACGATCATCTTCGCCGACGAGCCCACCGGCAACCTCGACAGCCGCACCGGCGCGGAGATCCTCGCGTTCATGCGCCTGGCCGTGCGCGAGCTGGGCCAGACGATCGTGATGGTGACCCACGATCCCAACGCGGCCAGCTACGCCGACCGGGTGATCTTCCTCGCCGACGGCAAGGTCGTCGACGAGATGTTCGAGCCCACTGCGGAACGCGTCCTCGACCGCATGAAGCACTTCGGTGAATGAGCGGGTGACCCATGTTCAAGCTCAGCCTCAAGAACATCTGGAGCCGTAAGGGTCGGCTGATCCTCACGTCGCTCGCAGTGATCGCGGGCACCGCCTTCCTGTCCGGCGTGTTCGTGTTCACCGACACCATCAAGGGCAGCTTCGACAAGCTGTTCGCCACCGCGTACGAGAACACCGACGCCTATGTTCGATCGACCAACGTCATCGAGGGCCAGTTCGGCGAGGAGAACCGCGATCGCATCCCCGCCGACCTGGTGGAAGTGGTGCGCGCTGTGCCCGGCGTCGCCGAGGCCTACGGCGATGTCGGCGGCACCGCGACGATGTCGTTCGACGACAAGGTGATCGGGCAGGACGGCCCGCCGAAGTTCGGCGCCGCCTGGATCGACAGCCCCAGCTCACCCTGGAGCCTCGCCGAGGGCCGCGCGCCCTCCGGCCCCACCGAGGTCGTGATCGACGCGACGTCGGCCAAGAAGGCCGGGGTGAAGGTGGGCGACACGCTCAGCATCACGGCCATCGGCGCCGCGCAGGACTTCACTGTCGTCGGTATCGCCCGCTTCGCCGGCGGCGACTCAACCGGCGGTGCGACGTTCGCACTGTTCGACCTCGCGACGGCGCAAGAGTTCGTCATCGGCGACGCGACGAAGCTGGACAGCATCGTCGTCGTCGGCGACGGCGGGCTGTCGCAAGACACACTGGCCGACGCAGTCGACGCAGCGATCGACGACACGAACGTGGAGGTGCTGACCGGCGCCGAGATCATCGAAGAGACGCAGAGTGAGATCGAGGAGAGCCTCTCGTTCCTCACGCTGTTCCTCTCGATCTTCGCCATGATCTCGTTGTTCGTCGGCAGCTTCATCATCTACAACGTGTTCAGCATCAGCGCCGCCCAGCGCCAGCGGGAGAACGCGCTGCTGCGTGCCGTCGGCGCCAGCCGGGCGCAGGTCACCCGCTCGATGTTCGTCGAGGCGGTGGCGGTAGGCGTCGTCGGCTCCGTGCTCGGCTGCCTCGGTGGCGTCGGCCTGGCCACCGCCATCCTCGCCTTCATGAACAGCGCCGGCTTCGGCCCCGGCGACACCGACCTCGCGCTGAAGCCCACCGGCTTCATCATCACCATCGCCGTCGGCGTGCTCGTCACCATGGTCTGCGCCGTGGTGCCCGCCATCCGTGCCGGCCGCGTGCCGCCGCTGGCCGCCATGCGCGACGTCGCGGTCGACCACAGCGACACTTCGAAGGGCCGCCGCATCGCCGGCTTCATCACGCTGGCCCTCGGCATCGGGTGCGTGGCGTTGGGCATCGTCGGCGACCCGATCTGGTTGGCCCCCGGCGTGGTCGGGCTGTTCGTGGCACTCGTGCTGCTGGGGCCATTCGTGGCCGGGCCGATCAGCCGCGGCGCGACGCCGGTGCTGGCGCGGCTGCGCGGTGCCTCGGGCACGATGGCCGGCCGCAACGCCGCCCGCAACCCGAAGAGCACGGCGCTCACCGCCGGTGCGCTGGCCGTCGGCCTGTCGCTGGTGATCGGTGTCGCCTCGCTGGGTTCATCGGCGAAGGCGACCGTGCACTCGGTGATCTCCGAGGCCTTCGTGGCCGACTACGTGGTGACACCCTCGCAGCAGAGCTCGCCGCTGCCACCCACGTTGGCCGCCGACATCACCGCCACCGGCAGCGGCCGGGCCGTAGGCCTGGCCCTGGGCCTGACCAAGCTCGACGACAACGGCACGTTCGACGACTACCTGACGCTGGCGGTCGACCCCGTTGCCGCGGCCGGCGTGCTGGAGATGGGTTTCACGGCCGGCGGGTTCGAGGGCCTGAACGCCGACACGGTGGTGGTGGCGCAGAGCAAGGCCTCCGACGAGGGCTGGGCTCTCGGCAGCACCGTCCGGATGCAGTTGCTCGACGGCACCGTGCACGAGCTGACGATCGCCGGCATCTACGACGAGGACAGCTTCGGCAACATCATCGTCGACCGTGCGCTGTTCGACGGGCAGACCCTGCCCGTGTTCGACGTCACGGTGCTGGTGCGGGGCAACGACGGCATCTCAGCAGGCACCACGGCTGCCATCAAGGCCGTCACCGACACGTACCCGACGGCGAAGCTGCAGACCCGCGACGAGTACATCGCGGACCAGGCCAAGCAGATCGACACGTTCCTGACGTTCATCTACGCGCTGCTGGGCATGTCGATCTTCATCGCCGCCATCGGCATCGCCATCACCCTCTGGCTGGCCGTGTGGGAGCGCCGCCGAGAGCTGGGCCTGCTGCGTGCCGTCGGCACCACCAAGCGTCAGGTGCGCAGCTCGGTGCTGTGGGAGAGCCTCATCGTCGGTGTCGTCGGCGTGGTGATGGGCGTCCTGCTGGGGCTCTCACTGGGCTGGATCATCGTGGCCGCCCTGAAGGACGAGGGGCTCAGCGAGTACTCGGTGCCGACCGGCACGATCCTGGTGGCGGCGATCGGCGCGATCGTGCTGGCAGCGGCCGCCGCGCTGTGGCCGGCTCGCCGGGCGGCGAAGGCCGACATCCTGGAAGCGATCGCCACCACGTGACGCCTGCCTCACACCGGCAGCCGTCGAATTCCGCAGCACGCGTGGACACCCCGTGTGTTGCGCAGAGAGGATGAGCGGGTGTTCCGACTCGCGATGAGGAGTGTGCTGGCCCGGTGGCCGCGCCTGATGTTGACGGCGCTCGCCATCGTGGCCAGCACCTCGTTCCTCTCCGGTACGTTCGTGTTCCGCGACACGATCGAACGCACCTTCGACGCCCTGTTCGCCGATGTGTACGACCGCGTCGACGCGTACGTGCAGAGCAGCAACACCGTCGAGAACTTCTTCGGGCTCGAGCGCCGCGATCGGCTGCCCAGCGACATCGTCGAGCAGGTGCGCGCGGTCCCCGGTGTGGGCGAGGCACAGGCCTCGGTGCAGGGCGACGCAGTGGTGATCGGCAGCAATGGCGAGCCGATCGAGCGACCGACGGCACCCACGTTCGGTGCCACCGTCAACGAGGGCGAGCTGTCGGTGTGGCGACTTGCCGAGGGCCGCCTGCCGGTGGGTGGCAGCGAGATGGCGGTCGACACGCTCACCGCCGCCGACGGCGGCTTCGTGTTGGGCGACCAGGTGAAGGTGAACGGCGACAACGGGTCGCGCGCGTTCACGCTGGTGGGCATCGTCGAGTACGACGACATCATCTCGCCGGGCAACGCCACCTGGGCGCTGTTCGACGCGCCGACCGCCGAGGAGTTCATCGCCAAGGAGGGCTTCATCGACGCCGTGCTGGTGCGCGGCGACGGCACTGTGCCGCCCGACGAACTGGTGCAGCGCATCAGCGCGACGCTCGACCCCGACATCGCCGAGGCGCTGACCTCGGCGCAGATCACCGCCCAGTCGCAGACGGAGATCGAGCAGAGCCTGAGCTTCCTCACGATCTTCCTGGGCATCTTCTCCTTCATCGCCCTGGGCGTGGGCATGTTCGTCATCTACAACGTGTTCTCGATCACCGCTGCCCAACGCCAGCGGGAGAACGCGCTGCTGCGCGCGCTGGGCGCCAGCCGCCGGCAGATCTCGCGCACGATGCTGCTGGAGGCGCTGGCCATCGGCCTGTTCGGCTCGCTGGCCGGCCTGGTCGGTGGCGTGGGGCTGGCCGCCGGCATCAAGCAACTGCTCGACTCGCTGGATTACGTGATCCCCGCCCGCGGGCTGGCGATCGAGCAGCGCACCGTCGTCATCACGCTGCTGGCCGGGGTGGCCGCCAGCCTGCTGGCCGCCCTCGGGCCGGCGATCGGCGCGGGCAGGGTTCCGCCGGTGGCCGCGATGAGCGACGCCGTGCTGGAGAAGGTGGGTTCGGTGCGCAAGCGCATCACGGCGGCGGCCATCTGCGCGTTGGTGGGTGTCGTCGCGATCGTCGATGTGATGCTCGGTGGCGATGCCGTGCTGCTGGCCGTGGGCGTGGTCGGTCTGTTCGCGGCGGTGCTGCTGCTGGGCCCGGTGATGGCCAAGCCCATCGCCCGCTTCCTCGGTGCGCCGGTGCAGGCCCTGCGTGGGGTCACCGGCACGATGGCCCGTGGCAACGTGCAGCGCAACCCGCGGCGCACGGCCAGAACCGCGGCCCCGGTGCTGATCGGCGTCGCGCTGGTCACCGGCGCCTCGGTGTTCGCCGCGTCGATCAAGGTGCAGATCCGCGACACAGTGGGCAGCACGTTCGCCGGCGAGTACGTGATCAACTCCACCAACGGCGGCTCGGTCAGCTTCGGCCAGGAGTTCATCGACACGCTGAACGAGATTCCCCAGGTGGGTACCGCCAGTGGCCTCGGCTTCGCCCGTGTGGCCTACGCCGACGGCAAGCCGGCCATCGGCACCGTGATCAACCCCGCCACCGCCGAGGGCCTGCTGGCGATGGAGTTCGTCGAGGGCGCGATGGCCGCGCTCACGCCCGCCGGGGTGCTGATCAGCGAGGGCCAGGCCCGGCGCGACGACCTCGGGCTCGGCGACCAGATCGTGCTGCTGGTCGACGGTGCCGAGTTGCCGCTGGAGGTGCAGGGCATCTACCGCTCCACCGGCTTGCTGCGCGCGGCGCGCACGTACCACCGCGACACGTTCCTCGACACCAGCGTGACCACGCCGGCCGGCATCGTGTCGCTCACCCGCTCGCCAGGGGTCGGCGACGGCGACTTCCGCCAGGCGGTGCAGGCGGCCATCGACGCGTACGGCATCGGCGAGTTGCAGAACAAGACCGAGTTCATCGACAGCCGCGCCGACATCGTCGACCGCAGCCTGGCGTTCATCTACGGGCTGCTGCTGCTGTCGATCATGATCGCCACCTTCGGCATCGTCATCACCCTGCTGCTGGCCGTGTACGAGCGACGCCGGGAGACGGGGCTGCTGCGCGCCGTCGGCATGACGCGCTCGCAGGTGCGTACCACGGTGCGGTGGGAGAGCGTGATCACCTCGCTGTACGGCGCGGCCGTGGGTGTGGCGATGGGTCTGGTGTTGGGCTACGTGGTCATCGTCGCGCTGCGCGACGAAGGCCTGACGGAGTACAGCATCCCCGTCACCGACATCGCCTGGATCATGCTGCTGGCGTTCGTGGCCGGTGTGATCGCTGCGGTGGTGCCCGCCTGGCGGGCCACCCGGGTGGGCATCCTCAGCGCCATTGCGGCCGACGGCTGACGGCTGACGGCGGCGCCACGCAGATGAGCCTTCCCCCGTTCTCCGCCGCCCTCGCCGAGTTCCTCGCCGAGCGGCACCTGTGCACGCTCGTCACGCAGCGCGCCGACAGCTCGCCGCACGCGGTGCCGGTCGGCTTCACGTTCGCTGCCGGCACCGTGCGGGTGATCACCAGTAGCGCGTCGGTGAAGGCGCGCAACGCTCGGCGCGGCGGGCGGGCCGCCGTCACCCAGATCGACGGGGCGCGCTGGGTCACCCTGGAAGGGCCGGTGCGGGTGGTGGACGATGCGGTCGTCGTGGAAGCGGCGGTGGCCGCCTATGCCCGGCGCTACCGTCAACCCCGCGAACGCGACGACCGAGTCGTGATCGAGATCGAGGTCGACCGGATGATGTGCAACAGCAGGCTGCGATGAGCGCGGGCTATTCGGGCACGCCGCTGCCCCAGAAGCTGGGCGTGATGGGCGATGTGGTGTTCACCGTGCTGCACGCGCCCCCCGGCTTCGCGGCAACGCTGGGCGATCACGGCGAGTCCATCTGGCAGCGCAACCTGATGGCGCCGATCGACGTGGTGATCGCGTTCTTCACCGAGCGCGCCGCGCTGCGCGCCGAATGGCCGACGCTCACCGAGGCCGCCCAGCCCGACGGCGCAGTGTGGGTGATGTGGCCGAAGAAGGCCAGCGGCGTGGCCACCGACATCACCGAAGACGCGCTGCGCAACGAGTTGCTGAAGACCCGCTGGGTGGACAACAAGGTGTGCGCGGTCGACGACACATGGAGCGGCCTGCGCTTCGTGCTGCGCAAGGACAACCGCCCGCACCGCAAGCGCTGAGCCGCCGCCCCGGCGCTACTTGTTCGGCTGGGGCAGCACGCGCAGGTACGGCTTCACCGTGGTCCAGCCCTGGGGAAACAGGGTCCGTGCCTCTTCGTCGGTGACGGCCGAACCGATGATCACGTCGCCACCGTCGGTCCAGTTGGCCGGCGTGGCCACCTTGTAGCCGGCGGTCAGCTGCAGGCTGTCGATCACGCGCAGGATCTCGTCGAAGTTGCGGCCGGTGCTGGCCGGGTAGGTGAGGGTCAGCTTCACCTTCTTGTCGGGCCCGATGACGAACACCGAGCGCACGGTCAGCGTGTCGTTGGCGTTCGGGTGGATCATGTCGTACAGGTCGGCGACCTTGCGCTCGGGGTCGCCGATCATCGGGAAGTTCACCGGCGTGCCCTGGGTCTCGCCGATGTCGCCCTCCCAGCGCAGGTGGCTGTCGACGTCGTCGACGCTGAGGCCGATCACCTTCACGTTGCGCTTGTCGAACTCGGGCTTGATCTTGGCGACGTAGCCGAGCTCGGTGGTGCACACCGGCGTGAAGTCCTTCGGGTGGCTGAACAGCACGCCCCACGAGTCGCCGAGCCATTCGTGGAAGCTGATCTCGCCCTGGGTGGTGGCGGCGGTGAAGTCGGGGGCGATGTCGCCGAGACGGACGGTCATGGCTGGCTCCTTGTGATGCGTCGGGACGGGCCGGCCCGAGCGAGCCGGCCCGTGGATGCAACAGTAGCCAATTCCCGACTATTCCAGTCGGAAATGCCGGCGGGTGATCGGGTTGACAGGTGACCAAACGGTCACATATCATGCCGATGTGGAGCCGCAGTCCGACGCCGTGTTCAAGGCACTCGCCGACCCCACGCGACGCGCCCTGCTCGACGCGCTGTTCGAGCAGGACGGGCAGTCGGTGCAGTCGCTGTGCGACCTGTTCCCGACGATGACCCGGTTCGGCGTGATGAAGCACCTGGCGCTGCTGGAGGCAGCCAACCTGGTGATCACCCACCGGCAGGGCCGGCAGAAGCTGCACTACCTCAACCCGGTCCCCATCCAGCAGCTCGCCGAGCGCTGGATCAGCAAGTACGCACAACCGTTCACCCGCGCGCTCGTCGGCCTGCAAACCGGCCTCGAGCGCCACCTCGCCGAGGAGCCCGCATGACACCGCATCGCTACCGCATCTACATCAAGGCCAACCCGGAGCAGGTGTGGCAGGCCATCACCGACCCGGAGTACACGCGGCAGTACTTCCACCACACGGCGTTCCAGTCGTCGCTGGCCGTCGGCGCCGGCTTCCGCTACGTGATGGAGAACGGCAGCGATGCGGTGGAGGGCACGGTGGAGGTGGCCGAGCCGCCGCACCGGCTGGTGCACACGTGGCGCGTCCTCTACGACCCGGCGATGGCGGACGAGCCGCCGTCGCGGGTGGAGTGGCTGCTGGCGGTCGCCGGCGAAGGCCTCACCAGGCTCGACGTGGTGCACGGCGACCTCGCCCGCAGCCCGCTGACGTGGGGCAACGTGCAATACGGGTGGGTGTGGATCCTCGACAGCATGAAGAGCCTGCTGGAGACCGGCGCCGCACTGCCCGACGAGACGGAAGGTGTGCCTGCGGTGGCCGACGATGCGGAGGCCAAGTGGCACCGCACGCTGGGCATCGCGGCCAACAACAGCATCTGGGACCTGTTCGGCAAGGAGGCCCGCACGGCCGACGACGACGAGGAGATGTTGCGCCGCGCCTACGCCTCCGCCTACCACTGGCAGCGCGCCGCCGGCGCGCAGCCGATCAACGAGGCCCGTGCCCGCTACATGCTGTCGAAGGCCCACCTGCTGGCCGGCATGCCCGAGCGGGCGCTGCACTACGCAGACGCGTGCGTGGCCGCCACGATGGCCGCGGGCGACGGCGCGGCCGACTTCGACCACGCCTACGCCCACGAGGTGCGTGCCCGCGCGTTGCGCGCCGTGGGCCGCGAGCAGGAGGGGCTGGAAGCGTGGGCGGCAGCGAAGGCGGTGCCCATCGCCGACGCAGAAGATCAGGCGATCATCGACGGCGACTTCGCCGACGCCCCGTGAACTGCCGTCACCCGTCGGGCCGCCAACGACCCATCGGCAGGTGAGGGCGCCCGAACTCGGGCTGTTTCGTCTCGGAAACCGAGACGAAACAGCCCGAGAACCGGTCTTGAGACGATTCAGCCCGAGAAGCCCGGGAGCGCGGAGCGCCCGATGTCGATGCCCGCAAGCAATGCGGGGGCTCAGCGGGCGACTCAGCCGACGACACGGCCGGCGGCGAGGTGCACCGTGCGGTCGGCCACCTGGTGCGCCCAGGCGTGGTCGTGGGTGGCGACCACGATCGTGGCCCTCGCCGCTCGGGCGCGCAGGGTGGCGGTCAGCCGGTCCAGTTGCTCGCTGTCCAGGTGGGCATCGGGCTCGTCGAGCACCAGCAGTTCGGCGTCGCCGGCCAGAGCTGCGGCCAGCGCCACTCGCCGCCGCTGGCCACCCGAGAGCCGCCCACACCGTTCGCCCGCCAGGTCTGCCAGCTCCACCTCGGCGAGCGCGCGGTGCACGGCCCCTCGCCGCCGGCGGGTGTCGGAGTGCACCTCGCGCATCACCGCCACCAGGTCGACGTGGTCGAACACGGTGAGTCGGCGGGGCACGCTGTCGTCCTGCGGCAGGTAGCCCAGCCGGCGGCGCACGGCCGGCAGGTTGGCGTCGGTCACCAGTTGGCCGCCGACGGCGACGGTGCCGGTGGTGGGCGCGCACACGGTGGCCAGCAGGCGCAGCAGCGTGGTCTTGCCGCAGCCGTTCAGGCCCAACACGGCCGTGATGCCGGGGCCGACGGTCAGCGACGGCACGTGCAGCGTGAACCGTGGCGACAGCCGCTGGCTGACCTCGTGGAGGTGCACCACCGGGGCGGTCATGCGTCGCTCCAGCGGTCCAGCCGGCGCCGGCCGGCGGCCAGCATTGCGCCGCCGCCCACCACCGCGGCGAGGGCGCCCAGCTGGCCGGCGATGCGGAACGGGGCGGTGGCGTCGTCGGTGGCCTGGGCGACCACGATCACCAGCAGCAGCCAACCCAGCGCCACCCCGATCGCCGCCCGGCGCACCCCCAGGCGGGTGCCGAGCGCGAGCGCCGTCATGGTGGTGGCCAGGCTGGGCAGCAGCCAGGCGATCTGCAGCCATCCGTGCGTGGGTGCAGCCAGCACGGTGAGTGCGCCGACGACGGCCGCCGCGACCACCACGGTGACGGTGCGCAGCAACGCCAGGCGCAGGCCCGACATCGGGGCGGCCACCGCCACCTCGTGCGCCCGGTCTGCCTGCGGGCCGTAGGCCATGGCCACGCCGAGCACGGGCACCAGTGGGGCCAGCGCGAGGAACACGGCCAGCTGGTCGCCCGGCTGCCACTGCTCGCTGCCGGCGACGGCGGCGAACAGCAGCGCGACGCCCACTGACGCGAACCACGACCAGCGCAGCACGGGAGTGGCGGCCACCAGCCGGGCCGTGGGCTCGGGCACGCGCAGCGCCAGCAGCGCTCGCTCGAAGCGGCTGCGCGGCGGGGCGCTGATCTCGCCCATGATCATGTCGAGGTTGGCGGCCAGGCGTTCGTCGATGCGGTCGATGTTCATCGCAGCACCTCCTGCAGGAGTGGTTTGGCGCGGGCGAGGCGGCTCTTGACGGTGCCCTGGGGGATGCCCAGCAGCACCCCCGCCTCGGCGGTGGTGAGCCCGTCGAGGTAGACGGCGGCGACCACCGAGTGCAGCTCGGCGGGCATGCGGGAGAGCAGGTCGTAGTGCGCGGTGCCCGGTGGCGGTAGTGGTTCGGGCTCGGGGATGGTGGCCAGCGGGGTGGGGTGCGGCCGGCGGCGCAGATGGTCGACGAGGCGGCGCAACGCGATCGACCACAACCACCCACCGGCCCCGACGTCGCCGGTGGGGGGGCCGGTGGGGCCCGTGGGGCCGGTGGTGGGGCCGGTGGGGCCGGCGGTGGTGGGGCCCGCCGTGCCGGCGGCGCCGGCCGCTGCCGGCGGTCGGAAGCTGGCGGCGCTGCGCCACACCGACACGAACGTGTCCTGC
>JAUSLQ010000247.1 GCA_030645675.1 Actinomycetota bacterium | reverse complement strand
GGCGTGGGCATGGTCCTGACGTTCGTGCCCGTGATGGCGCTGATGTTCATGCTGCTGGCCATGTTGGAGAGCTCTGGCTACCTGGCCCGCGCCGCTGTCGTCACCGACCGGATGATGCGCTTGATCGGGCTGCCCGGCCGGGCGTTCCTGCCGCTGGTGGTCGGCTTCGGCTGCAACGTGCCGGCCATCGCTGCCACGAGGGTGCTGCCCGACGCCCGCCACCGCTTGCAGGTCAGCCTGTTGGTGCCGTTCACGTCGTGCAGCGCACGGCTCACCGTGTACGTGCTGGTGGCGTCCACGTTCTTCGGCGGC
The DNA here is from genome assembly GCA_030645675.1 of Actinomycetota bacterium. Lineage (GTDB taxonomy): Bacteria > Actinomycetota > Acidimicrobiia > Acidimicrobiales > Ilumatobacteraceae > UBA668. The sequence continues at coordinate 13,968 of JAUSLQ010000247.1, read as the reverse complement.
AGCGCTGGCAACGTCGTGTTCGCGATGTACACGGTGTCGATCCTGCTGGTGGTGGTGTGCGGCCTGCTGCTGCGGTCCACCGTGTTGCGCAGCATGCCCACCGAGCCGCTGATCATCGACCTCCCCGCTTACCACCTGCCGCACCCGCGGGTGGTCGGCGCGCTGACCTGGCAGCGGGTGCGCGGGTTCCTGTCCACGGCCGCCGGCATCATCGTCGCCACCGTGGTGGTCATCTGGCTGCTCAGCGCCATCCCGGTGCGCGGCGAGGGCGGCTTCGCCGAGGTGCCGGTGCGCGACAGCCTCTACGGCGCGACTGCCGCAGCGGTCGCGCCGGTGTTCGATCCGGCCGGCTTCGGCGACTGGCACGCCACCAGCGCGCTCCTCACCGGGTTCGTCGCCAAGGAGGCGGTCGTGTCGTCGTGGGCGCAGACGTACGCCACCGACAGTGACGCCCTCGCGGTCGGCGAAACACCCGAGGATCTCGGCGACCACCTGCGCACCGACTTCACCGCCTCGTCGGACGGCGACGTGTCGCCCGCCGTGCTGGCGTTCCTGGTGTTCCTGCTGGCGTACACGCCCTGTGTCGCAACGCTCGCCGCGCAGCGACGAGAGATCGGTACACGCTGGACCCTGTTCGGGTTCGGCATGCAGTTGGCCGTGGCGTGGGTGCTGGCCGTCGCCGTGTTCCAGATCGGCCGGCTGGTCGTATGAGCGGACTGCGGTCCGTGCTGGCGGCCATCGACGACGGTGCATCAACACTCGACGACATCGCCCACCGCACCGGGTTGCAGCCCGCCCTGGTGCAGTTGGCGGTGGACGAGCTCGTACGGCTGGGTCACTTGCGCGCCGAGGCCCTGCCGCTGAGCTGTGCGCAGGGCGCCTGCAGCACGTGCGCCGGCTCGGCCGGCACCTGCCCGCCCAGCGGCCTGCGCACGTTCACACGCACCGCACCCCGATGAACCCGAACGAGGTACCGACATGACCGACGCAGCCCCCATTCATGTGCACTACGACGTCGACGGCGGCGTGTGCACGCTGACGCTGGACAGCCCGGGCCGGCGCAACGCGTGGAACCCGGCGATGGAGCAGCAGTACTTCGCCGCACTCGATCGGGCCGCTGCCGACGGCGAGGTGCGGGCGATCGTGCTGACGGGTGCGGGCGATTCCTTCTGCCCGGGCCTGGACTCGGTGCGACTCGAGCAGGCGGCGGGCCCGGTTGGCCTGCGGCTGGAGGGGCGCCGCTCGCAGCACTACCCGCTGACGATCCCGAAGCCGATGATCGCTGCGATCAACGGGCCGTGCGCCGGCATCGGCCTGATCCAGGCGCTGGTGTGCGACGTGCGGTTCATGGCCCGCGGTGCCAAGCTGTCCACCGCCTACGCCAAGCTGGGCATCCCGGCGGAGTACGGCCTGTCGTGGCTGCTGCCGCGGATGATCGGCGTGGAGCATGCGCTGGACCTGCTGCTGTCGGCACGGCGGGTGGATGCCGAGGAGGCCCAGCGCATCGGCCTGGTCAGCCGGGTGTGCGACGCCGGCGACGTGCTGGCGCAGGCTCAGGCGTACGCCCACCTACTGGCCACGGGCAGCTCGCCGCGCAGCATGGCCGCCATCCGCCGCCAGGTGTGGGGCGACCTCAGTCGCGACTACACCGAGGCCAACGAGTTGTGGCTGCGCACGATGGTGCGCATGAACATGCCCGACAACCCCGACTTCGGCGAGGGCGTGTCGGCGATGGTGCAGAAGCGGGCGCCTCGGTTCGCTCCCCTGCCCGACGGGTACGAGCTGCCCGAGCTGCCGCCGTTCGTGCCCCAGTGACCGGGACCACCGTGGTCAGGTGCGGCGCAGCAGGCGGCCCGGCCGGGCGCCGGTGTCGGTGCCGGCGCGACGCGTGACCTGGCCGGCGACCATCGTGATGTCGTAGCCGGCGGCGTCCTGCAGCAGGCGGGTGGCGCCACCCGGCAGATCGTGAACGGCCCGCGGCACGCCGAGGCGCAGGTGGTCGATGTCGATCACGTTCAGGTCGGCACGGAGGCCGACTGCCACGCGGCCCCGGTCGGCCATGCGGTACAGCGCGGCCGGCTGCGAGGTCAGCCGGCGGACGATCTCGGCCAGTTCCAGCCGCGGGCCCCGCTGGCGGTCGCGGGCCCAATGGGTGAGCAAGAACGTGGGGATCGACGCATCGCACGTGTATGCGCAGTGGGCGCCGCCGTCGTTGGTGCCGACCAGCGCGTCGGCGTCGGCCAGCTGCTGGTAGAGCACCTCGTGGTCGGCGTCGACGTAGTTGTACATGGGGTACAGCACCATCACGTCGTCGGCAGCCAGCATGCCGTCGTACACCACCTCGTCGATCGTGCGCCCGTGGGCCTCCGCCAGGGCCCCCAGGCTGCGCTCGCGTGGTTGCTCGTAGTCGGGCACGCCCGACAGCAGGTAGCTGGCCGGCAGTGCGTTGCGCATGAACGAACGCTGCTTGCGCTCATACGGGGTGAGCGGGTTGTCGTCCTCGGCGAGGATGGCGGCGCGCACGGCAGGGCGGCGCAACTGCTGCAGCCGCTCGGCCAGCGGCAGGTGGGCGACGGCCTGGTACGACGGCCGGGTGAGGAACGGATGGCGCACGTCCCACCCCCACAGGACACCGCCGGAACGACCGGCGATGAGGGGCGTCACCGACACTCCCCTACCCCGCCAGATGGCCGCCTGCTCCATCTCGCCGAGCCAGCGACCCGGGGCGTCGTGCGCCTGCAGCTCGATGAACGTCGCGGGCAGGCCGGTGGCTTCCGCCAGGGCTCCGATCCACTGGAACTCGGCCGCCACGACCTCCGGCGAATCGCTGCGCGCCAGGCCGGCGGCTGCGAACTCGAGGATGCCTCCCCCGCCGGCAGCGGTGCCGCGGCCGATGGCCAGCAGCTCATCGAACGACGCATAGGTGCCGGGCACCGGGGTGCCGTCCAGCGACCGGTGGCCGAGCGTGCGCGACGTGCTGAACCCGAACGAGCCGGCCTCGGCGGCCTCGCGGGCCACCCGCTCCATCAGGGCCATCTGGCCGGCGTCGGCCGGGCGGTTTTCCACCGCGTCGGCGCCCATGGCGTAGGTGCGCAACGGGCCGTGTGCCAGCTGGGTGCCCACGTCCATCGACCACTGCAACCCGGCGAGGTGGTCGAGGTACTCGGGGAACGTCTCCCAGTTCCAGGCCATGCCTGCCGCCAGCGCATCGCCGGGGACGTCTTCGACGCCTTCGATCAGGCGGATCAGCGTGTCGCGGTCCGATGGTCGCACAGGCGCGAAGCCGACGCCGCAGTTGCCCAGCACGACGGTGGTGACGCCGTGAGGGCTGCTCGGCTCCAGCAGGCTGTCCCATATCACCTGCGCGTCGTAGTGGCTGTGCACGTCGACGAAACCGGGCGTGACGATGCGCCCGGCGGCGTCGATCACTTCTGCAGCGTCACCGTCGATGGCCGGGGCGAGGGCGACGATCACGCCGTCCTTCACCGCCACGTCCAGCCGTTGCGCGTCGCCGCCAGTGCCGTCGAGCACCGAGCCGTTCCTGATCACCACATCCAACACGGTTCGCTCCTTGCCGGGTAGCGGCCCCATGCACAGCCCGTGCCTGCCATTGTGCCAGTGCCGGGCAGGCCGACGGCTACCGGCCGGGCAGGCTCAGCCGAACCGGGCGTCGGGGTGCTCGTTCAGCTCGGGCGGGCGGCCCGGCGGCAGCGCCGGGTGCACGGCGAAGCGCAGCGGATGGCCCACCGCCCGGTACCCGTCGGGGCCCGTGGTGATCACACCGCGTTCGCGGAAGTTGGGGTGCTCCATCATCTCGTCGCGAGAGAGCACGGGCGCGATCGGTACGCCGTACGGAGTCAGGTGTGCGACCAGCTCGTCGCGCGTCTGCACCGCGATGGCCGCTGCGATCCGGCCGCGCAACGACTCGGCGTCGGCCGCCCGGCCCGGCATGTCGATTCCGGCGAGTGCGGGCAGCCCCAGTGCCGCCACCAGTTCGTCCCACAGCTTGTCCTCGCTGTAGATGCCCAGCTCCACGTGCCGGCCGTCGGCGGTGCGGAACACTCCCATCGCCGGCAGCAACCCGGCCGAGACGCTGGTGGAGTACCGCGGGTCGATCGGCCCGTTGGGCGCCACCCACGATGCCAGCAGATCGGTGATCGCGAAGTCGATGTGGTCACCCTCGCCCGTGCGACGGGCGCACAGCACCGCGGCGAGGATGCCGAACGCAGCCGCCAGCCCTCCGCCCTGATCGCCCACCAGCAGGCCGGCCGGCATCGGAGCTTCGTGCTCGGGACAGGTGAACGCGCCGGCGTAGGCCTGGTAGTTGTGATCGTGGCCGGCCACGTTGGCCAGCGGGCCGGTCTGCCCGAAGCCGGTGATCGAACACAGCACGATCGCCGGGTTGACGGCGCGCAGCGCATCGAAGCCCACGCCCAGCCGGTCAGCCACGCCGGGGCGAAAGCCCTCCACCACCACCTCGGCGTCGGCCACCAGTGCCAGCAGCCGTGCGCGGTCGTCGGCGCTCTTCAGGTCCACCACCATGCTGCGCTTGCGACCGTTGAAGTTGACGAACGGCCCACCCTGCGGGCGCATGCGGTCGCCGCCCGGCGGCTCCACCTTCACCACATCGGCCCCCAGGTCGGCGAGCAGCTGAGTGGCCACGTGCCCCGGCTGCCACAAGGACAGGTCGAGCACCCGCAACCCTTCCAGCAACCCGCTGCCGGTGTCTCCTCGTGCCATGTCGTGCCTCCGCGTACGTGCCGTTGCCGCACCGACAGTAGGTGATCACCGCCGCCCAGCCACCGTCAGTGCAGCTGGCCGTGCAGCTGTTCGTGCACCTGTTCGTGCACCGTGCCGTTTGAACGACACCGCGGGCGGGCACAAGTAGTCACGCGGGAATCGCACGTGCAGAGGAGGTGAACAATGGAAGTGTTTCTCTGGATCATCGCAGTCGCACTCGTCGTCTCCGGCATCATCGCCCTCGTCCAAGGAGAGGCGGCCTGGGGTGCAGTTCTGATCATCGTCGGTCTGCTCGTGGGGCCGGGCGGTGTCAGCATCTTCACTTGACGCGCACAAGCCGTGTCGACGTGAACCGCGCCGTCCTGACGCGCTTCGGCGGCACCACGTTCACCCGCTCGATCACGCCGAGCCCGGTGCAGGCGGCACAGGTGCGCCACGAGTTCGACGCGTGGCTGCGTCGCCTGGATGTGGAGGTGACTGCCCGCAGCGAGGTGCTGCTGGCGCTGTCCGAGGCCGTCTCGAATGCTGTCGAGCACGGCTCGAACGGCCGCTTCGACCGGCCGGTGGTGGTGACCGGCACGTTGCGCGACGACGTGGTGGCTGTGGTCGTGCGCGACCATGGCCATTGGCGCGAACCCATGCCGCACAACGGCCGCGGGCGGGGCATGGGCATCATGCGCACGGTGATGCACGAGGTGACGACCGAGTGCACCGACCACGGCACCGTCGTCCGCATGCAGCACCGGCTGTGACGGTCGTTCAGCCGGCCCGCCGGCCGGCCAGGCTCACTTCGGCGACATCCTCAGGTCGGGTGCCGGCTTCGGCCACGTGGTCTTCAGCGCGGGGTAGCCCGCAGCCTGCCACGCCTCGACGGCCGTGATCAGTGCCGCCGTCGCAGCCAGGTCGGGCGTGCGATCATCGGCCAACCACGACTCGCCGTCGCCGTGCCACTCCTGCACCAGCTCGGGGTACGGCATCTCGCCCGCCACATCGTGCGTCCAGGTGTCGTGGAAGTGGTCGAGTGCCTCGTACAGGCGCGTCATCGCCAAGCGATAACGGGCGATGCGATGCGCGTCCCAGTCGAAACCACGCTGTGCGCTGCCGTGTTCGACGCCCTCACCCCGGGGCAGCTGGTGGGCGGCCTCGGCGGCCGGCAGCGGGTCGAACGTGCGGCCGGCGAGCAAGCCGCGGTACGCCAGCCGCAAGATGGTCGACTCCTTCATGCGCAGGTTCATCCCGCCCTCGTCGGGGGTCAACCGCACCTCCACCACGCGATCGACGTACCCCTTCAACGTGGCCAGGCTGGTGTCGGACCAGTTCTGCATGGTGTCCATGATCGAGCCCACGAACGACGGCAGCCCGGTGAGCGGGTTCACTCGCGGGTTGACGGTGGTGGTCGTCCTGCCGATGCGGCGACGCCGTACCGGTTCGGGATGGCTGGCGTCCTGCGGCTGCAGGTCGATGCCGAACGTGGGGCGGCTGGGCAGCACAGAGTCGAAGAAGTGGATCGGGAAGTTGCTGCTGATGCCACCGTCGGAGATCCAGTGGCGCACCACCGGTTGCGCATCGTCGCTGTAGTCCACGCAGTACAGCGGCACGGCCGCGATCAGGCCGGGGAAGCTGAGGCTCATGCGGGCGAGCACCACCACTGGCAGATGTCGCGGCATCGGGAAGCCGTACAGCACCTCACCCGTGTCGGGGTGCAACGCCGGGGTGGCCCCCTGCCGTTGCATGGTGGCGACCACCTTCGCCGGGAAGTACCTCAGCATCTCGGAAGGGGCGAACATGAAGCGGCCGTTGTCGAACGGCAAGCGGTACGGGCGGCGGGTGACCAGGTCGGTCACCATCACCTCCAGGTCGACTTCCCGCAGCTCGCTCAGCCGCCACCCGATCGAGCCGACGAACCGCTTGCCCAGAGCGGCATCCCAGCTGGTGAGCGCCTCATCTCCCCACAGGTCGCCGAGCGTGAGCGGGGTGAACAGCGGCGACTCGATGCCGGGCCGCCCGGCGACTTCGTCGATGCGGGTGGTCAGCCACTCGGTCAGCGCAGCATCCTTGCGGTCGCCCGTGCGGTGCAACCCGTCGCACAGGCCGTACCCGTGCTCTGGCAGCGAGCGCATCACGAACAGCGCCATTCCTGCAGCGGCGGCCAGCACGCCCACCACCAGCGCGATCAAGAGCCCCGGCAGCAGGGCCAGCACCAGCCGGCCCCAGTCGCCGCCATCGTTCGGCATTCGGCCCACCACGATGATGCCGAACAGGGCGATCAGCATCGAGATGGCGGCACCGACGACGAACCACGACAGCCGCTGGCGCACGAGCGCCGTCAGCATCCGGCGCTTGCGCACCTTCTTGTCGGGGTCGAGCCCGGCGTCCAGCAGGGCGAACGGCTTCTCCATCCCCTCCGACGGCTGGAACAGGGTGGCCAGCTTCTCGCCGAGCTCGATGGGCAAGGTGGCCAGTTGGGCGAATCCGCTGCCGGCGGCCCGGTGCAGTCGGGTCTGCTCCGCGTCGTCGGTCGGCGCCTGCTGTTCCAGTTGGTGCAGCACGGTCTGCCGGCGGTGCTCGGCCGCGGCTGCCAGGCAGGCGGCGATCGCGCCGGCGGAGGCGCCGCCCACGTTGCGCAGCCGGTAGTTGCGGGCCACCTGGGCGATGGTCAGCGGATAGACGACGCCGCTGGTGATGCCGCCCTTCATCACCATGTCGCACTGGCGGCTGGGTGACGAGTAGTCGGCACCCTCCATCGCCCTGATCTCGGCTCGGATCATCTCCAGCGTGGGTTCCGGCTCGGTGATCATTGCGCACCTGCTTTCTTCGGTCGGAGGTCGAGTGCCCGGCGCAGCAGATCGAACCAGAACGGGGCACCGAGGGTGACGGCCCCACCGACGATCAGCCAGCCGAGGATGCGCACGAACCACGCCCAGGGGTCGTGGTCGACGCCGGTCCAGCCGATGGGCAGGCTGATGGAACTGCCCACCTGGTCCTTCACGCACTGCAGGTCGATCGGCCGTTGGGCCTCGTCAGCGGCCGGGCTGGTTGTCGTCGTGGTGGCTGTCGTCGTGGTGGCTGTCGTCGCGGTGGTGGAGGTGGTCGCGTCGGTCGTCGCGGCCGGGCAGGAGATGTCGCCCACCTGCTCGGCGATGCCCACCACCGCGGCCCGGGCAGCGTCGTCGCGGTAGAGCGTGGCCGTGGCGTGCACGACGTCGATGTTCATGCTGATCGCCAACCCGACGCCGGCGAGGAAGAGGAACCAGCGGGTCTGCTTGCGGTACCACTCCGACGCGGCGGCCATGTTGCGGTCGAACCACTCCTCCACTCCGGCCCGCAGTCGCACCAGGTCGGTGCCGGCGCCGACTGCCACCGAGGTCAGCTTCACCCGCAGGTCGAGCGGCAACTGCTGCAACATCCTCCCGAACTGATCCGGTGTGGCCTCGCCAGTGAGGAACGCACCGACCGCTTGCTCGATCTCCTTCACCGCGGCCTGCAGCTGCTCCGAAGCAACACCGCCAGCTGCGGCTGCCGCTTTCAGCTTGCCGACCGCCGAGGCGATGTCCAGGCCCGCCAGGCCGCTCGCGGCGTCTTCGAGGTTCGTCACGACGGCCGTGATCGTGGCCCCGTCGACGTGAGGCTGGCCGGCCTGTGCCAGCTCCAGCGCAAGGTTGACGGCCTTCAGCAGCTGGTCGCCCTTGCCACCGGTGCGGACGAAGGCGAGCAACGAGTTGGCGAACTCGCGGGCCTCGATGCGCGCAGGCCCGTAGTAGCGGCGGCGCAACTGACTGTCGGTGGCGCGGGTCTTGCTCTTCGGCTGTCCGCGCCACGGTGCCTTCGTGGTGGGCTGTTCCTCAGGCTTGAACTTGGCCCGGTCAGTGGGGCGCACCAGGCCGGTGATGAACGGTTGCCGATAGATCTGGTCGACGATCGACAGGTTGGGGTCGTCGACCACCGATGTGTTACCGAGCAGCAGATCCAGCGAGTCCCACAGGTGCTTCTGCCGCCGGTGGAGGAACCCGCCGATCGCCTCCACGACTGCCGACGCGAGCAGCGACGCCACCAGGAAGACGAGCACCAGCCCGATGGCGACATCGATGATCGACCCGTTCAACACGGCGACTCCCTTCTGCGGCGGGCTCTCCCGATCCCCCGGCCGACTGAGCAGTCAGCTTCGTGAACGACGCGTCGAAACGCAAGGGAGAACGCACGGTCACGGAGGTCCACTGTGGTGCATCGAGACACGACGTTCATCTCCGCTGGCCTCGTCTCTCCCCGGTCATGTGGGTGAATCCCGTGCCACACAGAGTCGCGACCGGCGACGGCGATACGCGGTAGTCGTCGGCTCGGCGCCGGTTCACACGGCGGGAAGCAGCGCTGGGTCCTTGTCGATCGGGCTGGTCCATTGCTCGTACGGGATGTCCGTGGCCAGCACGATCCGGACCGGAGGCCCGGCCAGGTTGCTGTGGAGCCACCCTGCGGGCGCCTCGAGCCTGCAGCCCGGCGCGACTTGCGTGACGTTCCCGTTCCCGTCGCGGAAGGCACCCGTACCCGCGATGACCCACGACACCGCGGCGAACTCGTGCCAGTGCAGAGGCTCGTCCTCGTTCACGATGAGATCGAACGCAAGGCTGTGGAAGCCCATCTCCGCGGCTTGGGCGAGCGCCTCCTCCTCGGTGATCGGAGTGCCGAAGCTGAACGAGTACTCCATTGCGTCAATCCTCCAGCGTACGAGCGGTCCACCCGAGACCGACAACACCGCTCAACGTAACACGGGCACAGAAGCGTCGATGCCGAAGCGCTCGCCGCACAGCTCGTGCGGGTGAAACGGAACGGCCGCCCGTGCGGGCGGCCGGTACCAGTATTGACGTGTCGAAGGGGGGACTTGAACCCCCACGAACCTAAGTTCACCAGCCCCTCAAGCTGGCGCGTCTGCCTATTCCGCCACTTCGACGTGGTGTGCAACCAGGGTACCGCAGGGGTTTCAGCGGACCAACAGGAAACTCAGCGCGATGACCGTGCCGATCCACACGATGCCGAACACGGTGGTGATGCGCGTCAGGTTTCGCTCGGCAGCGGTGCTGCCGAGGGCAGTGGAGCCGGCGCCACCGAACATGTCGCTGAGGCCGCCGCCGCGGCCACTGTGCATGAGCACACCACCCACCATCCCCAGCATGGCCAGGATGTTCACCACCACGCTGACAATCATCATGAAATCGCGCACGATCGGGAATCCTATCGGCCGCGGGTCAAAGTGCGGCGCTCGTCACGCTGACGTGCGTGAGCGACGGGAAGTGGCAGGCCACCGGGTGCCCGAAACCACGATCGATCAGCTCCGGCTCTTCCATCGCGCACACGTCTTGCGCGATCGGGCAGCGCGTGCGGAAGCGGCAGCCGGTGGGCGGGTTGATCGGGCTGGGCACCTCGCCGTACAACAGCTCGCGCTGACGGTGACGCTCCAGCTCGGGGTTGGGCTCGGGGACGGCCGACAGCAGCGCTTTCGTGTACGGGTGCACAGGTGCGGTGTACAGCTCTTCCGCCGGCGCGATCTCCACCACCTTGCCCAGGTACATCACGGCCACCTTGTGGCTGATGTGCCGCACCACCGACAGGTCGTGAGCGATGAACAGGTAGCTGAGCCCCAACTGTTGCTGCAGGTCGGCCAGCAGGTTCACGACGCCCGCCTGGATGCTGACGTCGAGGGCCGACACCGGCTCGTCGAGCACGATGAACGACGGGTTCAGGGCCAGTGCGCGGGCGATGCCGATGCGCTGCCGCTGGCCGCCGGAGAACTCGTGCGGGAACCGTCGCGCATGGTCGGGCGCCAGGCCCACCAGCTCCAGCAGCTCGGCCACCCGGTCCTGGTGCTTGCCCGGCACCCGCTGGATGCGCAACGGCTCGGCGATCGCGTTGCCCACCGTCAGGCGCGGGTCGAGCGAGGCCTGCGGGTCTTGGAACACGATCTGGATCTCGCGACGAAGGGCACGCAGCTTCTCGCGCTTGAGGCCGACCAGCTCTTTGCCTTTGAACTTCACGGAACCACCCGTGGGCTCGATCAGGCGCAACACGGTGCGGCCGACCGTGGTCTTGCCGCTACCGCTCTCGCCCACCAGGCCCAGGGTCTCGCCGCGCTCGATGCTGAACGAGACGTTCGAGACGGCCTGCACTCGGGCCTTGACGCGACGGAACCCACGTGTCGTGGACACGGTGAACTCCTTCACCAACCCATCGACCTCGAGGACCGGCTGGGTACTGGCGACGTCGGTGATCGGTTCGGTGTTCACAGCGCGACCTCCGAGAACAGTTCACTCGCACGCACACACGCGGTGTACGACGACCCGAAGGCCTCCAGCTCGGGCAAGGCGGCCTCGCAGCGCGGCTGCGCGTGAGTGCAGCGGCTGGCGAAGCCACAGCCAGGGGGCGGTTGCAGCATGTTGGGAGGGCTGCCGGGGATGGACTGCAACCGCACCTGCCCCAAGCGGGGCAGGGAATGCAGCAGGCCGACCGTGTACGGGTGGCTGGGGGTAGCGAACAGATCGTCGATGGACGCCCGCTCGACCACGCGGCCGGCGTACATCACCTGCACGCGATCGGCGACCCGGGCAATGACACCGAGGTCGTGGGTGATCATCACCACCGCCTTGTTCATCTCCCGCTGGATGCGCTGGAACACCTCCAGGATCTGCGCCTGCACGGTGACGTCGAGCGCCGTCGTGGGCTCGTCTGCGATCAGCACGTCGGGGTCGTTGGCCAGCGCCATTGCGATCATCGCACGCTGGCGCATGCCACCGCTGAACTCGTGCGGGTACTGCCGGGCACGGGTGGACGGCTGAGGGATGCCCACCATGTCGAGCAACTCGACTGCATGCGCGTGCGCCGCGGCCTTCGCCATGTCCTGGTGGGTGCGAATCATCTCGACGATCTGGTCGCCGATGCGGTAGACCGGGTTCAGCGCCGACAGCGGGTCCTGGAAGATCATCGCCACCTGGCGCCCACGGATGGTGCGCATCAGCTTGTTGGGGGCACCTACCATCTGCAGGCCGTTGACCGTGGCAGAGCCGGAGATGCGAGCCGTGCTGGGCAGCAGACCGAGCATCCCGAGGAACGTGACCGACTTGCCGGAGCCCGACTCGCCGACGACGCCCACCATCTCGCCGGGCATCACGTCGAGGTCGACGCCACGCACGGCTTGCACGACACCGTTCGGCGTGTGGAACGACACGACGAGGCCGTTGAGGGAGAGCAGTGGTTCCGTCATACCTTGCCCTTGTCGAGCTTGGGGTCGAACGCATCACGCAGACCGTCGCCGATGAAGTTGATGCACACAGCCAACAGCACCAGCATGCCGCAGGGGTAGACCACCACCCACCAGTATCCGGCCTTGGCACCCTCGGCAGACAGCTCGATCAGCTTGCCGAGCGAGGTGGAGCCCCCGCCTGGCTGCGGCCCGAGAGCGAAGAACGACAACGTCGATTCGATGATGAGGCCGCCCACCACCGCCAGCGAGAACGACACCAGGATCGGGCCGATGGAGTTCGGGATCAGGTGCGACACGGCAATGCGCAGGTTGGAGGCGCCTACTGCGCGCGCTGCCTCGACGAACTCTCGTTCCTTCAACGACAGCACCGAGCCGCGCACCAGTCGGGCGACGCCCATCCATCCGAAGAAGGTGATGAGGAAGATGACGAACCGGTACGAGGTGCGATCACCGATGATGGCCGTCACCCAGCCCAGCTCGCCCAGGAACTGCCGCATGATGATCACGGCAACGAGGAACGGGAAGGCCAGGTAGATGTCGGTCGTACGCATGATGAAGTCGTCGATGCGGCCACCACGAATGCCCGAGAACACGCCCACGGCCGTACCGATCAGCACCGACAGCAGGCCGGCGGCGACGCCGATCAGCAGCGAGCTGCGAGTGCCGTAGAGCAGGCGGCTGTAGATGTCGCGGCCGATGTTGTCGGTGCCCATCCAGGCCATCTTGCTGGGGGCCAGGTACTGGTTCTTGATGCCATTGGCAGCGTCGACCTGGATGACCTGCTCGTTGATGCCGTAGCGGGCGGTGATGGTGGTGAACGTCACGGCGAGCACGATGAGGAACATGACCACGGTCGAGACCAGGGCACCGCGGTTGCGGATGTAGCGTCCTGCAGCGAGCCGAATGGGCCGCTTGGTGGCGACGTCGAGGCCTTCGGCCGCGTCGAGCTTGGAGTTGTGGGCGTCTACGTCAGGCAAGGCGGATCCTCGGGTCGAGCTTGGCATACGACAGGTCGGCCAGCAGGTTGAACACGAGCACGGAGATGATCAACAGCACCAAGAACGGCATCAGCGCCGGCAGGTCGCCGCTGGTGGCGTGCTTGATGAAGTACTTGCCGGTACCGGGGTAGTTGAAGATGTTCTCGGTGATGATCAGGCCCCCGATCAGCTGCCCGAGGTCGAGACCGATGACTGTGGCCATCGGGATCATCGCGTTGCGCACACCGTGGCGGCGCAGGATCTGCCACTCGGTGAGGCCCTTCGCGCGAGCGGTGCGCACATAGTCCATCGAGCGCACGTCGAGCAGGCTGGCTCGCATGAAACGGGCGTAGCCGGAGATCGTCTGGATGGCCACCGCGGTGACCGGCAGGATGAGGTGCTTCGTCATCAGCCACAGGTCGAAGCCGCGATTGCCGGGCGGGTAGACACGGCCGTCGGGCAGCCAGCCGAGCTCGACTGCGAAGACCAGCTGCAGCACGACGCCGGACACGAAGGGGGGAATGGCGCCGGCGAAGTAGGCCAGCATGTTGACGACGGTGTCGAAGATGCCGCCGGGCTTGCGGGCGGCCAGCGTGCCGAGGGACAGGCCGAGGCTGATGCCCAAGACGGCGGCCACACCGGCGAGACGCAGGGTGTTGAAGATCGCCCCACGCAGTTCGGGCCACACCAGCGAGCGGCCCTTGATCGTGCGCTGCCACTCGTCGGGGCCGTGCGCGAACTGCCACAACCAGCGGAAGTAGCCGCGCACATAACCCCAGGCGCCGTCGTACAGGAAGTTGGCGTTCTTGTACTGCTGGATCTTTGCGGGAGTGACTCGCGTGTTGTTGCGGGCATACGAGGCCTCGGGGTTCCACCCGATGCGCACGAACACGTACACCATGAACGTGATGAGCACCACGGTGGGCACCAACCACAACAATCGTCTGACGACGAACCTGATCATGAACCCTCGCTGCCCCTTCTCGCGCGGTCATCCGAACAGAG
>JAUSLQ010000235.1 GCA_030645675.1 Actinomycetota bacterium | reverse complement strand
GGTCGACGAGGCGATGCTGCTCACCTCGCCATTCGCGCTCATCGGCACGCCGGCCGAGTTGATCGAGCGCCTCATCGAACGCCGCGAGCGATGGGGCTTCTCGTACGTGATCGTCGGCGCCGACGACGTCGAGACGTTCGCTCCGGTGGTGGCCGCACTGAACGGCAAATGACATGAGCTCGCCCGACCAACCGATCGGCGTCGCGCTGTGCGGCGCCGGCATGATCTCTCTGGCCCACGCCACTGCCGCCCGATCGTTGGGCCACACCGTCACCGCCGTTGCGTCGCGGTCGCCGCAGCGCGCCGCCGAAGTCGCCTCCAGGTTCGACGCGCGGGCGGTGTCGTACGCCGAGCTGCCGGCAGGGGCACACGTGGTGGCCGTGGCCACTCCCCCGCAGTGTCACGCCGACGACGCCATCCGCCTGCTGCACGCTGGCGCGGCGGTGCTGCTGGAGAAGCCGCTGTGCCGCACGCTCGACGAGGCCGATCGCATCGTCGACGCGGCTGCCCGCCACCACGGCCGGCTGCTGTACGGCGAGAACCTTGCCTACGCGCCTGTGGTGCAGCGGATGGTGGCCCTTGCGCCCCGCCTGGGCGCACTGACCCACCTGGAGGTGCGGGCGTTGCAGAGCCTGCCCACCTGGGGCGACTTCACCAGCGACGAGTGGGGCGGCGGCGCTCTGTTCGACCTGGGGGTGCACCCGCTGGCGGTGGCGCTGCTGCTGGCCAACGCTGCCGGGCACGGCCGTCCCGCGGCGGTGCGCGCCGCCCTGCGCGGCGGCGAAGGGCACGGCAGCGACGAGCACGCCGAGGTGTGGCTGCGCTACCGCAGCGGTCTGGTGGCCTCGGTGGTGGCCAGCTGGCAGGCCGGGCCGGAACCGATGTGGGACGCGCAGGTGGCCGGCGACGCAGGCGTGCTGCGCGCCGAACTGATCCCCGCGCCGATGCTGGAGTACAACGGCGACGAAGTGGCACTGCCACCAGTGACCGGCGAGGTGGCTGCACTGGAGCAGTACGGCTACTCGGCACAGCTGGCGGCGTTGGTGCACGATGTCGCGCACGGCCGCGAGCCGATGATGAGCGCCGCCTTCGGGCGTGAGGTGCTGCAGGTGGTGATGGCTGCCTACACGTCGGCGGGCAGGCGCGGTGAGGAGATCGTGCTGCCCTTCAGCGGGCCACGCGACCTCACACCACTGGAGTTGTGGCGCCGCGGCTGAACGCCGACGGCGCTGCCGCGATCAGACGGGGCGAACCTTGAGGGCTTCGTCGCCCTTGCGACCCTGCCCGATTTCGAACTCGACGGACTGTCCCTCTTCGAGGGAGCGATAGCCCGAACCGTCGATGTTCGAGAAGTGCACGAACACGTCGGCACCGCCTTCTCGAGAGATGAATCCGTAGCCCTTCTGAGCGTTGAAGAACTTCACGGTGCCGATCGTCATTGCTGTACCTCACACTTCCGAGCCACCCATGTGGTGGACTCATCGCAGCACATTACCCGGCCTTTTCACGGTGTCGCGCACACGTTGGAAATCCGGCCACCGCCTACTGCAGCGGGGTCAGCGACACCAGCTCCATCGTGTACTGCTCGGTGTACGTGACGTCGCCGTACGCCGTGTCGGACAATGATTCCTCGGTGAGCGTGATGGCCACCGGCAGGCCGTGCTCGTCGAGGTACCAGTCGTACGTGATGTGCTCCCAGTACTTGTCGTCGTCGGTCACGGTCATGCGGACGTGCTGCACCGCAACCACCTCACCCTCCACGGTGCGCGTGCCCGCCTCCAGCACCTCCCACACGGGCCGGAAGTCGCTGCCGCCCAGCGTGCACACCAGCGGCTCGGCCTCCCGCGACTGCCCGTCGAGGGGCACCACCAGCACGGCGCGGTCGCACGCCAGGTCTTCCGTGCGCGACTGCCCGAAGAACTGGTGGTAGCTGCGGCCGGTGGGCTGCAGCTCCACGCCGGCAGGCGCCACGCACAGTGCCCAGTTCTCCGAACGCTCGACGAGCGCATGCCACGCCAGGTCGACACCGCAGCCCGCCGACGTGACGGTGATCGTGGTCTCTGCCGGGTAGCGATGGGTGGCACCGCCGACAGCGTCGATCGACTCCTGCCCGGTGGTGACGTACCGGTACACGCCCGGCGCAGGCAGGGTGGCCGGACGGACGACGGGCACCGTGCTGCCCGCCACGACGGACGTGGCCACCGCGGTGTCGGGGACCGTGGTGGCAGCGGCGGTCGTGCTGGACAACTGGTCGCGGTAGCGCTCGACGGCCACATCGATGGGCACGGCGCGTGCCGTGTCGTTGAACACGAACAGCCGCAACGCGACCAGGCCCACCAGCAGGGTCAGCCCACCTGCCAGCACCCACTTCGTTCGTCGCTTGCGACGCAACCCATCGGCGGCCACGGCACCAGGGTATCCCGCACCGCACTTCGGGCCGTTCGTCTCTGGACGGCGAGCCCGCGCGGACGGGAGAGTAGAGCCATGTTCAGCGAGATGAGCGAAGCCGTGGCAGCGATCCGCAGTTCCGACACCTTGGCGGTGCCACTCGGCCCTGGCGTGCCCGGCGGCTTCTTCCACGCGCTCGGCGAGCGCGACGACTTCGAGCACCTGGAGGTGTTCGGCGCGCTGCTGCCCGATCTGTATCAGCTGTTCATGCGTTCAGGCGTGCACTATCGCAGCGGGTTCTTCGGACCCGCCGAGCGGTTCCTGCGCGACGCCGGTGCTTCGGTCGACTTCGTGCCGGCCGACTTCCGCCGGTTCGAGCCAGTGCTGCACCACCTCAACCCACGGGTGATGGCCACCTCGGCGGCGATGCCGGTCGACGGGTGGGTCAGCCTCAGCGTGCACGCGGGCGCCTCGGTCGACGAGATGCACCGCGCCGGCGCCGACCCGGAGCGCCTGCTGATCGTGGAGGCCAGCCCGCACTTCCCGCGCACATTCGGCGTGCCACCCGAACACGAGCACCGGCTCCACGTCGACGAGATCGACTTCCTGGTGCAGACCGATCGCCAGCCGCTGAACCTCGCCGACGCGCCGCCCACCAGCGTGGAGATGGCGATCGCCGAGCATGCGATGGCGTTCATCCACAGCGGGTGCACGTTGCAGACCGGCATCGGCGGCATCCCCAGCCAGATCGCGAAGCTGCTGGCCGAGGGCCCGCTGGGCGACTTCGGGGTGCACTCGGAGATGTTCACCACCGGCCTGATGCACCTGCACCGCTCCGGCAAGGTGACCAACAACCGGGGCAGCAGGTTCGACGGCTACTCCATCACCACGTTCGCCGCCGGCGTGCCCGAGTTGTACGAGTGGCTGCACGAGAACAAGGAGGTCCGCTTCCTGCCGGTGCGCGTGGTGAACTCGCCCGAGCTGATCGCGACGAACCGCAACATGGTGACGATCAACGGCGCACTTGCGGTTGATCTGGCCGGTCAGGTGGTGGCCGACACGATCTGCGGCAAGCAGTTCTCCGGCATCGGCGGCCACGAAGACTTCGTCAGCGGGCCAGGTCTGTCGGCCGACGGTCGCAGCCTGATCTGCGTTCCGTCGTCGTCGTTGGTGAACGGCGAACTGGTGTCGCGCATCATGCCCAAGCTGCCGTCGGGCTCGGTCGTCAGCACCCCGCGGCACCAGGTCGACATCGTCATCACCGAGTACGGCGCCGCCGAGCTGCAGGGCCGCACCATCCGCGAACGTGCCCTCGCGCTGGCCTCGATCGGTCACCCCGACATGCGCGACGACCTGCTGGCCGTCGCGACCACCTGGCCACAGGATTGACGCCTGCGTGAAGCGGCCGGCGCCCGACGGGGCACACTGAGACAATGGCTTCACGGCGAACCCACCTCGACACCCTGCGCAACGGCACCTTCGACGTGTTGGTGGTGGGTGGGGGCATCAACGGGGCGGTCACCTCGGCGGCGCTGGCCGGGCGCGGCGCATCAGTGGCGTTGATCGACAGCGGCGACTTCGGCCACTTCACCAGCCAGGAGTCGTCGAACCTGGTGTGGGGCGGCTTCAAGTACCTGGAGAACTACGAGCTGCTGCTGGTGTTCAAGCTGTGCCGCAGCCGCAACCGGCTGATGAAGGCGTACCCCGACAACATCAAGGAGATCAGCTTTCTCGCCAGCCTCGACGACACCTCGCCGTACCCGCCGTGGTTCGCCGGGCTGGGTGCGCTGGGTTACTGGATCATCGGCCAGTTCGGCACCCGCTACCCGCGCCTGCTGAGCAGGGAGAAGGTGCGGGAGGAAGAGCCCGTCATCAACACGTCGTCGGTGCGCGGCGGCATCGAGTACCGCGACGCCTACCTGATCGACAACGACTGCCGATTCGTGTTCTCCTTCGTGCGCTCCGCACTGGAGGCCGGGGCGACTGCGGCCAACTACGTGGAACTGGTGTCGGCAGAACGAAAGAACAACCGTTGGGTGGCCCAGCTGCGCGACGTCGATTCCGGCGAGGAGTTCACCACCACGGCGCGGGTGCTGGTGAACGCCGCTGGCCCGTTCGTGGACGCACTGAACTCCACGTGGGGCGCCCACACCGACCACCGCATCGTGTACTCGAAGGGCATCCATCTGGTGGTGCCCCGGCTCACCACCGCCAGCCACAACCGCGTGCTGGCCTTCTTCGACGACACCCAGCGCCTCTTCTACGTCATCCCGATGGGTTCGCGTTCGGTGATCGGCACCACCGACACCCGCGTCGACCAGGCGCACACCGAGGTCACCGAAGACGACCGCACGTTCCTGCTGGAG
Source organism: Actinomycetota bacterium (assembly GCA_030645675.1). Classification (GTDB taxonomy): domain Bacteria; phylum Actinomycetota; class Acidimicrobiia; order Acidimicrobiales; family Ilumatobacteraceae; genus UBA668. Next base: position 3,953 of record JAUSLQ010000235.1, on the reverse strand, counting down.
CAGATCAACGCCCGCCTCAACCTGGACCAACCGCTCACCACCGCCGACATCATCGCCGAGCGCTGCGGTGTCCGGCCACTGGTGGTCAAGTCGGGCGGCGCCGACCAGCGCGAGGTGGCGTGGACGACGCTCAGCCGCAAGCACGCGATCGAGACCGATCGCAAGGCCCGCCTGGTGACCATCTTCGGTGGCAAGCTGACCGACTGTCTCAACGTGGGCGAGGAAGTGGCCCACGCGGTGCAGTCGCTGGGCGTGCCGTTGGAGAAGGACCTCGGCAACTGGTACGGCGAGCCGGCCAAGGCCACGCGCACCGAGTTCTACCGCCAGGCGCGGCTGCTGAAGATCGACTCGCTGCGCTCGAAGCCCGACGTCGAGCCGCTCAGCGACCGGCTGTGGCGCCGCTACGGCCGGCGTGCGTTCTCGATGTTGGAGGCCATCCGCGACGACCCACGCATGGGCGAAGACATCATGGAGAACGCCGACTATCTGCGCGTCGAGCTGCACCTCGCGGCCAGCACGGAGATGATCACGAAGCTCGACGACTTCATGCGCCGCCGCTCGAAGATCGAGCAGGTGGTCAGCGACGACGTGATCCGCCAGAGCAGCGGCCTCGACGAGGTGGCGAACATCCTCTTCGGCGACGACGCCGACCGCCGCCTGCAGGAGTACCTCGGCGCATAGCCGGTCGTGCTGATGGCCAGCGGCAGCGGTCAGAACGGCACGATCGTGGCGAGCAGCCCGGGCGCCGGAGCGCGGCCGGCAAGAGCACGGCAGAACTCCACCGCGTCGAGGTTGATCTCTTCACCGTCACCGGCCCGGAACCGGCCACCGGCGGCACCGGCGAGCTCCAGGTCGAACGGTTTCCCGTGCCGGCGCGCCCACTCGCCCACCACGTCGGCCACGATGCGGCCGTCGTGGGCAGCGGTGAGGACCATCGCGTTACCCGTGGCCCGGCAGGCGTCGATGCGATGCATCCACAGGTCGCGCAGGTAGATCGTGTCGACCAGGTACCCGACCTTCCACTTCTCCACCACCGGGCCGTCGACGCCGATCTTCACGCCCTTGCGTATGAAGCCCGGGATCCGACGGCGGCCCTTCACGGTCGGCCCGGCAATCGCCCGCAACTGCTGCACCAACTCGGCCGGCGAGAGCGCGGCACGCTCGGCCACCTGCACTGCGGACAGGCTGGCTTCCAGCGGGCCGCCTTCGCGCTTGCGCCTGGCGCTGGCGGCGCGCATCTGGTGCAGGCCCTCACGGATCGACGCGCTGCCCGCGCAGGCACCCAGCACGTGCAGGTACATCTGGCGTACATCCCAGTCGGGGCAGTCGGTGCGCGCCGCCCACGCATCGACATCCAAGCCGTCCAGCATGTCGAGGGTTCGCTGCAGCTCGGTTTCCAAGAGCCCCATCGCTTCGCCGTGGGCGAGTGCGGCAATGGCCGCTGCGTCGATGGTGGGACTGCCGTTCATCTGCGTGCCTCCTCAGCCGATTCGCACGGGAACGGTGCGCGGGCCGCGCACCTGGCCTCCGGCCCAAGTGACCTTCGCCGGGTCGGTGACCTCGAACTCGGGCATCGCCGCCAGCCACTCCTCGATCGACACGCGCAGCTCCATGCGCGCCAGGTTCGAGCCTGCGCAGCGGTGGATGCCCGACCCGAACGCCAAGTGGCGGTTGTGCTCGCGGTCGAGGATGACCGTGTCGGCGTCGGGGAACACTTCGGGATCGCGGTTGGCCCCGGGGAAGTTCATCAGCACGCGCTCGCCGGCCTTGATCGGGCAGCCGTTGTACTCGGTGTCCTCCATCACCCGCCGGGCCATCGTCACCGGCGCGTAGGCACGCAGGAACTCCTCCACCGCCGTGGGCATCAGGTCGGGGTTGGCCACCAGCCGGTGGCGGTCGCCGGGATGCGTCGCCAGGTGCCACATGGTGGAGCCGATCGACGACCACGTGGTGTCGATGCCGGCGATCAGCAGCAGCGCGCACATGCCCATCACGACATCGACACCCGTCGGCTCACCGTCGTGCTCGGACTGCAACAGTTCGGTGATGAAGTCGTCTTTGGGATCGGCCTGCCGCTCGGCGATCGCCTCCTGGACAAAGGCGAGTAGGCCGGTGATGCCGCGGCGCCGGCGGTCGGGATCGTTGGCGAACTCGAGGATGTCGCGCACCCACTCGGTGAAGGTGTCGGACATGTCCTCCGGCACACCGAGGATGTGGCCGATCACCCGCACGGGGATCTGCTGGGCGTACTCGGCTGCAGCGTCGCCCTCGCCGCGCTCGCGTATGTCGACGGCCAGCCGACGACACAGTGCCCGCGTGTACACCTCGTACTCGGCCACCCGCGCCGGGCTCATCGTCGGCAGCACCAGCCGGCGGGTCCAGGTGTGCAAGGGCGGGTCCGCGCTGATCGGCGGGATTCCCGCGGTCAGCAGCGGTGATGGCGCTGGCGCTCCGTCGGGCATGTCGATCAGCGGCACGACGCTGATGCCGTTGCCCGACGGGAACTTCTCGATGTCATGGGCGATCGCGTAGACGTCGGCGTACCGGGTGGGCAGCCACGAGCCGCCCCAGCGGTCGGTGTGCGCCATCGGACAGGTCTGGCGCAGCTCGGCCCAGATGCCGTACGGGTCGGCGATGTACTGCGGGTCGAAGATGTCGTAGTCGCCGGCCCAGTCGTTCACCGGTGCACTCACGGGCGCTGCAGACGTCGCGTCACTGGTCATGGATTCCCCATCTCCCGCCGGTTGCTGTGTCGGTCATCCTGACAGAAGCTCGTGTGGAGAGTCGACGCGGAAAGCGTCGCTTCGTCACTCACCCCACGGTCGGCAGTGTCGCTTCCACATCGAGCAAACCCAGCAGCCACCCTGGCGACGCACCGAGATAGATCACGTTGCACATCACGGCGCGCAGTGCGGCATCCTCGTCGCCGGTGAGGAGCGCGACGAATGCCGCCTGACCCGCGGCCTCCAGGCCGAAGTTCACGGTCGAGCTCCAGCGGATCGACTCCTCCCAGTACGCGTCGGTCCAACCGTCCTGGGCGTCGCCGCCCCACGTGAGGTTGCCGTATTCCACGGCCGTCTTCCAGACGTCGCGAAGGTTGGTCTCACCATGCTCGCCCCGGATGATCCTCTCGTACTCCTCGGGATGCGAGGTGACGGCCCGCTCGAACGCCGAGCGCGACTCCTTCAGGTACTGCGGCGTCGGCATGTCGTAGTCGACCCGCATGAAGGCGCGAGAGTTGATCCGCACCGCGGCGGGCCTCGGTGTCCGATGCGGGCGACGCTGGCCGATCGGCGGATCTTCGGTCTTCACCACCTGCACGCCAGCGTTGTAGCCCGAGCCGTGGATCGGCCCGTTGGGCGACGCATCGCGGAGGATCGCCGGCAGTGCTTGCAGGCAGGCCGCACCGCCACCGTGCACGGCCTCCAGCCGCTGCCGCAACAGGCCCACCATGCCCTGCTGCACCTCGATGAATGGATGCTGTGGCAACTGCATGCCGATGCGCTCCATGGCGGGCGGCATTCCCCAGTGCTCGCGCAGTTCCAGTCCGCCCCAGTAACTCGATGCGTACACCGCCCACGTCTGCGCGCCCAGCTCGTCGACCGTCACCTCGCCGTTCATGATCGGCCCGCTCAACCGGTCGGTGATCCATCCGTTGAGGCCAATCCAGTAGGCCTGCTGAGTCGTCAGCGTTGTGGCCACCGGGGCGAACTCGTTCACCAAACGGTCGGCCAAGTCGGGGGCCGCCGCGATCCAACTGGCGAAGTCGGCCGACAGCGGCGGGCCGCCGCCGGTGATGCTCAGCGGACTCGGCGCAGCATTGATTGCACCCATGAACAGCTCCCTCCATCGCCACCAGTGCGGCGACGTGCCACCTATCAAAGCACACTTTTCAACACTGTTCGAACGCTTCTGTCCCTGGGTGGCCGTCACATCCGGCAGGCGGCAACGCC
>JAUSLQ010000231.1 GCA_030645675.1 Actinomycetota bacterium | reverse complement strand
CGACCTGCAGCTGTCGCGGATGGTGCTGGCCGATGTGTCCGACGACCACGGCATCGCCATCGTCGGTGACGAAGCGCACATCTGGGCGGCAGTGGCGGACCCGACGCTGGAATGAGCCCCGCCACCATCACCTCCGGGTCTGAGGACGAGTGGATGCAGCAGGCGCTGTCCAGATACTCGCTCACTCGCGATCAAGAGCTGCGCGACGAGATCGCGGCGCGCGCCGACTGGCTCGTCACCCGCGGCGCTCGGCGATTCGCAGACCGTGGAGAGCCGTTCGACGATCTGGTCCAGGAGGCCCGCATCGGCCTGTTGAAGGCAATCGACCGCTTCGACCCAGAGCGCAGCGTGCCGTTCGGCGCTTATGCCACACCCACGATCATGGGCGAGCTCCGTCGCCACTTCCGCGATCGCACGTGGGCCGTGCACGTGCCCCGCGGGGCCAAAGACCTGCTGGCATCGATCATCTCGGCACGCGACGACCTCGCCAGTGAGCTCAACCGTTCGCCGCGCGTGTCCGAGATCGCGGCACGCGTGAACCTGCCGACCGACACGGTGATCGAGGCACTGGAGGCGAACGCCGCGTACTTCACCGACTCGCTCAGCGACGCCGGCGGCGGCAAACTGCGCGCCGCGGATGCACCGTTCGACCACGTGCTCGACAGGGAGGTGCTGGCCTCGTTGCTCGACCGATTGTCGCCGCGGCAACAGCGGATCGTGCAGATGCGGTTCTTCGACGAGATGACCCAATCGGAGATCGCACAGAAGATCGGCACCAGCCAGGTGCACGTCGGCCGCCTGTTGACCGCCAGCGTCCGGCAGCTGAGGAGCCACACCACGGAAGCACCAGACGGCGGCGCCGGCGCACCGCCCCTCGCAGCACCCTGACCTTGGAGCAGACGCGCCGCCGCGCCAGCGCCACGAGGGCGCCGGCGCGGCCGGCTCAGCTCAGTTCAGCCAGTTCAGCTCAGCTGGTTCAGTTCACATCGCTGGTGCGTTGCACCAGGCTGCTGCGCCGCACGGTCGGCAGCAGCGCGGCGAGGACGATCGCCCCCATCGCGATGGCAACGATCACTGCGAACCCGCGCTCGACGGCGAGCAGGTCGTCGCCGACCGACGGCTGGAACACTGCGACCAAGGCCGCCACCCCGCCGGCGATGCCGAGGAAGAGCACCGTCTGTCGCGAGCGCGACAGAGCAGCGATCAGCAGCAGCATGCCGAACGCCATCTCGAAGAGGCCGAGCAAGGCGGTGGCCGAATAGCCCGCCACCTGCACCACGGGCTCGTCGAGGGGGCTGTCCAACCCGGCGCGGGCGGCGGTGATGCCACCCAGGAGCAGCAGCCCGATGGCCACGATGCCGGCGACCAATGCCGACGGGGTGAACCCACTGCTGCGGGAGGTCACCACCATCTCGCTGCCCACCGGGGTCTCGGCCATCGGCGCGACGACCACCGGCGGCGGCGGCGCGAAGCCTCCACCGTCGAGAGCCTGGGCGCCATCGACAGCCTGGGTCGGTTGTACGTACTGCGGTTGTACGTTCTGCGGTTGCGCGAGAGGCGCCTGTGCAATCGGCGCCTGCGACACGAGATGGTCGCGTTCGTCGATCAACTGGGAACGATCTGAACGAATCTTCATGGTCAGTCCTTCGTCAGGCGCTTCTTGGCGCCATCGATCATGTCGCCGACCTTGCCGGCCACCTTCTCCACGAACTCCTTGGCATCGCCGGCCTTCTCCTCGGTCTTGCCCTTGTTCTTCAGGTCTTGATCGTCGGTGAGATCGCCGGCGGCCTGCTTGATCTTCCCGGTCAGTTGGTCCTTGTTGTCCATGGGTGAGCCTTTCTGTAGATGCGAACCCGCAAGTGCGAGCTCACTGTCTGAACTGAAATGGTGTGCCAGTCGAGGGCGTGCAAGTTGCGGGTGTGCCAGTTGCGGGTGTGGTGGCTGGCATGTTCGCCAACCGGCGCTGTGTGCGTCACCAGTAGTGGCTGCGGCCACCGATCTGGCGACCGGACCGGCCGACGAGCATCAGCACGAGCCCGACGACGACCACGATCACTCCGATCGTCCACAGCAGCGGAACGGCCAGCAATGCGCCGACGAGAAGCAGGATGAGTCCAGTGATGATCATGGCTGTGAGTACCCGATTCGGGGCAGCGCCAAACGCCGCCACCGGGTACCGCTGCCGACCCGCGCTGCCCGGCAGGCGCGCGGCGGTCGCTCAAGCCGTGGGTTCGCCGGCGCGCAACTGATCGAGCGCCTGTGCTGCGGCGCGGGCTGCACCACGCGCATGGGCGGAGCGCTCGGTTGCGGCGGCGACGGCATCCTTGGCCGCGGCCAGTGCCGCGCGGGCAGCGTGCAGCGCCTGGTCGGCGCGCTGCGACTCGGCCTGCGCAGCAGCTGCGGCACGTTCGTGGGCCCGCAACTGCTTGGCATCGACCGTCGGCCGGGGCGGCGAGGCGGGGGGCGGCTGCTGCTGGGTTGCAGGCGCGGGTGTCGCCTGCCGCGGCCGCTCGCCGGCGGGGCGGCGGTTCACCACCGGCTCGGGCGCGCCGGCGAACAGCACCAGATCGCCGAGCTGCTGCGAGCCCACCACGCCCGCCTGCAGCAACGGCACGCCCTGCGGGTGGGCCAGTGATCGCAGCGCCTCCGCCACCTCGTCACGTTGCGCGGCGCCGCTGTCGCCCAGCTCGCGCACAGCCGCTTCCAGCACCGCCGCGTGTGCCGAACGAAGCGCAATCGTCGCTTCGCGGAGCTGCAGGGCGCCCCCGCCGCCGATCGCCAGCGACTGCGCGGCATCGACCGCGGACGCGGCCTGCGCCCAGTCGGCGACCACCCCGCCGTGGGCCCGCGCGACCATGTTGAGCGCGTGCTCGGCCAGCCGCGGCCGCCGCAACTGTTGCACCGCGGCCGCCTCGTCCTTGCGGCCTTCCGCCTTCAGCTCGCGCACCAGCGCAGCGCGCGCGGCGACGAACTCCGACGGCGCCACTGCATACAGAGCTCGCAGATCGACAGAAGCCACCGATCCAGTATTACGGTTCCGTCGATGTCCACCGGCCCGACGAGGATCCCCAGGCTCCCAGGTGCCGCGCCCCAGCGGCGCACCGCCAGACGCGGCCGGCGGGCGGTGCTGCTGGGGCTCGTCGCGGTGCTGCTGCTCGCCGCAGCCGCGGGAGCCTGGTTCGTGCTGCTGCGCGACACCGACGGCGCAGCAGGTGGCGCCACCAGCGGCACCGAGGGCACACCCGCCCTGGTGCGCTACCAGCCCGACACGGGGGTCGTCGAGCGGCTGGACGACGAAGGTGTCGTGGTCTGGACCACCACGGTCGAAGGCGGGCCGTACCACCTGCTGGGCAACGGTGGCCGGGCGTTCCTGATGGTCGCCGACGACGGCGACCTCTCGGTGCTGGACCCGGCTGGTCGATCCACCACCGAGGTCGACGTGGCCGACGGCCTCAGCCCGTTCCGCATCCAGGAGGTGGCGGTGCTGACCGACCCGACGGACCCCGAGCGGGCGGCGGTGGTCGACCTGGCCACCGGGTCGCTGGTCGACCTGGCCACATTGGGCCTGCCCGCCAACTCGTCCATCTGGGGTGTCAGCGAGTTCGCGGAGGGAGCCGTGGTGATCCATGCCGACACGGGCACCGCTCAGTTCACCTTGTCCGCGCCCGGCACCATCTGGTGGACGGCCGGCCAGCTGATCGACGCGGCCGGCACCGTCTCGTTGGTGGCCGACGAGCGCGAGGAGGGGGCCCCGACCGTGCTGCGTCGCTTCGTCAGCGGAGTGCAGACGGGCAAGGCGGTGATCGTGACCGACTTCATGCACGCACGTCTCATGCCGCAGGGCGCACTGGTGGTCGATGCCAAGGGCGCCTTCCTCACGGTGGACTTCGAGTCGGGTTCGGCGGTGCCGATCAGTTGGCTGGCGACGCAGCTGGTCGGCTTCGACACCGTGCGCTTCGTGTCCGACGACCGACTGCTGGCGGGCGCCGCCGGCCGATGGTCGGTGTACACCCTGGACGGCACGGTGATCGGGACGGTCGACGCCGCCCGGATCGTTCCCGACGCGATGGGTGGGCAGATGGGCTGGGCGCGGTCGCGGTGCGCGCTGATGAACGTGCCCGACACCCAGGGCCGGCACTACTCACTGGTGATCGAGATCACCACCGGCCAGTTGCTGAGCGTGGTGAAGGGCCAGGCCACTGCCGCCCCGACAGCCGACGGGTGCACGTTCATCGCCGCCGACGGCCGCGACCTGCAGCTGGTGGTCGATGGCCTCGCCGTCGACCTCGTCGGCACCCCGGTGGCGCTCAGCCCGGACCACACGCTCGCCATCGTGGAGCAACGACGTGGCGGCAAGGCGGTGCAGACGTTGGTGCGGCTGACCGGTTCCAAGGCCACCGTCGTGCGCGAGCTGGAGGGCGACGGCTACCGCTACGGCTTCGTGATGGTGTAGCGCCGACGTCCTGTCGCGCCTCCGGCGCCGACACGCGCGGGAACTGGCGAGCACCGGCTCGCGCCGGATGGTGACGCGAGCCAGGCGGACCGTCACCGTCAACAGCTGGAACAGCGGCACGGCACAGCGCTACGTACGTCGTCTGTGGCGTGCCACAGATGTAAGCGGTTTGGCGGAGGTGGACGGGAATCGAACCCGCCGGACGAGGATCGCTCGTCCCAACCGCTTTGAAGGCGGCGGAGTCCACCAGGTACCCGGACACCTCCGTCGCCCACCGTAGTTTCCCACCCGACCACCACAGCTGTTCACGGAGATGTCCGAGCGACGCAGCGGGTGCGGCGGGGTACGCTCCGGGAATGAAGCGCATCATCCTCCTCATCGCCGTGATCGCACTGGCCGTGGTGGCCGCCAAGAAAGTCCAGTCGTCCTGAGCCCCACGCTCCTCTGCTCGCAGGCAGCGGCAGCGCAGTACGGCGACGAGTGGCGCGACGTGGCGCCCGGCGTCGAGCTGATGCTCCTGCCCACCGATCGGCGGCTGACGGCCGACGAGATCGGCCGCATCGATCTGGCCGTCTTCACGGCCGACCTGTGGACCGAAGGCCGCGGCCCGGCGTTCTTCAAGTCCGTCCTCGGCGCGCCGAACCTGCAGTGGCTGCACATGTTCGCGGCCGGCACCGACGACCCCGTTTTCCGGCGCGTGCTGGCCAAGGGCAGCCGGCTGACCCACTCCGCCGGCGCGTCGGCCACCCCCATCGCACACACGGTGATCATGCAGACGATCGCCCTCTGCCGCGGCACCCACACGCTGGCGAAGGCGCAGCACGAGCGCCGCTGGGCCGAGCGCGACGTCGCCGACGTGGAAGGCCGCACGATGGGCATCATCGGGCTGGGCAGCATCGGCAGCGAGGTGGCCCGCCTGGCGCGGCACTTCGGCATACGGGTCATCGGCCTGCGCCGCACTCCTTCCGGCGACGAGCCGTGCGAGGCGTGGCCCACCGAGCGGCTGCACGAACTGCTGCCGCTGGTCGACGACCTGGTGCTGACGGCGCCGCTCACCGACGAGACACGCGACATGATCGGCGCCACCGAGCTGGCACTGCTGCCGCAGGGCGCGCACGTCATCAACGTGGGCCGCGGCCAGCTGATCGACGAACCGGCACTGGTGGCCGCACTGCAGTCGGGCCACCTGGGTGGTGCGGCGCTCGACGTGTTCGTGGTCGAGCCGCTGCCGGCCGACAGCCCCCTGTGGGACCTGCCCAACGTGATCGTCACGCCGCACAGCGCCGGCGGCACACCGCTGGCCGCTCGGCGCGCGGCCGACGTGTTCACCACCAACCTCGGCCACTTCGTGCGCGGCGAGCCACTGATCAACGAGGTGCACTGAGCATGCGGCCGATCCGCGTGGGCGACATCGTCGTGCACCCCGTCAACGACGGCACCGCCGTGCTGCTGCCGGAGAACTGGGCGAACAGCGACTGGACCGAGCACCAGCACCTGCTCGACGCCGACGGCCGCATCCAGATGCCGATCGGCACGTTCCTGGCCCGCATCGGCGATCGGCTGGTACTGCTCGACGCCGGCGTAGGCGTGGTGTCGAGCGAGATGTTCGAGGGCGGCCTGCTGCTGGGCAACCTGGCCGCGCTGGGTGTGCAGCCGGGCGACATCGACACGATCGTGATCTCCCACCTGCACAGCGATCACATGGGCTGGGTGGAGCGCGACGGCGCGCCGGTGTTCACCAACGCCACCGTGCACATCGGCGCCGCCGACTGGGCGCACTTCGTCGACAACCTCGGCGACGGCCGCCGTCGCGCCTCCCGCCTACAGGCGATCGAGTCGCAGGTGCAGCTGATCGACGGTGACGGCGTGACGATCCTGCCCGGCCTCACCACCCGTGCCACGCCCGGGCACACGCCCGGCCATACCAGCACGGTGATCTCCAGCGGCGACGAGCGGCTGATCGTGCTGGGCGACGCGATCCACTGCCCCGCGCAGCTGACCGAGGTGGACTGGGAGTTCATCTACGACGTCGACCCGACGCTGGCCCGCCGCACTCGCGCCGCGTTGCTGCAGGAGGCGGAGATGCCAGGCACGGCGCTGCTGCCGTGCCACTTCCCCGGGCTGCAGGCCGCCCGGCTGTTGCCCGGTGCCGGCACCCGCCGGTGGGTGTTGAGCGGCGAGTAGCGAGTCGACGCTCGTGCACCACCGCAGAGCGCCCGCCCCCACTCAATTCGGCCCGCCCCACTTGGTGCGGCCGGCCCCTCAAGCCGCCCGCCCCACGGGTTCTCGGGCTGCATCGTTGCGGTGTGCGAGATGATTCGGCCCGAGAAGGCGTCGTGGAACGGGTCAGCCCCAGAAGCCGTTCGCCGAGTTCGAAGGATCTGGGCGCTGGCGTTGGCTCGGCGGGGCAGGGTCGATATGTTCGGCCGTGGCTTCCCCCAGTCGTAGTTCCCTCCACTCCTGGGGTAGGTCCATGTTTCTCTGCTGGTCCATGAAGGGCGGCAGCGGCACCACGGTGGTGTCGGCTGCACTCGCACTCGTGTTGTCCCGCCGGCGGCCCACGCTGCTGGTCGATCTCGCCGGCGACGCGCCGGCCGCACTGGGGCTGCCCGAGCCCGCCGGCCCGGGCGTGGCCGATTGGCTGGCCTCGCCCACGGCCGATGCGGCGGCACTGCACCGGCTGGCCGTGCCCGCCACCGACACCCTGGCGCTGCTGCCGCGCGGCAGCCAGGCGCCCGGCGGCCGCTGGGCCGACCTGGCCGTTGCACTGGCAGGCGCCACTACAGCCTCCGCGCTGGAAGGCACCGCTGCGGGCCCCGCTGGCGACGCCGGCACTGGCGCTGGCGCGGTGGTGGTCGACGCCGGCACCGGCGCACCGCCCCCGGCACTGCTGGCCGCGGCAACCCATCAACTGCTGGTCACCCGGCCGTGCTACCTGGCGCTGCGGCGGGCGGCGGCCAGCGGGCTGCAACCCTCCGGCATCGTGCTGCTCACCGAGCCGGGAAGGGCGCTCACCGCCCACGATGTCGAGCGGGCACTGGGCGCGCCAGTGGTGGCCGAACTCGCCTACGACCCCACGGTGGCCCGCGCGGTCGACGCCGGGTTGCTGGCAGCGCGGCTGCCCCGCTCGCTGGCGCAGCAACTGAAGGGTGCCGCATGATCGACCTGGTCGCGGAGCAGTCGCCATTGGGCGGCCTCGAGCGCTGGCTGCACGACCCGACCGTGAACGAGGTGATGGTCAACGCCGGCAGCGAGGTGTGGGTCGAGCGCGCCGGGCGCCTGCAGCACGTCGGGCGCATCCGCACGGCGACGCTGCTGGGCGCGATCGAGCACATCCTCGCCCCCATCGGCCGCAGGCTGGACCGCACGCACCCCACCGTCGACGCCCGGCTCGCCGACGGCTCGCGCTTGTGCGCCGTGGTCGAGCCCGTGGCGGTCGATGGGCCGTGCCTCACCATCCGACGCTTCGCCCAGCGACCACTCCCGCTGGAGCGCTTCGCCTCTCCGGCAGTGGCGCAGCTGCTGCGCGAGCTGGTGCACCAGCGATGCAACGTGGTGGTCAGCGGCGCCACGTCGTCGGGCAAGACGACGTTGCTCAACACACTGGTGCACGAGGTGCCGCCCGACGCCCGGCTGATCACGCTGGAAGACGTGGCCGAGCTGCGGCTGCCCCACCCGCACGTGGTGCGCCTGGAAACCCGCGAGGCCACCCCCGACGGCGTGGGCGAGATCACGCTGGCCCACCTGCTGCGCACCGCGTTGCGCATGCGCCCCGACCGGCTGGTGGTAGGCGAGATCCGCGGCAGCGAAGCCGTGCACCTGCTGCAGGCACTGACCACGGGCCACGACGGCTCGCTGGCCACGCTGCACGCGAACAGCGCGCTCGATGCGCTGGAGCGGCTGTCGTCGCTGGTGCTGCAAGATGTGGGCAACTGGCCGATGGTGGCCGTGCGCCAGCACGTCGCCCGCGCCATCGACGCGGTGGTGCACGTGGCCCGGGGGCCCGACGGCAGCCGCCGGGTCACCGAGGTGGTGGAGGTGTCCGACGGCGGGCCGGACGGCAGCGGGCCGGACGGCGGCGGGCCGGACGAAGGCAGCCGGGCACCCGGACTGCACGTGCGCTCGCTGGCCGTGGGTGCCGACGTGGTGGGGTCGTTGCGCCGGGGCCGGCGATGATCGGCGGCATCGCTGCCGCGGCGATGGTGCTGTTCGCCGCGCTGTGGCTGCGGCCGCGCCTCGTGGGCGTTCGGTCGGTGGGTCTCCTCTGCCAGCGGCGCCATCGCCGCCATCGCCGCCTGTCGCACCGGCGGCCGCGGCCGCCCGACGCCGACCTGTGGGCGGCAGTCTTGGATTCGATGGCGGCCGAGGCACGCACCGGCAGCTCGCTGACCGCCGCGCTGGAGCGGGCGCTCGCCCGCCATCGCCCGGAAGGCGGAGCGATGCACCCCGGGGCGACCACGGCGACGATCGTCACCGCTCGCGTGGGCGATGCCGACGAAGCGGTGGTGGTGCAGGCCATCGCCACCGCCCACGCGCTGGGCGGGCCAGTAGCAGCCACGCTCGACGCTGCGGCCGCGCTGCTGCGCGAGCGCGCGGCCATCCGGGGTGAGGCGGCGGCGCACAGCGCACAGGCACGGCTGAGCGCCCGCGTGCTCACCGGTGTGCCGGTCGCGTTCGCTGCCTGGAGCCTGCTGGCCAGCGCGTCGTTCCGCGCCGCTCTGCTCAGCTCCGTCGGGTTGGTGTCGGCCGCTGCCGGCGCGCTGTGCAACCTGGCCGGCTGGTGGTGGATGCGGCGAATCGTCGGCAGGGCTGCCGCATGATCGCGATCGTGGCTACCGGTGCGGTCGTGCTGATCGCCGCCGCGCTGCGTCCACTGGCGGCGCGACGGATCGTGGGACCCACGCCCAAGCCCACGCCCACGCCCGCGCCCACGCCCGCCGGCCGTCGGCGCGGCACCTCGCCGCACGAGCTGATCGGTGCACCACGACGCCGGCTCGGTCTACGGCGCAGCGGCGCGCACCGGCGGGTGGTCGAGCGCAGCTACCCGGACGCGATCGACCTGGTCGTGCTCGCCGTGCGGGCGGGCCACCTGCCTGCCGCTGCGCTGCAGGCAGCGGTGCCGCATCTGCCACCCCAGCTGGCCGGGCCGTTCGCGGAGGTGGGTGCTCGCACCGCCTCCGGCGAGCGCTTCGCCGATGCGCTGTCGTCGCTGCCCACCCGGTTGGGGCCCATCGCCGCCCCGCTGGCCGACTCGTTCGCAGCCGCCGACCGCTACGGCCAGCCGCTGGCGCCAGTGCTCGAGCGGCTGGCCGACGAAGCCCGCCAGCGCCGTCGTCGCCAGGCCGACGCACTGGCTCGCCAGCTGCCCGTGCGGCTGTCGTTGCCCTTGGTGCTGTGCACCCTGCCCTCCTTCGTGTTCCTCGCCGTCGTGCCATTGCTGCTCGCAGCCCTGTCGTCGCTCCACCGCTGACCCCCGTCCCGCCATCACCTCATCCGGAGTTCGTCATGTCACAACTGATGGTTCGTCTGCACATCTGGTTCCTCACCCACACCCAGCTGCCCGCTGCCGCGCACGACGAGGAGGGCCAGGCCACCACCGAATACGCGCTGGTGCTGCTGGGCGCTGCGCTGGTGGCGCTGCTGGTGGTGGGCTGGGCCACCACCAGCGGTGGCGCCGGCAAGATCGGCCGCCTGTTCGACCGGGTGATCGACTCGGTCATCGACAAGCTGTGAACCGGCCGGCACCGCGCTCGCCGGGCGCGCGCACGGCCACCCCGCCTGCCGGCGCCGACCGCGGCCAGGCCACCGTCGAGCTGGCGCTGGCGTTGCCGCTGCTGTGCCTGCTGCTGTTCGCCGTGGTGCAGGTGGCAGTGGTCGGCCGCGACCAGTTGGCGGTGCAACTCGCCGCCCGCGAGGCAGCGCGGGCGGCATCGGTGGCCGCGGACCCGGTTGCCGCCGGCACCACCGCCGCTCACCGGGCCATCGCGCTGCGCCCGTTGACCGTGCAGATCATCCCCAGCGGCAGCACGGTCACCGCGATCGTCCAGTACACCCAGCGCACCGACGTACCCTTGGTGGGCGCCGTGCTGCCCGACGTGGTGCTCGGCGCCTCCGTGACCATGGCGTTCGAACCCCCATGACGCACCGCTTGCGGCCGGTAACGTGACCAGGCCATGGAGCTCCTCTGCCGCCTCACACAGCTGGGCAACCGGCCGGTGCTGCACGCCAGTGGCGAGGTCGACCTGGCCACCCTGCCCTACTTCCACGATCACCTTTCGCGCTCCGTGGCGCTGGTGGGCGAGGGCACCCTCTACGTCGACCTCGACGGTGTGATCGCGCTCGACGACACGGGCCTCGGCATGCTGCTGGGCGCAGCCGGGCGCTGCCGCGAACAGGGTGGCGACCTGATGGTGGTGTGCACCAACGCGCGCCTGCTCGCACGGCTGGCCATCACCGGCCTCGATCGGGCGATCACCGTGGTGCCGCGGGTCTCCGCCTCACCCGTCTGACCTTCACTTCGTCAGACACCAGAGATTCCTCGCACACCAGAGATCTCCCGCGAAAAGCGCGAGGCGCTCGCGCACCACGGCTCTGGACCGTCAGCACGCACCACCCGGTGCGGCTGACCGAGAAGGAGCCACCCATGAGCACCAACACCCTCATTCGGAGCCTGATCGCCGGGTCGGTCTCGGCGGTCACTTCGCTCGCATTGTTCGCAGGCACCGGCAGCGCCCACGCCTCCGGCGGTTGCGACCCGATCTACGTCGACAACGGCGACGGCACAGCCGGCATCGCCTATCCCGACTTCTGCGACGAAGCGCCGGCTCCCGGCCCATGGGTGCCGATCGACATCAGCACGCTCGGGCCGCTGGACCTCGAGCTGCTGCCCCTGCTGCCGCTGCTGCCGCTGGCACCCATCGAGGAGTGCACCCCGCTGAACCTGGCCGATCTGGAGGTGCGGGCCGCGCAGACCAGCCCCGACGACTGGCAGTGGCTGTTCTGGATCAACGGCGACACCAGCAACCTGTGCGACGACTCGCTCGACGCACTGATGCTGGATCACGACACCGCCACCGTCGTACCGCAGTACTTCACGGTGTGGAACATCGTCGACGTGAACAACGAGGGCCACGACTTCTTGGTCGAGTTCGCCACCCCGTGCCACTACAGCACCGTCGTGCACTTCGGCGAGGAGTACACCGAACTCGACGACTACGCCGACATCCACAACACCTCCGCCCGCTGCTCGGAGTCGCTCGTGCCGCTGCCCGAGCTGCCCGTGGGCCCCGAGCTGCCGGCGCTCCCCGAGCTTCCCGAGCTTCCCGAGCTGCCGGAAGTCCCCGACACACCCGACACACCCGACACTCCCGCCACACCCGACACACCCGCCACGCCCGAAGCCCCTGACACCCCCGAGTCCCCCGTCGACTCGGGCATGCCCGGCAACCAGCGCCTGCCCCGGACCGGCAGCGACAGCACCGGCCTGCTGGTGGGCGTAGGGATGCTGGTGCTCGGCGCCGGCCTGGCCTTCACCTCGGTGAGCATGACCCGCAAGCGCCACTGCGCCTGACGGCACAGCCACCACACGACCGGCCGGACTTCACAGCGGAGGCCGGAACAGATTCCCCCCCCCATGCACGATGGGCGCCTCGACGGGAGAGGCGCCCATCGTCGCGGGTCAGCGGGGGGGTTTGGGCTTGCGCACGCCGCGGCGGTCGAGCGCTTTCTCCTGGGCCCGCTGCTCGGCCTCCAGCGCCGCTTCCTCGGCCACCAGGCGTTTCATGCTGTCGAGCCGCTTGACGTCCAGCAAACCGTCGGCGATCGCCGCGGTCACCGCGCAATCCGGCTCGTCGTCGTGCTTGCAGTCGCGGAACCGGCAGTGGTCCATCAGCTCGAACACGTCGGCGAACGCCCGCTCGATGCCGTGCCCGCTGCTCCAGAGGCTGACGGCGCGCACGCCGGGCGTGTCGATCAGCCACCCGCCCTCCACCAGGCGGATCAGCTCGCACGCAGTGGTGGTGTGGCGACCGCGCTGGTCGCCCTCGCGCACCTCCGCCGTCACCATCCGACCGTGGCCGACGAGTGCGTTCACCAGTGTGCTCTTGCCCACCCCGCTGGCCCCCAGCAGCGCGATCGTGGCGTTCCCGGCCGCGTAGCTTCGCAGGGCCTCCACTCCGTCGCCGCTGATGCCGCTGGCCGTCAGCACGTCGACCCCGGGGGCGACGTCGTGCAGCGCCGCCACTGTTGCGTCCACGTCCGGCACGAGGTCGGTCTTGGTCAGCACCACCACCGGCCGCGCCCCGCTGTCCCACGCCAACACCAGCTCGCGCTCCAGCCGGCGCTGGTTGGGCGGTGAGGTGAGCGAGTGGATCAGCATCACCACATCGATGTTGGCGGCGATCGTGTGCGCTTCGGCGCGGTTGCCCTCGAAGGACGCCCGGCGCACGAACGCACTGTGCCGGTGCAGCACGTGCTCCACCCGTTCCTCGTCGTCGCCGAACACGACGAAGTCGCCCACCGCCACGTCGGCGCCGATGTTGCGCACGCGCACCGGTGGCTGGTCGAGCGCGACGAGCACACTGCTCCAGCCGCGGTCCAGGCGGCTGACCCTGCCTGTCGCACCGGGTGCATCCAACGCGCGCCAGTGCGCCAGCGCTTCCGCAGTCCAGCCGAGGCGAATGTCACGTGGATCGTAGATTTTCCCAACGGTAGCGTTGGGAATCAGCGGCCATGCCCCCGATGTGGCCTCGTGGGAGGGAAACCCCGTGCTCGCACGTCTGGCGCGTTTCAGCTTCAGGAAGCGTTGGCTGATGGTGTTCGCCATCTGGGTGCCTCTTCTCATCGGGCTCAACGTGGTGTCGCAGCAGGTCGGCACCGACTACCGCACCGAGTTCAACCAACCCGACAGCGAGTCGAAGCTGGTGCAGGAAGCGTTCCAGAACATCGGCAGCGCGGAAGACGCCGGCGTCACCGCCCAGATCGTGTTCACCGCCCAGCAGGGCAACACCGACCCGGCCGTGCAGGAGGCGATGAACGCCTTCTTCGCCGACGTGGAGGCGATGGAGGACGTGAAGGTCAAGAGCCCGTACGACGCCGGCAACGAACAGCAGAACAGCCCGGCTGGCTCGCCGCTGAACACGCTGGGCCGCGACGTGTCGTTCGCCGAGCTCAACATCACCCAACTCGACCAGGCAGGGTGGACCAAGCTGGCCGACAACATCACCGCGCTCGGCGACAAGGTGAACGTACCCGGCCTCACCATCGAGTACGGCGGCCAGGTCTTCCAGAAGATGGAGTTCCCGGCCAGCGAGATCCTCGGCATCCTGGCCGCCATCGTCATCCTGCTGGTCGCCTTCGGCTCCGTCATCGGCATGGGGCTGCCGATCGGTACCGCGATGGCCGGCCTCGGTGTCAGCATGGCGATCGTCGCCCTTGCCTCCAACGGCTTCTCGATCCCCGAGTTCGGCCCGCAGATGGCCGCGATGATCGGCCTCGGTGTGGGCATCGACTACGCGCTGTTCATCGTCAGCCGCTACCGCGAGCACCTCGCGGTGGGCGAAGACCCGGAGACCGCGACGGTCGCTGCGGTCGACTCGTCGGGACGCGCCGTCATCTTCGCCGGCATCACCGTCATCATCTCCCTGCTCGGCCTGTTCATCATGGGCCTGTCGTTCGTGCGCGGCCTGGCGGTCGGCGCCGCGGTGGGTGTGTTCGTGATGATGGTCGCGTCGATCACGCTGCTGCCCGCTCTGCTGGGCCTGGCCGGCCACCGCATCAACACCACCACTCGCGCCGCCGCCATCGCGATGGGGCTGATCGTCGCCAGCGGCCTGGCCGGCGTGATCGCCGACAAGCTGGGGCTCATCCTGCTCGGCGGCCTCGCCGCCGCCCTGCTGGTGATGTTGGTCAGCCGGCTGCCGTTCGGCCGCTCGCTGCGCACGCCGCTGCCACACCGCGCCGAGCGCCATCGCGAGGCCCGCTTCTGGTACCGCTGGAGCCGCTTCATCCAGCACCGGCCGTGGCCGTTCTTCTTCGCCGGCGCCGGCATCCTGGTGCTGCTCGCGCTGCCGCTGTTCTCCATCCGCCTCGGCTTCGGCGATGCCGGCAACCTGCCCAAGGACACCACCGTCCGCAGGGCGTACGACCTGGTGGCCGAGTCGTTCGGCCCGGGCAGCAACGGCCCGCTCGTGCTGGTCAGCACCGACCCCAACGCGACTCCGGAAACGGCAGCCGCCGTCGACGCCGCACTGGCGACCGTCACCCAGGCCGGCGATCTCGCCTTTGCCACCCCGGGCTTGGAAGTCGCTCCCGGCACGTGGATGTGGCAGGCCTATCCGGTCTCCTCACCGCAGGACGCGGCCACCGCCGACCTCGTCAACCACCTGCGCGCCGACGTGCTCCCCGGCACCGGCATCAAGGTGAACGTCGGTGGCTGGACCGCCGGCGGCATCGACTTCGCCGACTACCTCGGTGGCCGCCTGCCGTACCTGATCGGCGCCGTGCTGGTGCTGAGCTTCCTGCTGCTGATGGTCGTGTTCCGTAGCCTGCTGGTGCCACTGAAGGCCGTGGTGATGAACCTGCTGTCGGTGGGCGCCGCGTATGGCGTGATCGTCGCCATCTTCCAATGGGGGTGGGGTCTGTCGCTGATCGGGGTGGACCGCGCCGGCCCGGTGGAGGCGTGGGCGCCGATGATGCTGTTCGCGATCGTGTTCGGCCTGTCGATGGACTACGAGGTCTTCCTGCTTTCGCGCATGAAGGAGGAGTTCGACCGCACCGGCGACAACGGCACCGCTGTGGCCGACGGCTTGGCCGTCACCGCCCGCGTCATCACTGCCGCTGCGATCATCATGGTGTGCGTGTTCTCCGCCTTCGTGCTCGGCGACGACCGCTCGCTGAAGTTGTTCGGCCTCGGCATGGCGGTGGCCGTGCTGGTCGATGCCACCGTCGTGCGCATGGTGCTGGTGCCGGCGACGATGGAGCTGCTCGGCGCCCGCAACTGGTGGATCCCGAAGTGGCTCGACCGCATCCTGCCCCACCTCTATGTGGAAGGCGCCCACCCCGACGACGAGCGGATGCCCGTGGTCGATGACGACGAGCAGACGCTGCAGCCCACTTCCGTCTAGCAGCCCCGGCCGCTCACGCCTGGCGCTCGGTTGCGCGCTCGACGTGCCATTGTTCAGGGTTCCACAAGACCACCGCGCTCGGTGGCTGCGCCTCTCGGCGTCGACCTAGAATCCCGCGTTATGGCGGCAAGAGTAGAGCTCGATCAGAACCTCGAACTCGTCCGGCGCGGGTACGACCCGTACCAGGTGCAGCGCCTCGTCGGGTCGCTGTCGGGAGAGCTGAAGGCGCTGGCCTCGGAGAACGATGCGCTGCGCGAGCGGCTGGCCGCGTTGGAAGCGGCCAACGGCGTCGTGAACGCATCCACGCCGGTCGCCGAGGGCGACACCGCCAGCGACACCGCCAGCGACACGGCCGAGGATGCTGCCCACGAGACGCACGCCGCCGACCTGCTGGAGTCGGCCCGCGTCGAGGTCGCTCGCCTGATCGACGAGGCCACTGCCCGTTCGGCCGCACTGATCGTGGACGCCGAGTCGCACGCGGCCGAGCTCCGCGTCACGGCCACCACCGAGGCGGAACAGATCGCTCGCGTCGCTCGGCAGCGGGCCGACCAGACGCTGACCGGCGCGGAGCAGCGCGCCCGCATCATCACTGCCGACGCACAGCAACTGGCCGACACTGCGATCGCTGAAGCCGAGGCCCGCGCCGGCCAGATGCTCATCGATGCCGACGAGCGGGCCACCGCCTCGCTCGCGACGGCCGAACGACAAGCCGCCGACACGAACGCAGCATCGACCGCACAGGCATCGAAGATCGTCGGCGAGGCCGACAACCGGGCCCAGCAGACCACCGCCGCGGCCGACGCCGATGCTCAGCGGGTCCTTGCCGCTGCCGCTGCCGACGCTCAGCGGGCCATCGCCGAGGCCGACAACCAAGCCCAGCAGGTCCTTGCCGAGGCCAACACCCGAGCCCAGCAGGTTCTCGCCGAGGCCGACCACCAGGCCCAGCAGACCATCGCCGCGGCCGACGCCGATGCGCAGCGGGCGATCGCTGCGGGCGACACCCAGGCGAAGCAGATGATCGCCGCCGCCGACGCGTACCGCGCCAAGCTGCACGACGAGACGAAGGTGGCGCACGCGGCCGCCCAGGCGAACCTCGACCAGCTGGCGGTGCGCGCGCAGGAGACCAGAGCGCTGCTCGCCGACTTCGAGATCCAGCGCGTCGCCGTCCGCGAGCAGATGCGGGTGGCGCGGGCTCAGTTCGACGGCGTGATGGCCCTGCTCGAGCCTGCCGCGACCGAGACACCTGATGAGCAACGCTGACGATGTGCGAGCGCGTGCCGATGAGCTGATCGCCATCGCCGACAAGATCGCAGAGCAGCCACTGCCCCCTGCACAGCGGGTGCCGCGTCGGTGGCCCGCGGTGGCGCTGGGTCTGCTGGGCGTCGCGGTGCTCGTGGCCGGCATCGTGCTGGGCAATCGCGGCGACGACGCAACCGGCGCGCCCGCCACCGCGGCACCCGCGGCCGCAGCAACGGCGGCGTCCGGCCAACCCACCAGCGACTCCGCCGCTGCCCCGGCCACCGACCCGATCGGCACCGGTGCGGCGGCCACACCCACCACAGGCGTGCCGCCCTCCACCGTGCCGCCCTCCACCGTGCCGCCCAGTACTGGGCCGGCCGACCTGATCGACCCCGATGCCCCGGTGCGCTGGGCCGAGTTCACCGGCGGCAAGGTGTACCTGCAGGGCCGCGTACCCGACCAGGCCACTGCCGACGAGATCCGCGACAAGACGGCCGCCGTGGTCGGCGCGGACAACGTCGTCGTGCAGTACGAGATCGTGCCCGGCACACCTCGGCCGGCAAGCGCTCCGCTGTACGTGCGCGACTCCGCACTGTTCACTCCCGGCGACGTCGACATCAACGACCAGGCCCGCGGCGTGCTCGACCTCGGTGTGGCGCTCATGCAACAGAACCCGTCGGTCACCATCGACATCCACGGCTACACCGACTCGACAGGCACCGACGAGTACAACCTGGATCTCTCCCAGCAGCGCGTCGACGCGATGTTCAACTACCTCGTGTTCATGGGCATCGATCCGGTGCGGCTGACCAAGACCGCCCACGGCGAGGCCGATCCGGTGGCCGACAACGCCACCGATGAGGGCCGCGCGAAGAACCGCCGGGTGGAGTTCACCATCAACAACTTGCTCGGTTGATCGCCATCGAAGCACCGCACACCTTGACAAGTGGGTGTCCCATCACCTAGCGATACCGGTCAATGCCCAAGCCCCTCGTCATCGTGGAGTCGCCTGCCAAGGCGAAGACCATTGCCAAGTTCCTCGGCAGTGCGTTCGATGTGCGCGCCTCGGTGGGCCACGTCGCCGACCTTCCCAGCAAGGGACTGCAGATCGACGTGGACAACGGTTTCAAGCCCACGTACGAGCTGACCGTGCGCGGCAAGGACGTGGTGAAAGACCTGCGCGCGGCGATGAAGGATGCCAGCGAGCTCTACCTCGCGACGGACGAAGACCGCGAGGGTGAGGCGATCAGCTGGCACCTGCTGGAGTACCTGAAGCCGAAGATCCCGGTGAAGCGGATGGTGTTCCACGAGATCACCAAGAGCGCGATCGACCAAGCGGTGAACAACCCGCGGGGCATCGACTACGGCCTGGTCGACGCCGCAGAGACACGTCGCCTGCTCGACCGCCTGTACGGCTACGAGGTCTCGCCGGTGCTGTGGCGGCGCGTGAACCGCGGCCTGTCGGCCGGGCGCGTGCAGAGCCCGTCGGTGCGCCTGATCGTGGAACGCGAACGCGAGCGGATCGCGTTCGTCACCGCCGGCTACTGGGACATCGAACTGCTCACCGGCACCTCCCCGGCATTCACCGCTGCGCTCGTCGCACTCGACGGCACGAAGGTGGCCACGGGCAAGGACTTCACCTCCGACGGCGTGCCGAAGAAGAACGTCGTCGTCGTCAGCGAGGCGCAGGCCCGCTCGCTGGCCGACGCGCTGGCCAGCGCCGACTTCGCCGTGCGCTCGGTGGAGGAGAAGCCGTACCGCTCGTCGCCGAAGGCGCCGTTCATGACCAGCACCCTGCAGCAGGAGGGCGGCCGCAAGCTGCGGCTCGGCGCCGCGCAGGTCATGCGCATCGCGCAGGGCCTGTACGAGCGCGGCTACATCACCTACATGCGAACCGACAACGTCACGCTCAGTGCCGAGGCGCTGGCGGCGGTGCGCGCCGAGGTGCAGCGCGGGTACGGCAGCAAGTTCCTGTCGCCCTCGCCGCGCCAGTTCACCACCAAGGTGAAGAACGCGCAGGAAGCCCACGAGGCCATCCGCCCCACCACCCCGTTGCGCACCCCCGAGGCGCTGGCCGCAGAGCTGAACGGTCAGGAGCTCTCGCTGTACCGCCTGATCTGGCAGCGCACGCTGGCCTCGCAGATGGCCGACGCCAGCGGCACCACCGTCTCGGTGCGGCTGGGCGCCGTCGCCGCGGCCGTGGCCGGCACCGACTGCGAGTTCGCCGCGAGCGGCACCACCATCACCTTCCCCGGCTACCGCCAGGTGTACGTGGAGAGCACCGACGAAGCCGAGGGAGAGGACGAGAAGGAAGCACTGCTCCCGCCGCTGACCGTCGGCCAGGGCGTACCCGTGCGGGACCTGACCCCCAACGGCCATGCCACCGTGCCGCCGGCGCGGTACACCGAGGCGTCGCTGGTGAAGCGCCTGGAGGAGCTGGGCATCGGCCGGCCCAGCACGTGGGCGTCCATCATCCAGACAGTGCAAGACCGTGGCTACGTGTGGAAGAAGGGCCAGGCGCTGGTGCCTACCTGGACGGCCTTCGCCGTCGTCGGCCTGCTGGAGAAGCACTTCGACGAACTGGTCGACTACGCGTTCACGGCGCGTATCGAGGAAGACCTCGACTCCATCGCCCGCAACGAGCGGCAGAAGCAGGACTGGCTGCAGCACTTCTACTTCGGCACCGACGACGACGCCGAGCACCCGATGCCGGGGCTGAAGCGGCTGGTGGAGGAGAACCTCGACCACATCGACGCGGCCGCGATCAACACCTTCCCCATCGGCCTCGACCCCGACGGCAACGAGATCGTGGTGAAGCCCGGCAAGTACGGCCCGTATGTGAAGCGCGGCGACGACACCGCCAGCGTGCCCGACGACCTCACCCCCGACGAGCTGACGGTGGCGGTGGCGCTGAAGCTGCTGGCGGCACCGAAGAGCGACGAGCCGATCGGCGAGCTCGACGGCTACCCCGTGTTCG
>JAUSLQ010000225.1 GCA_030645675.1 Actinomycetota bacterium | reverse complement strand
GGCGGCGACCACGTCGATCAGTCGCTGGTGCAGTGGCTGGCCGACCAGCCGAAGTCGATCGAGGTCACCGTCGGGGGCAAGCACCTGCTGATGACCCACGCCAGCCCCATCGCTCCGCACACCAACTACGTCTTCCCGCACTCGCCCGAGCTGCGGAAGTTCAAGCACATCGAGGCGGACTACATCATCCTCGGGCACACCCACGCGCAGATGGCCCACCGGGCCGGCCGTGCGTTGGTGATCAACCCGGGTTCCGTGGGCCAGGCCCGCGACCACACGAACGGCAAGCAGCTGTCGTACGCGGTGCTCGACACCGACACGGACGAAGTCGTCTTCGACAACTACCAAGTCAACGACCGGCACGTCAACGACCAGCACGTCAACGAGCACCAGAGCGCCGCGCTGTGCGGCGGTGGAGGGATCACCACACGATGAGCATCAAGGACAGAGCCGCGATCGTCGGTGTCGGTGCGACGCCGTACTACAAGCGTGGTCAGTCGTACCCCGAGACCGAGCTCTCGATGGCGTGCAGCGCCATCCTGATGGCCCTCGCCGACGCGGGCCTGACGATCAAGGACCTCGACGGGTTCTCGATCTACTCCAACTCCTGCGACCCCGCCACCGTCGGCGCCGAGTTGGGCGTTCCCGAGGTCCGCTGGGCCACCACCACCACCTCCGGTGGCGGCGGCTGCGTCGGCGCCCTCGGTGTGGCCGCTGCCGCGATCGATTCGGGCATGGCCACCACCGTGGTCACCCTGATGACGCTGCAGCAGCTGAACAAGCGCCTCGGCGGTTCCGCCGTCGGCGGCATGCTCGGCTACGCCACCATGTCGGAGGGTTCCAGCCCGTACGGCGGCAGCGGCGTCTCGCCGTCGGCTGCTTTCACCGCCAACAACGGCCTGCTGTCGCCCGGCCACAGCTTCGCCCAGATCGCCGGGCGGCACATGCACCTCTACGGCACCAAGCGCGAGCACTTCGCCGAGGTGTGCATCAGCACCCGCGACAACGCGATCAAGCGCCCCACGGCGCTGCGCACCGAGCCGCTGACGCTCGACGAGTACTTCAACGCTCGCATGATCAACGATCCGCTGTGCCTGTTCGACTACACGATGGAGAGCGACGGCGCCGTCGCCGTCATCACCACGTCCACCGAGCGCGCCCGCGACCTCAAGCAGCCGCCCGTGCTGATCAGCGCTGCCAACCACGGCGGCGACGGTCGCTGGGGGCCGGCGCTGTTCAAGTACTTCCAGTCGCCCGACGAGTACTTCACGTCGTCGGGTCACCGCCCGGTGGCGAAGCGGATGTACGAGGCGGCCGGCATGCGCCCCAGCGACGTCGACGTCGCCCTGCTCTACGACCACTTCTCCCCGATGGTCATCATGCAGCTGGAGGACTACGGGTTCTGCCCGATCGGTGAAGGCGGCGCGTTCGTGGCCGACGGCAACATCCGTTACGGCACGGGCAGCATCCCGGTGAACACCCACGGCGGCAACCTGTCGGAGGCCTACATCATCGGCATGACCCATGTTCGGGAAGCCGTCGAGCAGATGCGTGGCACTGCGGTCAATCAAGTGGCGGGCGCCGAAGTGGCGCTCGTGACGGGCGGCCCGGCCGGGCTGCCAGTGTCCGGTGCACTACTTCGGAAGGACGTCTGATCATGGCTGGAGATTTCGGCACGCTCAAGAAGGGCCAGTTCCCCACGATCCTGTTCGATCCGCACGCGGACCCCACCACGCAGCCCTTCTGGGATGCCGCCAAGGAAGACCGACTGGTGTGCCAGCAGTGCAGCGATTGCGGCACCTTCCGGATGCCACCTTCGCCGTTCTGCTTCAACTGCCAGTCGCGGGGGTACCAGTACACCGAACTGCCGGGCACGGGTGCGATCTACAGCTTCACGGTGGTCCGCCACCCGCTGCACCCCGACCTGATCGACTGCTGCCCCTACGTCGCCGGAACGGTGGAGCTCGACGGCACGCAGGGCGCCGGTGCCCGCATGCTGGTGAACATCATCGATGTGGATCCCGACACGGTGAAGATCGGCGACCGCGTCGAGATCGTGTTCGAACACGTCAACGACGAGATGTCCACCCCGCGCTTCCGGCCGATCTCGAAGTAGACCCGGAATGAGCAAGATCTGGGCCAACTCGGGCGACTCGCACCTGGTCGAGCCCGCCGATCTGTTCACCTCCAGCCTGCCGGCGTCCCTCGCCGCGCGCATGCCGCGCAGCGAGAAGGACGCCGACGGGCAGTGGGAGACGGTGCACGTCGACGGGCAGGCCATCCGCCGCAAGATGCCGCGGGGCACGCTCACCGATGCCGACGGCCGCACGGTCGACGACCGCGCCCCAGGTGCCAACGACATGAAGTTGCGCTTCGTCGACCTCGATGCCGAGGGCATCTGGGCCGAGCTGGTGTACCCGTCGATCGGCATCTGGATGTCCAGCATCCAGGACCCCGATCTGCTGGCCGCCGGCTGCCGGGCGATCAACGACTGGGCCTTCGAGTACCAGCGCTTCTCGCCGCGCTACGTGTGCACCGCCACCATCCCGCTGCTGTCGGTCGACACCGCTGTCGCCGAGATCCACCGTGTCGCCGACATGGGCTTCAAGGCGGCCTACCTCTCGGTGGCGCCGCCGCTCGGCGTCGACGACTGGCACTACGACCTCTGGGAGCCGATGTGGTCGGCCCTGGCCGAGACCGGCCTGGTGATCGCGTTCCACATCGGCACCGAGCCGCACGACGCCACCACCAGCCACGGCGCCTACTTCCGTGGCCCCGGCGGTGCACTGATCAACTACACCGAGACCACCTACGGCGGGCAGCGGGCGGTGACCAAGATGATCGCCTCGGGCGTGTTCGACAGGCACCCGTCGTTGAAGGCGATCGTCTCCGAGGGCGGCGCCACCTGGGGGCCGTTCGTCGCCGATCGCCTTGACGAGGCCTACCGCCAGCACGGCTCGGCGGTGCGGCCGAAGCTCGGCCGCCTGCCCAGCGAGTACCTCTACGAGAACGTCTACGCGTCGTTCCAGCACGACCGGTCGGCAGTGGCCGCGGTGTCGGCGATGGGCTGGCAGAACGTGCTGTGGGGCAGCGACTACCCCCACCTGGAGGGCACGTTCGGGCACACGCAGGAGACCCTGCACGGCTTGTTCGACGGGGTCGCCCCCGAGGTGCGGAAGCGGGTCACGGTCGGAGCGTTCGCCGAGCTGTTCCCCCACGTGCCGCCGGCGCCGGCCGACGAGGCCTGACCTCGGTGGACCTCGATCTCGCGCTGCTGCTCGATCTGCTCGACATCGAGGAGATCGACCGCGACCTGTACCGGGCGCGCAACCCCGACCACCAGCAGCGCATGCTCTACGGCGGGCAGGTGGCCGCGCAGGCACTGCGCGCCGCGGCAGCCACCGTCGGAGAGCAGTTCTCGGTGCACAGCGCCCATGGCTACTTCCTGCGGCGCGGCCGGCCCGAGCGGCCCACGCTGCTGCAGGTGCACCGCGACCGCGACGGCCGCTCGTACTCGCACCGGCGGGTGGAGGCCATCCAGAACGGCGAAGTGATCTTCAGCCTCGCCTCCTCGTTCCACATCGAGGAGACCGGGCCGGAGATGGAAGTGCCGCCGCCGGCCGCAGTGTTCGAGTTCGACTCGGCGATCCCCGCCGGCATCGGCCAGGGCAACCCCGAGCACCTCGACACGTTCGAGCTGCGGGTCGCCCCACTGCCGCTGCACCCCGACGCGCCTCCCGGGCACCGGCGCACGCCCGCCCACTTCTGGATCCACCCGAAGGGCGTGGTCGGCGACGACCCGTTGATCAACGCGTGCATCGTGATGTTCATCTCCGACATGGGCAGCGGTTTCGCCGAGGTGGATCTGCCCCGCCAGCCCTTCGGTGGCGGCCCGACGTTGGATCACACGGTCTGGTTCCATCGCCCGATCCGCGTCGACCAATGGCTGCTGCTGCGGCTGGAACCCGTCATCGCCACACGCGGCCGCGGCGTGTACCACGGTGGCTTGTTCGACCGCAGCGGTTCCCGACTGGCGACGCTGAGCCAGGAGATCGTCGTGCGCGAACTGGATCCTGTGCACTTCCAAGGCGTGATCGACACCTGGAAGCGCCGCTTCCCATAGCGTTCGGCCGTTCGGCCGTTCGGCCGTTCGGCCTTGGCTCGACGGCGATGAAAGGCTGGTGGGCGTGAGCATCCCGACCACAGAGGAAGCAGCGCAGATCATCGCTCGGGCCAGCGGTGGCACGGTGGTGGGCATCCAGCGCCAGCTGAGGTGGCGGCCCACGTGGTTCGCCGACGTCGAACGCGACGGCGAGGTGTTGGGCATGGTGCTGCGTGGCGACCGCACCGACAGCGAGGCGTTCCCCCTGCGCCACGAGTACACCTTCCACCGGCTGATGGAGGAGCACGGCCTGCCCGTGCCGCACCTGTACGGGTTCATCGAGACCCCCGGCTTCCTCGACTGCGTGCTGATGGCCAAGGTGCCCGGCCAGGCCGAGTTCCAGAACACCAGCGAGGCCCACCGCGACCATGTCGTCGACGAGTACGTGCAGCAGTTGGCGGTACTGCACCAGCTGGACCCGCAGGTGTTCATCGACGCCGGCATCGACCACCCGCGTCCCGGCGAAGACCCGGCGATGGCCGGCCACCGACACATGATCAGCCGCTATCGCGAGCGCAAGGTGCGGCCCGACCCGTTCTCCGAGTTCTGCATCGGCTGGCACCAGCGCCACCTGCCGGCCGCCAACGGCCGGCTCGCCCCGGGTGTGTGGGACAGCGGCCAGTTCATGCACCAGGACGGCCACTTGGTGGCCATCATCGACCTCGAGTTCGGTCATGTCGGCGACCCGCTCGAAGACCTGACCATCTGGCGGATGCGCGACACCCTGCTGCACTTCGGCGACTTCGCCAAGATCTACGCCCGCTACGAGCAGTTCACCGGCAGGCCGATCGACCTGGAAGCCGTGAAGCGCCACCACTTCGCCGCGTGCATGGGCAACGGGCTGCAGTTCGGCGCCGCCTGGCGCGACCCGCTGCCCGAGACCGACGTGATGAACATCATGCAGTGGAGCAGCGAGACGAACCTGATGGCGACCGACTTCCTCGGCGAGTACCTGGGCCTCGAGCTGCCCACCCTGCAGGCACCCGATGCGTTGGAGACCCGGCACGACACCGTGGCCCGGCAGTTGGTCCGCTCGTTGGGCGCAGTGAAGGTGGACGATCGCGAGGCACAGCACGAGCTGCGCCTCGCGTTCCGCATGGCGCGGCACCTGCAGCGGCGCAGCGAGATCGGCGCCGCGCTGGACGAGGCCGACGTCGCCGACGTGGCAGCGTTGCTGGGCCGCCGGCCCGCCGGCTGGTTCGCAGCAGAGCGCGAGCTCGAGCAGTTCGTGCTCGACGACGCCGCCGTGGGGCGGTACGACGAGCCGCTCACCACCTTGTTCCACCGACGCAACCAGCGCTTGCACATGGCGCTCGGCGCCGCCGGCACCTCGATGGTGCGCCACTACCAGTGCCAGCGCTTCGATGGAGCGCCCTCGTACGTCGTGCAGTTCTGAGGGCCCCCCTGAGAACTGGGTGTTCAGCCCAGCTCCGCTGCGCGATCTCGGGCGCGAGGATTGTGGTGGCGTCAGCATCCCCGAGGTTGTCGCCCGTCATGGAGGAAGTGTCGTCGCTCGCGAGGTAGGACAGTGTGTCGTACTGGTCCGAGCCGTCGCTCCTGACCGGGCCGGGCAAGATCGCGTTGACGGCGACAGCGAAGTGCGCGAGCTCGACCGATTGTGTGTCGGGGAACTCTGTCACACCCCTTGCGTACGATCGTTCGTATGGACACGAGGGCGGTGTGCGAGCGGGTGCGGGCGATCGGCGCGGTGCGCGCTGCTGCCGGTGCCGCGTGCCGTGCCGAGCTGGAGGGCGGGTTGCGGGCGGTGTCGGTGGTGCGGTCGTGGTTGGCGGCGGCTGAGGCCGAGCTGGCCGGCCGGCTGGCTGCCGTTG
>JAUSLQ010000224.1 GCA_030645675.1 Actinomycetota bacterium | reverse complement strand
CAGCGGCTTCCTGATGGAGTTCGACAACCGCCACTTCTGGATGCGCCTGAAGAAGCTGGTCGGCAGCCACTTCGCCAACTACAAGGAGGCGTGGGAGGCCAACCGCCTGATCAGCAAGGGCATGGTGCACCCGGTGATGAGCCAGGTGTTCCCGCTCGACCAGACCGGCGAGGCCGCCTACCAGGTGCACCACAACATGCACGAGGGCAAGATCGCCGTGCTCGCGCTGGCCCCGGAAGAAGGCCTCGGGGTCACCGACCACGAGCTGCGTGCCAAGGTGGCCGACCAGCTCACCTGGTTCCGTCGCTGACCGCCCGCGCTGCCCCGGGTTGCCCGCGCTGCCCCGCAGCCGTGCTGCCCCGTCGCAGCCGCGCTGCCCCGACCGTGCCCCGCCCCGCGCTTCGGGTTCCGGGGCTGATCCGTTCCAACTCGGCTTCTCGGGCTGGTTCGTCCCGGTTTCCGGGACGAACGGCTGGGTGGAACCTCGTCCATCGGGTGCCCGATCCGATCGAGCGGGCAACGTTGTCAGTTGTCAGTTGTCAGTTGTCAGGCAGTGGCCGCCAGCGCCGCCAGCTGATCTGCCGTCATCTCGCCGACGGCTCGTGCGGTCACGAGGCCGTCGGCGTTCAGCATCACCGCGTACGGCCAGCCGGGGGCGCCGAACGCGGTGGCCAACTGGCCGGCGCTGCCGTCGCCGGGAGAGATGTCGAACACCACTTCCTCGGTCCACCCGAGGCCCTGCAGCCATGCTGTTGGCGGGAAGTTGGCGGCCGCGCCAGCGTCGGCGGTCGACACCAGCACCACGCGCGCACCCCGCAGCTGGCCGGCCTCCAGTGCGGCCAGCACGCGTGGGATCTCCGCGTTGCAGTGCGGGCACCAGTGCGCGGCGAACAGCAGCAGGGTGGGGCTGTCGACCGTGAACGGCCCGTCGGTGGTGGTGAAGGCCGGCGCCGGCGTGCCGACGGCGGGGTCGAGGGTGAGCGACGAGTCGAAGGTGGTCAGCGGGTCGCCGGAGACGGCCGTGAGATCCGCTTGGTGTCCTCCCTCGACCGTCGGCGGCGCCATGGTGACCGGCGTGGTGTTGCTGTCCGTGGTCGGGACGATGGCGGCAACCAGCGCATCGGTCCGGTCGGCGAGATCGGCCGGGACATCGAGTTGCATCCACTCGCCGGACTGCGGGTGGCGCCAGAGCACCAGCGTCGCGCCATCGATGTACTCGAGGACCCAGCCTGGGTTGCCGGCGACCGTTGTGGCGCTCACCGTTGTCGCCGAAGCGAAGGTGAAGAACGCCTCGGCGGAGACCCCGGCCGTGACCGCGACCCGCCCTCCGAACAGCTGCGAGTGCGCTGGGGAGTCGCTGGGGCTCTGCAGCGCGATCACCGACCAACCCTCGACCGGCAGCACCCACGGCAGCCCGGAGCCCGGCATGAGCGCGCTCGCCAACGCGTCGCGTTCCACAGCGGTGAGCCCGTAGCTGTCGATGGCCATCGACGTGCCACCGATGGTGATCACCGTCGCCGTCGGCGTCGTGGCGGGCGAGACCTCCGGGTCGGTCGGCGCGGCGCGCATCACGAGCAAGCCGTTGGCCGGATCGCCATCGAGCGCCCAGGCCATGGCGACCTCGTCGGGTTGCAGGCAGCAGGCGGGGAGGCTGGTGACCTCGCCGGGGGCCAGGTCGGCGGCAGCGAGGAAGTAGTGCATCGCGTCGTCTTCCGCAGGCACGGCGACGGTGGACGCCGGCACGGTGGTGGCGCCGGACTGCACCGGCTGACGATTCGACAGGTTGGCGGCGATCACCGCGACCGCCCCGGCCACCAGTGCGACAGAGGCCGCAACGGCGATCCAGCGGCCGGCGGACCAGGTGCCGTGCTCCGACGACTTCCGGCCAGGTGGCATCGAGCCCGCCGGGGCGGATGCCAGCGGTGCGGCGGCCACCTCGTCGAGGGCGCTGCGCAGCCTGGCGATGATCTCGGGGTCGTGCTCGGGGTCGTGTTCGGGGACGTGTTGGGTGTCGGTGTTCATTCCACGATCTCCTTGCGAAGGGCGGCGATGCCGCGGTGCAGCAGCACGCGCACGCTGGTGGGCGCGCAGCCGAGGGCGTCGGCGATCTGCTCGTCGGTCCAGTCGGCCCAGTAGCGCAGCGTCACTGCCGCTCGTTGCTTGTACGGCAGGGTCGCCAGCGCGTCGAGCATCTCGTTGGCGGGCGCGGTGTACGACCTCGGCTCACCGGCGGTGGCGCGCGCCACCCGCCGTCGTTCGCGGATGTGCCAGCGGTGCCACGAGGCGGCGCGGTTGACCACCGTTCGGCGCAGGTAGCCACCAGGGTTGTCGAGCGTGGCCAACCTGCGGCCGACCGCTTCCAGCGAGTCGTGGGCGAGCTCCTCGGCCACCTCGTGCGACCCCACCAACGCCACGGCCCAGCGCACGGCGTCGGCGTGATGGGCGCGGTAGAAGGTGTCGAACGATGTGTCCATGAGGGGGGCTCGCAGGGCGAGTCTTGCGCTCTGCATGCCCACCTTGACGCCACCGGGCCGCGATCTGTTTCACTGGGCGCATGCTGCTCACCGAGATCGACCACATCGCCATCGCCGTCAACGACCTCGAGGCCGCCGTGGCCTACTACCAGCAGGCGTTCGGCGCCGAGGTGCATCACCGCGAGTTCGTGGAGAAGGACGGTGTGGAGGAAGCGCTGCTGAAGGTTGCCGACAGCTACATCCAGCTCACCCGCGCCACGCGCCCCGACAGCGCGATCGCGAAGAGCATCGAGAAGCGCGGCGAGGGCCTGCACCACGTCGGCTATCGGGTGGCGAACTGCCAGGAGGCCTACGACGCGATGGTGGCCGCCGGCGCCAGGCCCATCGACCCGGCCCCGCGCCCCGGCAGCCGCGGCACGACGGTGGCGTTCTTCCACCCGAAGAGCAGCTTCGGCACCCTGATCGAGTTGGTGCAGGAGAATCCCGGCCACTCGCACTGATCGCGGCGCGGCGCGGGACGTGACGAGGCGCGACGAGAGCCCCCACCAGTGCCCGCGACCAGGCAGGCTCAGTCGGCCTGCAGGACCAGGCCCTTCAGGTACTCGGCTTCGGGGAACGACAGCGGCACCGGGTGGTCGCTGGGCTGGTGCAAACGGCCGATGATGCGCACCTCCCGCCCGCTTGCGGAGCGCCCAGCCGCCGCGCGGCCGGCATCCAACGCGGCGCCGGCCACCACCTTCTGGAACAGGTCCATGCTCATCGCCCCACTGCAGCTCCACGTCATCAGCACGCCTCCGGGTGCAAGCAGCTTCACGGCCAGCAGGTTCAGGTCCTTGTACGCACGTGACGCCTTCTCCAGCTGCCGTTCGGTGTTGGCCAGCTTCGGCGGGTCCAGCAGGATCAGGTCGTACTGCTGTGCCCGGTCGCGCAGGCCGCGCAGCGCGGTGAACGCATCGGCCTCCATCAGCTGCCCGATGTCCACCCCGTTCAGCGCACCGTTGCGCGCCGCCACGGCCAGCGCGGGCCCCGACGAATCGATCGACGTGACGGCCGCCGCACCGCGGGCTGCGGCAACCACGCTGAACGCACCGGTGTAGCTGAACACGTTCAGCACTCGCCGGGCGGGTGCCCACTGGGCCACCGCCGCGCGTGCGTCGCGCTGGTCGAGGTAGAAGCCGGTCTTGTGCCCGCCCTCCACCTCGACGGCGAAGCGGAAGCCCTGTTCGTGGGCCACCAGGTCGCTTGCCGGGGCGTGCCCACGCAGCAGGCCCACCCGTGCAGGCAGGCCTTCGCGCTCGCGCACGTCGGCGTCGCTGCGCTCGAACACGCAGTCCACGCCGGGCAGGGCTGCCAAGGAATCGGCAAGCAGCTCACGCTGAGCGTCGGCGCCGGCGGTGGTCAGCTGGCACACGACGGTGTCGCCGTAGCGATCGGCGATC
The DNA here is from genome assembly GCA_030645675.1 of Actinomycetota bacterium. GTDB lineage: Bacteria > Actinomycetota > Acidimicrobiia > Acidimicrobiales > Ilumatobacteraceae > UBA668. The sequence continues at coordinate 24,358 of JAUSLQ010000224.1, read as the reverse complement.
AGCCCGGGCACCCCGTCGGCCTCGCTGAACACCAGCCGCGCCGAATCGGTCGTGCTGCCGTCCGCTGACTCGGCCGAGCCGCCTGCGCCGGCGTTCGCACCGCCGCCGAGCAACGGGGCCCTGCGGGCGGCCGCCGCCGCCACCCGCTCGGCGATGAACTCCGGCGTCACCCGCTGTGAAGGGTCGAACGTCCACATGCGGGCACGGATCTGCGACTCCGGGCTGTAGGCCGCCCAGCCCAGCTCGCTGCCGTCGGCGGCGCGCACCAGCACCGTGTCGCCGGGCGCCGGCGAGCCCTGCACGCGTGCCACGCCCCCGCTGAAGATCCAGGGGTGACGGCGCTGCAGCGATCGTTCACGGTTGGGTTGCAGCCACAGGGTGGCGTCGGTGGCACTCACGATCGTTCAAGCTAACGACTGAACGCGTGCCGCCGAAGAGGGGGCGCCGACCGGCAGGATGTTCGTCAGCGCAGCGACAGCTCGCTGGGGCCGCCGTTGGCGACCAGCCACCCATCGTGATGCATCTGTTGGGCCACGAGCTCGTCGATCTGCTGGCGCAGCATCATGTTCTCGTGCACGCAGCCTTCCAGGGCGTGCAGCACCCCGTTCATCCGGTCTTCCATCGCGGCCAGTCGCGCAGCCACGTCCTGGGGCATTGCAGCACTGGGGCCGTGATGGCGAGCATCGACCCCGTCGAGACGAGTGTTGATCTCCGAACGCAGGCGGTCGAGCAGGCCGATGATGGTGCTCTGCGAGCGGTCGAGGTCGGCCCTGCTTTCGGCTCGAGCCTGCTCGACCCCTTGCTGCGCAAGGGTTGCGTAGGCAGCGGTGGCGGTGTACTGGGCCAGCACCTGCTGCTCCACACGCACCATCCGGTCGCGCAGTTCGACGGCCACCGAGGTGGCGCTCTCCGTCGAGTCGGGTGCGAGGAACGGCTTGGTCAGCTCGTCGTACTCCATCCAGTTCTTCCCGCTGCGACGCATGCTGCCCGCTCACCTTCCGGCCCGTGGGCCCCTGCTTCCGGCCGTGTGGCCGTGTTCCACGACGAGCGTTGCATCGGCAGGACGGGGCGTGATCTTGAGCGTTCGCGCCTTGAAGAGGACTTGAAGAAGAAAGTTCTCAAGTTCGTGGGCGGGCGTTCCGAAACCCCATTTGCGTCCGCACCGCCTGGCGGGTCGGCGTTGTCAGTGGGACCCAATACAAGCGGGAGGAAATACTCCAATGGACCAGAATCTTGAAGTTGAAAAGCAGGAGAAGGGCTTCACGCTCGTCGAACTGCTCATCGTGATCGTCATCCTCGGCATCTTGGCTGCCGTGACGGTGTTCGCCGTTCGCGGCATCACCGACAAGGCCACCGAGAACAGCTGCGCCACCGAGAAGCGGGCCATCGAGACCGCCACCGAGGCCTACTACGCCGACAACGGCAGCGATGCCCCGACCATGGCCGCCCTGGCCCCCACGTACATGCGTGAGGCCCCGGACTCTGCTCGCTGGAGCTTCACCGCCGGTTCGCCGCCCGTGATCACCGGCATCGGCGACTGCGCCTTGGTTGTGGTGACGACCACGGTTGCCGCGACGACCACCACCTGATCCACCACGATCAGCAGGTGAACAACTGAAGAAAGGGACCGGGTCCGCCCCGGTCCCTTTCTCGCGTTCTGTGGTCGTGACGTAAAGAAATCTTGAGTCGAGTTTTCGGCCACTGCCACCGATGATCTGTCGTAGGGAATCCAAGTCGGGAGTCGTCATGCGGGTCGAGCGGGAACACGAACAGGAGAGTGCTGCGCCGGCGACCTCGCGCGATCGCGGGTACAGCCTGGTCGAGGTGCTGGTCGCGATCGTGCTGATGGGCATCGCGATGATCCCGATCATGCTGGCCGGCATCACGTCCGTCAGGGCCAGCAGCCAGACGCGGATGGCCGCCCGCGTGGAGAGCGTGCTGGCCGACGCGGCCGACCGCATCAACCGTGGTGGCGAAGGCTGCGACTACTCCGTCTACATGATCTCCGCGGCTCGCAAGGAGAAGTGGGAGATCTCCACCGTCACCGCCACCTACCAGTGGTACGAGCCGGCCTCGTCGCCCACGCTGCCGGGCACATGGCACGACGGGGCCTGCCCCGGCTCCATCCGCCCCGATGGCCTGGTGCAGAAGGTGACCATCACAGTGACCAGCCCGAACGGGTCCATCCACCGAACGACTGAAGTGGTGAAGAGCGATGTCTAAGAACCTGTTGACGCGCAAGATGCGCGCACGTCTCGATGCCGGCATGACGTTGCCCGAGGTGCTGATCGCCGTCGCGGTCACCGGCACCCTCGTGGCCGCCATGGCGGCTGCCACCGCTGTCGTGCTGCGCCAGGCCGACAACAGCGAGGGCCGTATCAACAACGCCCGCTCCGAGCAGAGCGTGGGGATGTGGATGCCCGCCGACCTGGCGTCGGCAGAAGAAGTGGACACCACCCCCGGTGCGTCGCCGTGCGGCACCCAGTGCCCGCCGAACGTGAACGTCGGGGGCTCGAACACGCTGATGCTCACCTGGACCGGCTCGATCCCCGGTGCCACCGAATCGATCCCCACCCGCACCACGGTCAGCTACCGGTACGTGCTGGTCGGCGACGAGTACCAGATCATCCGCGTCGCTTGCCTGTCCATCGACAGCGCGCCGCCCACCTGCGACCAGGTCGTGGTGCTGCACGACGTGCTGGCGCCTCCGATCGGCCTGGAGTACTTCCCGGGCATCACGTCGCCCGAATGGGTGATGCTGGTGACCCTCGCGGTCGACCCTGCCGACCCCGGTGACGGCACCGGCGACTCGGTGCCCGGCGACCCCACCTACTACATCAAGAACGGCCGCCGCGTCACGGTGACCATCAACGGCGGCGGTGACATCGCCGGCGCTGGTGGTGGCCAGGACCAGATCACGCTCAGCGCCGGTGGCACCAACCGCGAGACCGACCTCAGCACCACCAACCTCACCGCCGGCCCCACGTTCTCCGCCACCCGCTCGCGCTGCGGCGGCAACTTCGGCCTCCTCGTCGACACGTCGGGCTCGATCGGCAGCAACATGAGCTACGTGCGGACAGGCGTCGGCGCGTTCGTCGATGCCTTCGCCGGCACCCCGGTGAAGCTGCAGGTCGTCCGCTTCTCCACCACCGCCACCACCCTCGGCTCGGGCGCCGGCTGGAGCCGCTACTTCGACATGTTGGTCGAGGCGGATGTCGCCGAGCTGAAGTCACTGGTCACCGGGCTCAGCTCGTCTGGCAACACGAACTGGGAAGACGGGTTCTTCCGCATGTTCCGCAACAGCGACGGCACGGTGCAGGCACAGCTGCCCAGCAACGTGATCTTCTTCACCGACGGCATGCCCACCTACAACCGGCTGACGGCCACCAGCGCCTCGTCGCCGGCGGTCGCCAACCCCGACGACGCGGGCCTGCCGGGCCCCAGTGGCGGCTCGTACAACCAGCTGTCGTGGAACCGTGCGAACCGCATCGCCCGTGAGTTCGAGGTCGACCTGGAGAAGCTGGTCGGCGTGTACGTGGGCACCGACGTGGAAGGCGAGTCGTTGTGGCGCCAGCAGGGTGCCGGCTACCACCTGGAGAGCTTCGAACGCGGCTACCACCAGAGCTGGGACCGCGGCTACCACCTGGAGAACTTCCAGCGTGGCTACCGCGAGACCTGGGATCGCGGCTACCACTACGAGAACTACCAGCGCGGCTACCACCTGGACTACCAGCGGGCCACCACCGGTGTCACCTACCAGAAGAAGACCAGCGGCAACTGGAACAACGTCCAGTGGGACTCCGGAACCACCAGCACCCGGTACGCGAGGAACAACTCCAACAACACCGAGAGCGACAACTACCGCGTCGTCCCGGGTTCGAGCCCGGGCGGCTGGGTGACGATGACCACCGTGAACGGCAAGACGCCCGACGTGCTCTACGCGCAGAGCAACGTGAACACCACCGATGCCGACGGCTTCCGCACGGTGAAGGTGTACACCTCGCCGTACAACGCGTACGAGGCCACCGATCTGGCCACGTTCACCGCCGGCAACCCGTCGCTGCCCACCATCAGCGCCGGCTACCAGGCGACGGCCGTCAACACCTCCCCGTACACCTACTGGGCGGCCACCACGCAGGCGCTGTACAACGCTGGTAACACCACGGCCGACAGCAGCGACGGGTGGCGGGCGAACAAGCTCTACAGCTCGCCCTACAGCCTGTGGGAGACCACCACCGAGGCGCTGTACAACACGAACAACACCACCTCCGACAACACCGACGGCTGGACCGCAACAACCGCGTACACGGCACCGTTCACCCTGTGGGTGGCCACCACGCAGGCACTGTTCGACGCCAACAACACCACAGCCGACGCAACCGACGGGTGGCGGGCCAACAACCTCTACAGCTCGCCGTACAGCCTGTGGGAGGCCGTCACCGAGGCGGCCTACACGAGCAACAACACCAGCTGGGGCAACACCGACGGGTGGACTGCGGTCAAGGTCTACGAAGAGCCGTACACCTTCCACGAGAACTCCACGTCGTACTACCGCCTCAACAGCGCGATCCTGGAAGACATCATCGCTCCCGGCGGTGTGGTGCCGGCCACGCCCTCGGGTGGGCCGTACATCAACGCTTCCGAAGCGACCTACTACGAACTGCCCGACTGGAACCAGTTCTCCGGCGCGATGACCAGCATGGCGCTGGCCGAGTGCGGTGGCACCATCACGCTGCAGACCAAGGTGGGCACGGCCTCGGCCGCCGACCCGTTCACCTACCAGAGCTCTGTCGACCTCAGCACCGCCACCACCAGCAGCCAGTACCGCAGCGGGACCTTCGACTACGACCTGGCCGGCGGTGGCAGCGTTGTGGTCGACATCATCCCGATGGAGTCGACGACGCTGGACCGCTACAACCACGTCGGCTGGACGTGCAAGGCCGCGGGTGTGGCCTACCCGTTCGTCGAGACACCGGTCTCCGGCACCTGGACCAAGATCACGCTGACGGTGAGCCCCAACCAGGCCGTGTCGTGCGTGAACCAGGTGGTGCTGAAGTGAGGCGCTGGCGGGCAACCACGGTCGAGACCGCCGCGCGGCCCCAGCGCGACGAGGGCAGCGCGATGATGTTCGCGCTGGTGTTCGTCGCGCTCGGCTCGCTGTTGATCATGCCCCTGCTCAGCTACGCGACATCCGTGTTCAAGGCCAGCGCCGTGCAGCGTTCGAAGGCCGACCGCTCGGAAGTGGTGCGCGGTGCCCTGCGCGTCGCCTTGGCCGACCCGGCCCACCTCTACTCGGCGTGCTCGAACGGCGGGTTGCACACGCCCATCACCCTCTACGCGCCCGACCTGGGTGTGCCGGTGCACACCGAGTGCACGATCCTCGATTCTGCCAGTGAGCTCGCTGACACCGAGCTGCGCGTCGCGTTGGCCACCGTGCAAGCAGGGTCTGTGCTGCCGGTGGGCGCGGTGGGCACGGCCTACGGCAACTCCGGCAACGCCGACCCGACCAGCTGGCTGAACGACGTCACGAACGAGAGCCAGGGCGGCCGGATCCTGGTGCCCTACCTGCCGCTGCACGCCCGGAACCACGCCTCCGCCAGCGGGCACATGATGCCCGCGTGGGCCGGCTCGTGCCGCGTGTTCATCCCCGGCACCTACACCGACCCGATCACGATCAACGACAGCGTTCCCACGTTCTTCACGTCGGGCGTGTACTACTTCGAGAACACGGTCACGTTCGGCCCCGGCTCCAACGTGGTGATCGGCGAGGGGGCCATCGAGGGATGCACCACCAACGCCGATGCCGCGTTCTATGCGATCGGCGCCACCAACACCGGCAACATCTCCGGCATCGGTGGCACGTTCATCTTCGGCGGGGCCGGCCGGCTGGTGATCACCGACGGCGGTACCACCACCGGGCCTTCGGTGATCTTCAACTCGCGCCTGGTGGACCCCACCGACGTCGGCAACAAGGTGTCGGCCGGCATGTCGATCCTCACGGTCAACGGGGTCACCACCGGTGCCGAGTCCAGCGCCGATCTGAACCTCCCCGGGCAGCTCTACGTGCCGAAGTCGCTGACCGAGACCGATCCCACCGACGCGATTGCTCCGGTCGATGCGGCGGCCACCAGCTACACGCCGTCCACGCTCGTGCCGACGCTCAGCCCACTGCCGCCGGCGCTTCCCGTCATCGACATCTCGCTGCTCGGCCCGGGTACGGCCGACATCTACATCCCCGGCTACGTCAGTGTGCCGCAGGGCACGATCAACCTGTCGGTGACCGCAGGTGCCGAGGCCGGCAAGAACGTGGAGCTGATCGGTGGCGTGCTGGCAGCGACGGTCACCCAGTCGGCCACGACGCCTGCGAACAACCAACTGGGCATGGTCAACCGGGTGGTGCAGAAGACGTTCAAGGTGGTGTCCATCACGACCGAAGGTCTGCCGGTGGTCACGTCCGTGGCCATCGTGCAGGTGAACGACTACGGCCAGTCGGCGATCAACTCCTGGGTCACCGTCACCGTCTGACCCGCCTCAGGGCGTGTCACGCTTGGGCGCGTCACCGGCCCCCGGACGTGCCGTTCTGGACGTGCCCTCGTTCTGGGCGCCAGTGGTGAGCGCACTCCCGCGTCGGCATGCCGTGGCATCCGAACCTGGTTGTCAGCGCGCAACTTGGTTGTCACCCGGCAGTTGTCACCGGGCGAGCGGGCGAGCGCTCAGCGCACCAGTTCCATGCGCAGGCCGCCCGAATCCCAGGTGGGCTCCGCCGGCAGGCGGTTCATCGCCCGGCCACATGCCCGGCGAGCGGTCCACACCAAGGCGGTGGCCTGCAGCAGGTGCACCTGGGCGCTACCGGGAGGCGGCGTACGAGTGACGATCTCCTCCACGCCGGGCAGCTTGTCGCGTATCAGGGCCATGCGCTCGAGGATGCCGTCCTGCTGATACGGCGAGCTGAGCAACGGCTGATCGTTGTTGAGCTGCGCGAAGGTGAGATCGGGGTGGGCCGCGAAGTAGATGCGCTGGTGGAAGGGCTGGAACTCGCGCTCGGCCTCGCGCATCCAGCGGAAGCGGCGGAAGTCGTCGCGGGTCAGCCACGGCTCCAGCTCCAGTGCCTCGGCGCGCGTCTCGGCGCGCAGCGCGGCCCGCGACGGCACCGGGTGCACGGCCAGCTTGCGCGGCCAGCCGATGAAGTCCTTGGCCTCTTCGTCACACGGGCGGAACGGCCCACCCGGCTCGTCGCGGAAGCCGATCGGTGCCCAGATCGCCGCCGCGTCGAACCGCGGCTTGTACTCGATCACGTCGAGCAGCGTCTTCAACACCTCCGGGTCCTCGGCCACCACCGTCACGCCGGCCAGCCGGGCCGGTACCAGCAGCCAGCCGCCGGGGCACGGCACGATGCCGGCGAGCATCTTGTAGGGCATTCTGGCGGCGGCCATGGGGTGGAGGTCCTCTGTCTCAGACGTTCAGGTAGGTGCCGGCGCCGGTAGTGGCGCCCTGGCCCGACTCGACGGTGGCCTGGGCCTGCATCTGCGACCGCATGGTGGCGGCCTGGGCCAAGATCTCCTTCGGGTACTGGCTCACCTCGGCGGCGACATCGAAGCTCAGGATGCCGCTGGACACCAGGCGGGCGAGGTCCATCTCGATGGTCTGCATGCCCTCCTGCTGGCCGCTGATCATGGTGTTGCGCAGCTGTCGGGTCTTGCCTTCGCGCACCAGGTTCTTCACGGCTTCGTTGGCCATCAGCACTTCGTAGGCGGCGACTCGGCCGCCGCCCTCGGCGGGCAGCAGGCGCTGGCTGATCACGCCCTGCAAGGTGCCGGCGAGCATGATCTGGATCTGGTCGCGCCGCTCGGCGGGGAACACGTCGACGATGCGGTCGAGGGCCTGTGAGGCGTCGTTGGTGTGCAGGGTGGCGAACACGAGGTGACCCGTCTCGGCCAGCGTCAGCGTGATGCTGATCGAGTCGAGGTCGCGCATTTCACCCAGCAGGATGACATCGGGGTCTTCACGCAGCGCGCTGCGCAGGCCGTCGAGGAAGTCGTTCACGTCGGTGCCCACCTCGCGCTGGTTGACCATCGCGACCTTGTGGTGGTGCAGGTACTCGATCGGGTCCTCGATCGTGAGGATGTGCACCGGGCGCGTCTCGTTGATGCGGTCGATCATCGCCGCCAAGGTCGTGCTCTTGCCGGAACCGGTGGGCCCCACCACCAGCACCAGACCGTACGGCCGGGTCAGCAGGTCGTTCGCCGCCCACGGCGCGCCCAGCTCCTCCAGCGAGCGCACACGGAAGGGGATGACGCGCAGTGCCAGCGCGTAGCTGGTGCGCTGCTTGAACGCGTTGGCACGGAAGCGGCCGATCGAATCCAGACCGAACGAGAAGTCGACCTGAAGGTTCTCCTCCAGCTCCTGCTTCTGGAAGTCGTTGAGCAGCGACATCACCATCCGCTCGGTGTCGGTGGGCTGGAGCAGCGCCACACCCTCGAACGGCACCAGCACGCCGTCGCGGCGGGCGGTGGCCGGACGGCCGACCGTGATGTGCAAGTCGGAGGCGCCGGCGGCCACCGTTGCCTGCAGCAACGTGACCAACATCGGATCTGGATTGAACATGGGGCTAGCCTCCGGTGTCTCCGCTCGCACGAGTCGGACCTTGCGTATGACGACTGCGATCTCTGCCCTCTACGGGCTTCTCTTCGGTTCTTTCCTCACCGTCGTGGTGGACCGTGTGCCCCGGAGGGCCTCGGTCGTCCATCCGGGCTCGGCGTGCGGGAACTGTGGCCTGAACCTCGGCGCCCGCGATCTCGTTCCTGTCTTCAGTTGGCTGGTCCTGCGCGGGAAGTGCCGGCAGTGCCATACGAGTATCGGCATCGAACCCCTGGTGCTTGAGGTGTCAACGGCAGTTCTGTTCGGCCTCACTGCGTGGCATTTCGGCCTGTCGTGGCGCCTGCCCGCCTACTGCGTGCTGATGGCCGGCCTGGTGGCCCTGAGCTGGATCGACCTGCACACCCGGCGGCTGCCGCGAGAGATCATCTACGTCACGGCGGCACTGGGCGCGCCACTCTTGGTGGTGGCGGCGCTGGTCGAGCACCAGCCCAAGCGGCTGTGGATGGCGGCGCTCGGTGCCGCCATCGCCGTCGCGCTGATGGGCCTGATCTACCTCGCCAGCCGCGGTGGCATGGGCGATGGCGATGTGCGCCTGGCGCCGTTGCTCGGCGCCTACCTGGGTTTCCTGAACCCCGGGCTGGCGCCGGTGGGGCTGTTCTTCGGGTTCCTGACGGGCGCTGTGGTGGGCATCGGCTTGCTGGTGGCCAAGCGCGGCACCCGCAAGACTGCGGTGCCGTTCGGCCCCTTCTTGGCGCTTGGCACGGTGCTCGCCATCTTCTTCGGCCAGCGCTACATCGACTTCTTGATGGTCCGCTGACCACGGTCGCGCCCAACCACCGCACGCACACCTGCCCCGTTCCCCCAACCCCAGCGGAAGACGGTGGTCACGGGTGTCGTGATGTCCGTCTTCCGAAACGCCGGTACCCCGGACGCTGCACGCAGGTCGGGGCCGGCTACCCGCGGGCGGCCGGACGAGCAGGGTGGCACAGGCTCGCCAGGTCGACGCCAAGGTCGGCGGCGCGGCGGGCGGTGATCTGCTCCACCACACGGCACACGTCGGCGGGTGTGCGGGTGGCCGCGTACCACCCGACGTACGCGATGTCCCACCCGACCACGGCGAAGCGGTTGTCGCGGTGCTGATCGTACGCCTCGACGGCCGGGCCGGTGTGGAAGCGTCGGCTGTGTGCCTCGATCGCCAACCGCAGCGACGGGATGGCGAGATCGGCGCGCCCGATGACCTGGCCGGTGGAGTCGGTCACCTCGAACTGCCGGGCGAGGGCCGGGATCCGGGGCGAGCTGATGCACTGTTCCACCAGCTGCTCGAACCACGACTCGCGCACTCGGCCTCCGTTCCTGCGTTGGGCGAGATCGGTGTAGGCCCGGTCGAGCCCGTCGCCGCGCCGGCGGGGGATGCGGTCGAGGGTCTGCTCCATCCAGCCGAGGCTGTAGCCCCGTCGCTGGAAGTCGTCGGCCGCGCGTTCGTGCCGGGGTGGGTGATAGCGGGCGAGGTCGGCCACGGTGCGGGCGATGGTGCTGCAGCGGATGCCGTCGATCGTCGTCACGTCGTGGGCATCGTCGTACCACTCCCTGGTCTGTGTGGTCGCCACGCCCGGCAGCAGGACGCGGCCACCGCGACGGATCGCGATCAGGACTCCGGGGTCGGCGTCGAACCCATCCACGCAGTGCAGCCACGCCGCCGGGCCGCCGATCAGTAGGCCGTGGCCTCCACCAGCGAGGGTGGCGATCAGGGCTTGCTGATGGAACGTCTCGGGCGCACCACGGACGCGCAGCACCCCGGGGGCCGGTTCGTCGAGCACGCCGCGCCTGATGAGGCGGGTGACCGCCATCGGACCCAGTTGGTTGTCGGCCGCCTGGCGTCGTGTGAGTACACCGTGGCGAGAGGCGGCAAGCTCGCCCACGGCACCCAACGAGGTGCTAGCAGGCATGTCGTCGGAACATATCGGGTGGCCGCCGACGCGCCAACGCCCCTGTCGTGCGAGCGTTTGCGGAAGACGGTGGTCACGGGCGTCGTGTCGTACGTCTTCCACTCGGATGGAGGCACACGCGGGGCGCGCTCGTCCGGAAGACGGTGGTCACGGGTGTCGTGACGTACATCTTCCACTCGGATGGTGGCACCGCGCTCGTCGGTTTGCGGCCGGTTGCGGCCGGTTACTCCTTGACGCCGTTGAGCACGCCGTACATGGCCTGCACGAGGGCGACGGCCACGAAGCCGACGATCACGCCCACGGCCACGATCATCAGCGGCTCGAACATCGCGGTGAACCGCTTGATGCGGCTCTCCAGCTCGCGGTCGAAGTAGATGCTGGCCACCTCGAGCTGCTTGTCGAGCGTGCCCGTCTCCTCGCCCACCTTGAACATCTGACGGGCGGCGCCGGGGAACAGCTCGGTGCGGGCCAGCGGGGCTGCGAAGCCGCCGCCTTCCATCATCTCGGTCTGGGCTTCCTCCAGCCGCACACGGAAGACCGTGTTGTTGGTGGCCTCGGTGGTGGTGCGGATGGCATCGGGCAGGGGAACGCCGGCGCGAACCATCGCGCCGAGGATGCGGCAGAAGCGCTCGAGGATGGAGTACTCGACGATGCCGCTGATGACGGGCAGCTTCAGCACCAACTTGTCTTTGAACTCCTTGCCCTTCTCGGTCTTCATCATCCACATGATCCAGCCGACGAAGCCGGCGAACAGGCTGAAGGGGATGTACCACATCACCGTGAACAGGTCGGCCACGAACAGCAGCGCGCGAGTGGCGAACGGCAGGTCGGCGTCCAGCTCTTCGAAGAGCGGCTTGAACTTGGGCAGCACGTAGCCGGCCAGCACGGCCACCGTGAAGACGGCCAGCACCATGACGACACCCGGGTACGACAGCGCCGAGATCACCTTCGAACGGGTCTCCAGTTCACGCTCCAGGTAGGTCGCCAGGTTCTCCAGCGTGTCGTCGAGCTTGCCGGTCAGTTCGGCCGAGCCGAGGATGCCGATGTAGTAGGTGGGGAAGGCCTCCGGGTGCTTCGCCGCCGACCCGGACAGCGTGCCGCCGTTGCGCAGGTCTTCGACCATGTTGCTGATCGTGCGCTGCAACGCCACGTCGGTGGTCTCGTCGCCGATCACCTCCATCGCCTCGGTGATCGGGATGCCGGCTTTGACGAAGACCGCCAGCTGACGCGTGAAGTGCATCAGCTCCTTCTTCTTCACCTTCGACTGCGAGATCTCGAACTGCAGCGCGCCGCGCTTCTCCTCGATCTTCACCGGGTACAGCTGTTGATCGAGCAAGTGCGCGCGGGCCTGGCCGATCGTGTCGGCCTTGGTGACGCCCTCGACGGACGAGCCGTTGGCATCGATGGCGGCGTATGCGAACCTGGGCATGGGGGTTGCTCCTAAGCAGCGAACAAGGTGCGGACGACTTCGGGAATGGTGGTGACGTCGTTCTCGACCAGCGCCATGGCTTCGCGCAGCATCGTGCGCATGCCCTGGGCGACGGCGAGCCGGCGCAGTTCTTCGGTGGTTGCCCAGCCGACGATCAGGCGGCGCAGCTCGGGCGTGATGCGCAACAGCTCGTACACGCCGATGCGGTCGCGGTACCCGGTGCCGGCGCAGAAGTTGCAGCCGGCGCCGCGGTAGAACGTGCTCTTCTCGCTGCCGCCGCTGTTCTGGCGGAACACGGCGAGCTCGTCGGCGCCGGGGGTGTACGGCTCCTTGCAGCTGTCGCACACTCGGCGCAGCAGACGCTGGCCGATCACCCCGACAACTGAAGATGCGATGAGGAAGGCCTCGATGCCCATGTCGAGGAAGCGGTGCAGTGCGGCCACGCTGTCGGTGCCGTGCAGGGACGACAGCACGAGGTGACCGGTGAGGGCCGACTGCACGGCGATGCGTGCGGTGTCGGCGTCTCGGATCTCACCGACGAGGATCACGTCGGGGTCTTGACGCAGGATGGCTTTGAGGCCGGTCGCGAACGTGAGGCCCGCTTGGTCGTTCGTCTGGATCTGGTTGATGCCGGGGAACACGTACTCCACCGGGTCCTCGACGGTGGTGATGTTCTTGCCCGAGGAGTTCACTTCCAGCAGCGAGGCGTAGAGGGTGGTGGTCTTGCCGGCGCCGGTGGGGCCGGCACAGATCACCATGCCGAAGGGCGAGTGGATCATCTTCGAGTAGTGCAGGTACGTCTCGCGCGGGAACCCCAGCTCGGACAGGCCGATCATCGACCGGCTCTTGTCGAGGATTCGCATGACGATCTTCTCGCCGAACACCGTGGCCACGCTGGCCACGCGCACGTCGACCTCTTTGCCGTCGATGACGGTGGAGAACTGCCCGTCCTGCGGGCGGCGCTTCTCCACGATGTTCATCGCGCTCATGATCTTGAGGCGGCTGGTGAGCGCGGCGTGCACGCCCATCGGCAGGTTGAACGCCTCCACCAGATGACCGTCGATGCGGAACCGGACGCGCACCTGCTCGTCCTGCGGCTCGATGTGGATGTCGCTCGCACGGTCGCGCATGGCCTGGCTGACGATGCGGCTGACCAGCTGGATGACGGGGGCCTGATCGTCGAGGCTGACCTCGGCGGCGATGGCGGCGATGCGGGCCTGGTCGTCGCCCACCTCGAGCGACTTCACCAGGCGGCTGATGTCGGCGTCGGCGCGGTACACCTGGTCGATGAACGTGCGCACGGTGGCCGGGTCGGAGATGAAGTACTTCACTGCCCGCTTGGCGTTGGCTTCGATGTCCGCCCGCCGGGCGGGCGACGGGTCGCTGCACAGCACCACCAGCGTGGTGCCCTCCTCGGCCACTGCGACGGCGCAGTGCTTGCGCACGACCGTCTCGTCGAGCACGCCCTTGATCTCGTCGCCGATGACGATGCCTTTGGTGTCGACAGCGGGCACGTTGGTGGCCTGCGAGATGGCGATGGCCACCTCGGTGCGGCCGGCGCCGTAGCGGCCGAGCGCGATGTCGGCGAACTGCAGCAGGTCGCCGTTGGCCTGGGCCAGCGCCTGAGCCAGGTTCTCCGGGGTCAGCTGGCCGGACTCGACCAGCGCCTGGCCCACCTTGAGGCATTCGGCCGACGCTTCGCCCTCGGCTGCGGGGGGTGCTTCTTTTGATCCTTTGAAGAGTGCCATGTGCCCGTCTCCCGCCGTGGGGCGTCGCGCGAGGCTGCCGTCAGAACGACGACAGGCTCGGCTCCGATGAAGTGGTCTGGCCGCCGGTCGGCGGCGTCGGGTTCAGCGAGGTGCTGGGCATCGCGCCCATGTTCTGTCGTGCGACGGGGATGCTGCCCACGTGCACTCCGGACCCCGCGTTGGGGTCGTCCCTGCGCACGAACTGGTCGGGGTTCAGAGCGGCGAGCGCTCGTTCCAGCTCTTCCAAGCGCTCCAGCTGGACGGAGGCGCTGACGTCCATCTCGTCGACGAGCAGGGCCTCGATCTCGGCCATCCGCAGCGAGTTCTTGTCGATCTTCTCGTCGGTGGTGGCGACCACGCGGTCGAGTTCGATTCGCACCAGCATCGCTTCACCGATGGCGGCGGACAACTGCTCCCTCATCGCCGCGATCGCCTTGTCGTCGACGTGGCTGACCTGCTCGGTGAGCGCGTTCAACCGGTCGGTCGAGTCGTACAGGCGGTTCTCCAGCTCCAGCATGCGCTGCGACAGTGCGGCCATCGCATCGTCGAAGCCGGCCCCGATGCGGCCGATGGTGGCCTCGAGGTGGGCGATCTTGGTGCCGTTCTGCTCGTTGACCCGCTCTTCCATGGCCAGCATGCGATCGGTCACCTTGTGCTCGGTGAAGTCGACCCGCTGGGCCATCACGGTGGCGTGCTCGGTGAGCTGCCGTTGCACCTCTGGGCCGACGGACTCCAGCGTGGCGCGCACGAAGCCCAGCCGCTCCTCGACGGCAGTGGCCAGCGCCTTGTTGCCGTCGTCGATGCGCTGGGTGAGCGCGATGGTGGTGTCGTTGACGTGCTGCACCATGGCCGAGGCCTGCTCGTCGAACCGGCGGGTTGCCTTGTGCAGTTCGTCGATGCGGGCGTGCGCCGCGGCGCTCTGCCCGTCGATGTGCTCGCGCAGCGCGATCAGCTCGCCGGCGTCGATGGAGCCGCCGCCCATCGGGGTCTCGAGGATGCGGTTCTCCACCTCGTTGAGGCGGGTCTGCTGGTGAGCGGCGAAGTCGCCGAGGCGGGTCTCCAGCGCGGACTGCAGCGAGCGCTGCAGCCCCTCGTTGTTCTGCTGGTTGGAGTCGAGCCTGCTCAGCACGGTTTCCAGTTCCTGGCGGAACTCGGCGCGCAGCTCGTTGCGACTGGTCTCGACGGCCTGCCGGGCAGCATCCACCTGCTGCGCCATCGCGGCGACGTACTGTGTCAGCTGTCGCTCGACGGCACCTGCGATGGTGGCGGCAAGCACCTCGGTGGCACTTGCCGACAATCCGTGAGCTGGTGTTGACGCGCTCATGACCTGCCTACCGCTTCGTTGGGGTGCCCCGGGCCGGGGTGATGCTCCGTCGCCACAGTGGATCTATCGGATCGTCTTGCCCAACTCTTGAGAGATTGCTGCGGCACTAGGGTGGCCCGGTGCGAGTCCACCTCATCGATGGCACCTACGAGCTGTTCCGGCAACACTTCGGCCAGGTGGCGCGCCACGGCGACGCCGGCCCGTACGACGCGGCGGTCGGTGTGGCGGCCAGCACGCTGCAGCTCGTTGCCGCCGGCGCCACCCACGTAGCGGTGGCCAGCGACCACGTGATCGAGAGCTTCCGCAACGACCTGTGGGCCGGGTACAAGAGCAGCGAGGGCATGGACCCCGTGCTGCTGGATCAGATTCCGGTGATGGAGCAACTGCTGGTCGCGTGCGGCTTCACCACCTGGGCGATGGTCGAGTGGGAGGCCGACGACGCGCTGGCCGCTGCGGCCGCAGTCGCCGCCGCCGACCGGCGTGTGGAGCAGGTGCTGATCGTCACCCCCGACAAAGACCTGGGCCAGTGCGTGCGCGGCCAGCGGGTGGTGCAGTTCGACCGGCGGAAGAACGAGATCGTGGATGAAGCCGCCGTGGAGATGAAGTTCGGCGTCGGGCCGGCGTCGATCGCCGACTACCTGGCGCTGGTGGGTGACGCCGCCGACGGCTACCCGGGCCTGCCCGGCTGGGGCGCGAAGAGCGCGGCCACGGTGCTGGCCAAGTTCGGCACGATCGAGGACATACCCGCCTCGTCGGCCGACTGGGGCCTGCCGGGGCTGCGCGGCGCCGAGAAGCTGGCCCGCACGCTGCACGACCAGATGGCCGACGCGCTGCTGTTCAAGGTGATCGCGACGGTGGCGCTGGACGTGCCCGTGGGCACTGTCGACGAGTGGGAGTGGCAGGGGCCTACCCCGGCGCTGGCGCCGCTGGCTGCACGCCTGGGGGCCCCCGACCTGGCCGAGCGCGCCGAGCGGGTGTGGCTGCGGGCGTCGTCGGCGCGCTCCTGAAGCCAGGTTCTGGCCCGCACTCCCCGGCCGTTCGGTGGGCAGCCGGCGGGGCGCGAACGCACCCGCTGGCTGTGGTGACGGCCAGGTGGCCTGCGGCACACAAGCGGCACCGTTGACGGCTGCTACCTCCCGGTCCTGACCTGATTCCCGGACGCCTGTCGCACAGGGCCCGACCATCACCACACCCAGCGGGTGCACGCGGAAGCCTAGCGACTTTCGGCAACGATGCCGCTAGCCTGCGTGGCCACCCGGGAGGGGTGCGAGAGCGGCCGAATCGGCACGCTTGGAAAGCGTGTGAGGTGCAAGCCTCCGTGGGTTCGAATCCCACCCCCTCCGCTCGTCCGCTGCAGTGCAGGTGCTCCATCTCCTCTGCCTTCATCGCCCGTGCAGGGCATCGATGGCCGCGAGGGTTCGGGCGTAGAGTGCCCGGCATGTCGCTGGGTCTGACCGATGTGGAGGCGATGCAGCTGGCGCTGGCCGAGGCGCGAGCGGCAGCCGAGCACGATGACGTGCCGATCGGTGCTGTGGTGGTGCGCGACGGCGCTGTGATCGCTGCCCGGCACAACGAGCGCGAGCTCACCGGCGACCCCACGGCGCACGCGGAGGTTCTGGCGCTTCGCGATGCGGCTGCCGTGGTGGGGCATTGGCGCCTGTTCGAGTGCACGCTCTACGTGACGCTGGAGCCCTGCGTGATGTGCGCCGGCGCCGTGGTGAACAGCCGTGTCGGCCGGCTGGTGTTCGGTGCCACAGACCCGAAGGCCGGGGCGGTCACCAGCTTGTACGAGGTGTGCGCCGACTCGCGGCTCAACCACCGCCCGCCGGTGGAGGGCGGGGTGTGCGCAGACGAGTGCGGGCAGCTGCTGAAGCGGTTCTTCGCCGCCCGCCGGCGCTGACGGCATCGCTGCGGTGGCGGCGATGGCGGCGATTGGGGCCCTGGGCCGTTGCCCTGGGCGTCAGGCGTTGGAGGTAGCCGCCGCGTCGCGTTCCAGCGTCGGGTTCGTCGCCGGGTCGAAGTCGGAGGGCGACAGGCTCATCGTCGGCTGGGCGGCTGCATCGATGGCAGCCAGCGCACGCCGAACGGCCTCGGCCACCTCGTCGGCGATCGCGGTCGACATGATGGCGTCGACGGCCGACTGGGCCAGGCTGATCTCGGGGTTGGCCTGCTCGGTCGCACCGGTCAGGAACGCCTCGGGTGTCAGGGGCGCCGACGCCTCCAGCAGGCTGGTGTGCTGGCTGAGGTCGAAGGCGGGGGTGCCCACGGCTGGAGATTCGGGCCGGGCCGCCATCACCGGATCGGGGGAGGCGGTGGGCCGGCCGCCGAGCGATGGCTGGGCAGCGGCCGGCGGCGGGCCGAGCAGCTGGGCCAGGCCGGCGTCGACAGCATCGAGGGCGTTCGGCGCCGCGAGCGGTGGTGCAGGCTCAGCGGTGGTTCGGGCCTCCGGCGGTGCGGCCGGCTGGGCGGCCACTGGTTCGGCGGCCACGGCTTCGGCGGCCACTGCTTCGGTGGCGACTGGTTCGGTGGCGACTGGTTCGGCAGCCACCACTGGTGTCTGCCCGGTGATGGGGGCCTGTGCGGGAGGTGCCGGCTCGAAGGATGCCGGCACATCTGCCGGCACAGATGCCGGCAGGTGTGAGGGTGCATCGGCCGTCGTTGCAGCCACGGCGTTGACCGGACGCACGCCGTTGACGGGACGCACTCGCGGCCCGGTACCGGGGGCGACCGTCGCGTCGGGCTCGGCGAGGTGCGCGCCCTCGACGATGTGCGTGATGACCTCCACCCGGTTGCGCAACCAGCGGTCTATGCCGTTCGTGTGGCGGCGGTACAGGTGCAGGCGGTAGCTGCTGACCAGCTCGTCGGCGACGGCGCCGAGCACGTCGTCGGTCATCAGCTCGACGCAGAGCTCCACCGAGTCGCGGTCGATCGAGGGGTCGCGGTCGAACATGCGGCCGAGGTGCTCGACCCCGCCGACCAGCACTGCGCCCTTGCCCATCTGCTGGCGGGTGATGACGCCCTCCACCAGCAGACGCACGCCGAGGCCACCGTCGGTGGTTCGCTCGGCGAAGTACACCTGGCCGTCGCGCAGGTACACGTTGGTGGGAGGTGTGGTGGGCAGCGAGAGCTCAGCGGTGAGGTGCTGACGCCGCGCGGCTTCGATCACTTGCCAAGCAGGGCGTGGCGTGAAGCCACCCTCGTCGGGGAACAGGTCCGCATGCACGAAGTAGTTGTCGGCACTTCCTGACCGGATCTTGAGACACTCGCCCTGCGTGAGCAGGAGTGACGTCGCGTGGTGCAACCGCAGGTGGCGAGAGTCGGCAAAGCCGCTAACCTGCCGCCCCGGAAGGGTGCCCGAGTGGCCAAAGGGACACGCCTCGAAAGCGTGCGAGGTGCAAGCCTCCGTGGGTTCAAATCCCACCCCTTCCGCCAAGCAGCTCCAAGTTGAACCCCGTCTGCGCTGGTCGCAGGCGGGGTTCGAGCTTTCTTGCCCCGCCGATCAGTTGCTCAAGGCACTCGGGTTGACGTCCGATCCATCACTGTGCGCATCCGCCTGCTCCGGTGTCTCGTCGCGGGAGCGATCGGCGTTGCCGCGATCGGCGTCTCGCAGTCCGTGGCGCCGTCCCCCGCCGCTGCGGCCTGCGACGGCACCACTCTGAACGCCTCCCAGTTGAACGCGGTGTTCGCCAACCCCGGCGTTGGTGGGGGCGCGGGCTACGCCGGTGGCGACTACCAGCACGTGTACCCCCTGCCCGACGGCCGCAAGCTGTGGCTGTTCCAGGACATGTTCTTCGGGCACGACAACGACCTGCGCGACAGCCTGACAGCGGCCGCGCACAACGCCGGGCTGGTGCAGCACGGCACCTGTTGGTCGGTGGTGGGTGGCCCGCAGATGCAGAACTTCATCGGCTCGGCGCAGACCACCCCGCTGCGCCGCTGGTTCTGGCCGATGGACGGGGCGATGGGTGCCGACGGCGCGCTGTGGATCTTCATGGCCGAGATGAAGAACGCGAACGGCACCGGGGCCACCTACCCGGCGGCGCCCGGCAGTACCTGGGTCGCGCGCCTGAACCCCTCGACCCTGGCTGTGCTGTCGTTCAGCCCGGCCGTGGATGCCGGTACCCGCCTGTTCGGCTGGTCGATCACCGAGGACGACAGCTACTCCTATCTCTACGGCCACTGCTACCGGCAGTACATCCATCAGGTGAACGGCGTCGGCCAGTTCGACGGCACTTGCATGCCACACAGCTATCTGGCCCGTGTGGCCAAGGGGCACTTCGAGCACCCACTGGAGTACTGGACGGCCGGCGGCTGGTCGGCGAACCCGGCGGCCGCGCAGCCGGTGATGAGCCGCGCCTCCGCCAACCCGATGGACGTGCAGAAGTTCGGCAACGTGTACGTGAACGTCACCAAGATCGACGACTGGTGGGGTGCGTGGGTGTACGTCGACAAGGCGCCCAACCCGTGGGGCCCCTGGGAGCAGGACCAGGCGATCTGGATCGTGAACGACCGCAAGTGCGGCGAATGCGGCATCTACCACGCGCAGCTGATGCCCTGGCTGGACGGTGAAGGGAAGATGGTGCTGTCCTGGTCGAACGGTGCGGCGTTCCCGCTGTGGCAGGCGAACGCGTTCCTGTACCGGCCGTCGTTCCGGCAGGTGGCGCTGCCGGTGTATCGCACAGATGCACCGGTCAGTGGGGCGGGCCTGCAACCGCGCTCGCCCGTGCGGGCCATCGACACCCGGCTGACCAACCAACGGATACGCGGCGGCTCGCTGCTGCGCGTACCACTCAGCAGCTTCGTCGCGGCCGATGCGGTGGGTGTGGTCGCCAACGTCACGGCCGTCGCCCCGGCGGCGGTCGGCTACCTCACCGTCTGGGCGTGTGGGGCCAGCATGCCCACCACCTCGGTGCTGAACTACCGAGCCGGACGAACGGCGGCGAACAGCGTGCACGTGCGCCTCGGCCCGACGAAGGAACTGTGCGTGTTCTCCTGGATGGACACCCATCTGGTGGTGGACATCACCGGCTCGTACGTGCCCACCGGAGCGGCAGGGCTGCATCCGGTGAACGCAGTTCGCGTCGCCGACACGCAAGCCGGTGTGCCGGTCGCCGGGCCGTTGGCGGCTGGGGCCACGTTGGCGGTGCCAGTGGCGGGGCAGGCCGGCGTGCCGGCCAACGGTGTCTCGGCGGTCACGGTCACGGTCACGGCCACCAACCCGGCCTCGTCGGGCAACATCACGGTGTGGCCGTGCAGCGACCCGAAGCCGCTGGTGTCCACACTGAACTTCCTGGCCGGCGACGTGATCGCGAACTCGGCGACGGTGCCGCTCGGTACCGGCGGCGACGTGTGCGTTTCCTCGTCGCAGGCCACCCACGTCGCGGTCGACGTGGCCGGCTGGTGGGACGCCATCGGCCTGCGCGCCGCGTTGCTGCAGCCGACGCGCCCGTTCGACTCGCGCTCCGGCGCCAAGCCGGCCGCAGGCAGCACCACCACTGTGCCGCTGGCCGCGGCGCTGCCCGTGGGCACCACCGCGATCATCGCCAACGTCACCGCCGTCGCCCCGGTGGCCGTGGGCACCGTGAAGGTGTGGTCGTGCGCGGTGCTGCCCGCCGGCGCCAGCATCAGCTACTCGGCGGCGGAGACCCGCGCCGGCCTGGCCGCCGTGGCGCTGTCGCCGGCCGGCCAGCTATGCCTGACCACCGTTGCCAGCGCCCACCTGCTGATCGACGTGATGGTGTCGTTCTAGACGGCCAGGCCCGAACGCGGCCCAGGTCAGGAGCACTCGGTGCCGTCGACCGGAGCGTTGTTCGCAGGGTCGACGAGGTAACGATCGACGACATCCTGCGAGCACTGGTTGGCGCGGTAGCCGGTGTGCTGGTTGGCGGTGACGATGACCAGTCGGCCGTCCTCCAGCTTGTCGGCCATCGCCCGCGTGCTGGCCAGCGGGGTGGCCGCATCGCCGGTGGTGCCCATCACCAGGATGGGGCCGGCGCCGGCGCCCGTGATCTCCACCCGCGGGTCGATGCTGGGCGGGAAGAACGTGCAGAAGTACGAGCCGGTGGTGCCCGGCGACAGCCGCGGCGAGACGGCCTGCGCCTGCGGCACGGTGGCGTCGTCGTCCCTCACGGTCAGCCGCTCGGCGTCGTCCATGCAGTAGATGGTCTGGAACGCCTCCAGCGAGTTCTCGTACGACCCGTCGGCACCACGGTTGTAGTACAGGTCGTACAGCTCCAGCAGGCCGGCCCCATCGCCAGCCTGCGCATCTGCCAGCGCATCTGCCAGCTGCACCCACATCGTGTCGCTGTACATCGCTTCCGAGGTGGCGGTGATGGCCACCTGACGGTTCACTTCCGGGCGCCCGTCCACCGACGGCAGCGGGTCGTCGTCGATGGCCACCATCAGCGCGTCGAAGGCACCCTCGGCGTCGCCACCGTTGTGGAACGCGCACGACGGGTCGGCGCTGCACTGGGCGAGGAACGTGGCCAGGGTGCTCTCGAAGCCGGCCGCCTGCTGCAGGCCCTGCTCGATGAAGCCGGCATCGGGGTCGGAGGCGCCGTCCAGTACGGCGGCTCGCACGGTGTCGGGGAACAACGTCGCCCAGGTGGCACCCAGCTCGCTGCCGTAGCTGAAGCCGAAGTAGCTGATCTCCTGCTCGCCGAGCGCCTCGCGGATCGCGTTCATGTCGCGGGCTGTGTTGTTGGTGCCGATGTACTGGATGATCTCGGCGTTGCGTTCCACGCAGCTGGCGGCGAACTCCTCGGCGACGTCGACGATGTGCTGCCGCTCCTCCGTGTCGTCGGGGGTGATGTCGCTGCTCGCGTAGAAGTAGTCGTAGTCGTCGATGCAGTCGATGGAGGGCACGCTGAAGCCGGTGCCGCGCGGGTCCCAGCCGATGATGTCGAACTTGGCCAGCAGCTCGTCGCCGTAGACGGCCTCGGCCTGGATGGCGAAGTCCTTCCCGCCGAACCCTGGCCCGCCGGGGTTCACCAGCAGGCTGCCGATGCGTTGCGCGGGGTCGGCCAGGTGGCGGGCGACGAACAGGTCGATGGTGCCCTTCGAGGGGTCGTCGTAGTCGATGGGCACCCGCAGATGCCCGGTCTGCACCCGCCCGCCGTCGCCGAAGCCCTGCCACTCGAACACGTCGTCGTCGGCGGGGACGCTGCCGGGGTTGGGTGTGCCGGGGTTGGGTGTGCCGGGGTTGGTGGTGCCGGGCCGCGCGGCGGTGCCCCCGTCGGTGCACGCCGTCAGCAGGGCGGCAGTGGTGGCCATCGCGAGGAAGGTGCGTCGCATGACCGCGAGGCTACGGCCGGGCGGGCCGCCGTCAGGTGCAGTCGATCTCGGTGGCCAGCTCGATGGTGGGATCGACGAGGTACGAGTCGACTGCGTCGTCGCCACAGCTGTTCACGCCGTAGCCGGTGTGCTGATCCGCCTCCACCACGACGAGGTGGCCGTCTTCCAATGCCCTGGCCATGTTGCGCGTGCTGTCCAGCGGAGTGGCCGGGTCGCCGGTGGTGCCCACCACGAGGATCGGCCCGGCGCCCTTGCCGGTGATCTCCACCGGCGTGACTGGGGCGATGGGCCACACCGAGCAGAACGTCAGCTCGGCCATCCAGCCGCGACCCAGGCGGGGTGCGGCGGCGGCGAACTCGGCCTCGTGGCTGTAGAGGTCGTCGGGGCCGGTGCTGCCCGGGTCGTCGAGGCAGCCGATCGCGAAGTACGCCTCCAGCGAGTCGTCCCAGCCGGAGCCGTAGTAGCCGTAGTAGTCGTCGTACAGGTCGAGGATGCCCTGCCCGTCGCCGTCCTGCAGATCGGCCAGCGCCTGCTCCAGTTGCGGCCAATATCCCTGGTCGTACATCGCGTCGGCGACGGCCGTCATCAGCACCCCCTGGGTGACGTCGGTGCGATCTCTGTCCACTCGCACGGGGTCGGCGTCGACTGCGGCGCTCAGCGCGTCGAACGCGCCCTCGGCGTCGCCGTCGTTGTGGAACGCGCACGACGGCTCCGCGCTGCACTGGGCAAGGAACGTGTTGAACGTGGCCTCGAAGCCGGCTGCCTGCTGGATGTTCTGCTCCAGGTACCCGACGGTGGGGTCGACCGCGCCGTCCAGCACGGCGGCGCGCACCGTCTCCGGGAACATCGTGGCCCACGTAGCGCCCAACTCGCTGCCGTAGCTGAAACCGAAGTAGCTGATGGTCTCCTCTCCCAGCGCCTCGCGAATGGCGTCCATGTCGCGAGCCGAGTTCTCGGTGCTGAGGTGGGGCAGGAGATCGCCGCTGTTGTCCAGGCATCCTTCACCGAAGTCGGTGCCGGCATCGATGAGGGCCTGGCGCTCCTCGGGGGAGTCGGGTGACGAATCGAGGCCGAAGAATTGGTCGTAATCGTCGACGCAGTCGACGTAGGGCTCGCTGTAGCCGGTGCCACGCGGGTCCCAGCCGATGATGTCGAAGCGATCCAGCAGGTCCTGCCCGTAGATGCCCTCGGCGCTGGCCGCCAGCGACGACCCGCCGTAGCCGGGCCCGCCCGGGTTCACCAGCAGCGAGCCGATGCGGTTCGCCGGGTCGACCGCGGCGTGGCGGACGAGGTAGAGCAGCACCGTCTCGCCGTTCGGGTCGCCGTAGTCCAGCGGCACCTCCAGGTAGCCCTCCTCGCTGCCGTCGCCCAGATCGGTCCAGCCGAACGGGTCGTCGGCCGGCGGGCGGGTGTCGTCCGGGCCGGTGTCGTTCGGGCCGGTGTCGTTCGGGCCGGTGGCGTCGGTGGTGGCGGGGGCGACCGTGCCCGCCGTGTCGAGCGGTACGCCGTCGATGGTGCCGCGTGGGTCGCGGCCCTCGTTCGCACCCTCGTCGATGTCGTCGCCGCAGGCAGCGAACACGAGGCAGGTGAGGGCGGCGAGTGCGAGGCGACGGCGCATGGGCAACATCGTAGGAGCACGCAGCGTCTGCGGACCCCTCGCCCGTATCCTCAACCCCATGCGCATGGGACCCCACATGATGATGCCGGGTGATGCCGCGGCCGTGAAAGGCAAGCGGCTGCAGCGTCGTTCGCTGGGCCGGGCGTGGCAGTTCGCCCGGCCGTACCGCCGCACCATCGCGCTGTTCCTCGGGGTCATCGTGCTGGCGGCGCTGGTCGAGCTGGTGCCGCCGTTCGCGTTCCGCACCATCCTCGACGATGCGATCCCCGACAAGGACCGTGGGTTCATCACCACGCTCGCCATCGTCGTGGTGGCGGCAGCGCTGGTCGATGCCGGCCTGGCCATCGTGCAGCGCTGGTGCAGCGCGCACATCGGTGAAGGCCTGATCTACGACCTGCGCGT
>JAUSLQ010000223.1 GCA_030645675.1 Actinomycetota bacterium | reverse complement strand
CGACGACACCCGCACACTCGCCCAGCGGCAGGGGGACGCCCTGTTCGACATCGCCGCGTTCTTCAACACCAACCACGACAACAGCGACGGCACCGGCCGTCACCTGCCGCACGTCACGATCTCCGCCGACGCCGATTCGCTGAACGATGTCCCGGTCGCGGTCAACGACGAGACCGGTGAAGTGATCTCGCCGGCGTGTGTCGAGGCGTACCTGTGTGACTGCACGCTGCATGCGATCCTGCGCGACGCGAACGGTGCCCCGCTCAGCTTCGGGCGCACCACCTACGCCGTACCGCGCAGGTTGTTCCGTCAGGTTGCTGCCCGCGACGGCGGCTGCCGGTTCCCCGGCTGCTGTCGCCCGGTCAAGTACACCAACGCCCACCACATCCTGTGGTGGCAGCGCGACCAAGGCCCGACCGACTACGACAACTTGATCTTGCTGTGCACCCGCCATCACCACCAGGTGCACAAGCTGAACATCCAACTGAAGCTGCTACCGGGCGGTGATCTGCACGTCACCTGGCCCGACGGACACGAACGAACCACCCAGCCACGCGGCGCACCACCACGACCACCCATCTGACCCTGCCGCCAGCGGCCAGTACCACCGAACACCCATTGCAACCGCGGCCCCGCCGCGGGCGGTCAGCTGTGCGGGGCTGCCCGCAGGCTCTCCATCAGGTCGGGCCACGGTGGGGGGCTGTAGGTGTCGCCCGAGCAGCTCTTGGCGGTCGCGGGCGTTTCGCCGTAGTAGTACGCGTCGCTGATCACCGCCTTCGTCGTCCAGTCGATCACCCTCACCTTGTAGTCCTGGCGGTATCCGGTGCCGTCGACGAAGTTGTTCAACGGTCGGGCGAAGGTCCACACGATCACGACCGTTCCCACCTCGTCGGGCGTTGCTGCCCACGACAGACCCCAGTCGGGAGGACCCGGCTCGGAGTCCGAGGTTGCGAACGCCGGACGAAGCAGCTGGCCGGTGTCGGCCGACACGACGATGAGCTTGCCATTGACGGAGTCGATCGCTCCGAGCCGCTGGGCGAGCTCGTAGTCGATCTCCGGGGTCTGGCTCATCCAGGAGGGATCGAGGTACTGCGCGCGGGTCTCCTCGAAGGGGGCGGCGAAGACACGTGCCTTCAGCGCGATCGCGAGATCGTCCGTGGGCGGGTCGCCCGTTGCGTCGCCCGGCCCGTACTTCGTGTGCGGAGGGGCGTCGCCGCGGAAGTATCCCTCGGCCACCACCGTCTTGCGCTCGAGGTCGACGAGCCTGACGCCCCAGTCCAGCCGCAACGCCTTGTCGTTCCCGATGTAGACACCCGTCTGCACCGTGATCTCCCAGACGACGGCCACCGTGCCGACCTCGTCGGGGGTGAAGGCCAACAGACCTGCGGCCGACGGCGACTGACTGAGGTCGATCAGCTGCCGGCGATCGGCGGAGACGACGACCACCTCGCCCGTGACGTAACCCTCCAACTGTGTGTCGTCGGCCCTGACGCACGGTTGGTTGGCGAACATGTCGCCCGCGCCGTACATGCTGGCGACCGGCTCGCTCGTCCACGAGGGGTCGAGGTACTCGTCGATGTACCCGTCGAACGCGGCGGACTGCCAGCCGGTGGTGGTCGGGGCGACCGTCTCCGTGGTCGCGCTCTGCTGAGGGCTTGCACTGCAGCCCACCAGGGCAACCACGAACAATGGTGCAAGTAGAGGCTGTCGAGGCATGGGCGCTCCTGTGCGCGCGTCGCGCCCTGATCGTCTCACCGGCGAGCCCAGGGTGGAAGAGTCGTTCGGCTCTCCCCGGACGCGGGTGCGCCTGGACAGGCGGGCGGTTGCAGGGCAAGATGCGCGACCGGAGGAGGGTGCCCGCAGACGCCCGATCCCCGAGACCAGCCGTAGACGAGGAGCCGTCATGACCAGCTTGCGAGACCGACCGAACACCGCCCTCGTGGTGATCGACGTGCAGAACGACGTGGTGGCCAACGCCCATCAGCGCGACGAGGTGATCGGCAACATCAACTCGTTGGTCGCGAAGGCGCGCAGCGAACGTGTGCCCGTGATCTGGGTGCAGCACTCCGACGAGCAACTGGCCGAGAACAGCGACGGCTGGCAGTACGTGCCCGAGCTGCAGCTGGGCGACGCCGAGCCGGTGGTGCACAAGCGCTACGGCGATTCGTTCGAGGACACCACGCTGGAGGCCGAACTGGCCGAGCGTGGTGTGGGCCGCGTGGTGGTCACCGGTGCGCAGACCGACGCGTGCATCCGCGCCACCCTGCACGGGGCGTTCGTGCGCGGGTACGACACGGTGCTGGTGGGCGACGCGCACACCACCGAAGACTTCTCGGAGTACGGGCTGCCGCCGGCCGACAAGGTGATCGCCCACACCAACATGTACTGGACGTGGCAGGCCGGCCCCGGGCGCACCGCCAGTGTGGTCGACACCGCCGACGTGAGCTTCGAAACGGGTGGGGTGGGCTGACCCCGCCTGCGCCGGGCGGGGCCCGGCCTCCGGCCGGTACCGTGGCGGACGTGCGATCCACCGACCCCATCGTTCTCGCGCCGCGTACACGGGCATCGATCGCGGTGCGCTCTGCTGTCTACCTGGTGGCCATCTGGAGCGTCGGCGTCGGCGTGGCGTTGATGGTGGAGGCCGACCTCGGTGTGGCCCCGAACGACGTGTTGAACACCGGCCTGCGCGACACGTTGGAGATCGGCGTGGGCACCGCCGCGTGGCTCACCGGCCTTGCGGCGATGGCCCTGGCCTGGGTGCTGGGCCGCCGGCCGCGGTTCGCCACCGTGATGGGCAGCGTGATCGTCGGGTTGTCGATCAACGGCTCACTGGCCGTGCTGCCCACTCCCGATGCGATGTGGTGGCGGATCTCGTTCGTCGCGCTCGGGTTGCTGGTGATCTGGGCAGGGATCACCGGCGTCGTGGGCGCCGACGTGGGGGCCGGCCCGCTGGAGCTGGTGATGCTCGCGCTGATGGATCGCAAGGTGGGGATCAGCGTCGCCCGGTGGGGGATCGAGCTGACGCTGCTGGCGCTGGGCCTGGCCCTGGGCGGTGCCGCCGGCTTCGGCACCGCGGTGTTCGCGTTCGCCACCGGCCCGGTGCTGGCCGTGACGCTGCCCCGTGCAGCAGCACGCCTGGGCACCGACCTCAGCCACCCCACCGAAGTCGCCTGCGCCGGCCCCTGAGCGACATGCAATCCTGCCAAGTGGTTCACGGTCTCTGGACACCCGGAGTGCCGCCGAGCATCATTGGGGCGTGGGCGCAGCGACTCTGGAGTTCGGTCTGACTGCGGAGGAGGCTGGCGTCTTCGGGTTGACGCTGGATAGCCGCGGCCTTCGGATCGGGCCTTCGAGGACCTTGGTCGCGCGGGCGTGCACCGCGTCCGTCATGGGCGTCGCGATCGGGATGGCCATGGTGCTGGCATCGGACTCGTTCAAGACGATCAGCGGAGTGGAAGTGCAGAACCGTGCCGCTGTCGTCGTGCTCGGTTGGTCGCTTGTGGTCTTGTTCGTGGCCGGTTGCGTCCTCACGTGGCGAGTGGGTGTGCGTGCAGACGAGCATGGCCTGCAGTTGCGCGGCATTGTCGCCCGCAGGCAGTACGAATGGTCGCAGATCGAAGCCATTCGCCTTCAGGTCAGACCATTGGGTCGCTGGGCCGCCGCGTTCGGCTCTGGAACGCTGTGGCTTTCGCGGAGGCAAGCGCGGTTCGAGGCCGAAGCTGCGCTCCACATCGTCGGGGGTCGGGCTGTCGCACTGGACTGGCTGTCCGCGCATCATCGCGAGGCCGTGACTCCGACGAGCAACGCAGCATCATTGAAGGTGGAGGCTCTTCGTCGCTACCGTGAGCACGTCGTCGGCCCGACGACTGATTCTGTGACCGTGAATCTGCCATCGCCGCTCGACGGTCGGTCCGTCTTCTCGCTCGTCAGCTCCCTGGTTGCCGCGGCGGCGATCTCCTTGATGCTGAGCTGGGCTGCCGGCAGGCTCGTGCTCGATCCAGTGGTGGCCCTCGGCCTCCTGGTGTTCATCGCGAGGTGGTGGAGCGGAACGTGGGGGCGCCGGACCCTGAACTGACACCGTGGCAGGGCGGCGGGGTCGTCTGGCTCTTGTGCGCGGCGCGACCGTGGGCGCAAGGTGAATCATGAGAACCGCGCTGAGAGCAATTGCACTTGCAGCGGTAACGGTGCTTGCCGTGCCGGCTGCGTCCGTCCATGCGTCCGATGGCTTCGTCACCCCTGTGAAGGTGCCGCCGGGCGGGACGGTGACGATCGATGTGAGGGACTGCGCCGCTGGCACCACCACCGTGGTGATCGACATCGCTCCGGTGGGCGGGGCGGCGTTCGTCGACCTGTCGGCGGCGGCGGTCGACGGCCGGGCCGTGTTCACCACGCTGCTGCCCATCGACCTCGCAGTTGGTGCCTACGAGGTGCACGTGATGTGCAAGGACGTCGACGCCACCACCATTGACACCGGGTTGCTGACGTTCGAGGTGGCCGCGCTGACGGTGGGCCTGTCGCCCTCGTCGGGGCCGGTCGGCACTCGGGTGCAGATCACGGGATCGGGTTGCCCGGGACTGCAGATCGCAGAGAAGGTGGTCGCGTTCATCGAGGGCGCCAGCGACGAGACGCCCACGTGGGACAGGACCCGCACCGACGGCGTCGTCGGGGTACCGAATGCCGACGGATCGTTTGCACTGTCGCTGGTCGTGCCCGCGGGCTCGCCACTGGGCGAGAACATCGTGTCGGTCTGGTGCGTCACCTACCGGCTGCAGGGTGGCTCGCCGATGGTGGGGCCGTTCCTGTGGACGTTCACCGTCACCGAGGCGCAGGTGCCCGCCACCGGCTCGGCCGTGTGGCCGATCGCATGGCTGGCACTCGGATTGGTCACCCTCGGATCGGTGCTGGTGCGTGCCGGCCGCCGCCAGGCCAGTTGACGCGCTCGGTCGGCTGACCGAGGGCTCAGTTGACCTTCAGCGCGGCGCTGAAGATCTTCTTCGGCTTCATCTCGGTGGCGATGCGGCGGGCGATCTCCTGGAACGACTTGGCGGCCTCGCTGTCGGGGTGCGACAGCGTGATGGGCGTGCCGTTGTCGCCGCCCTCGCGCAGCTCGGGCACCAGCGGCAGCCGGCCCAGCAGTGGCACGCCGAGGTCGTCGGCCAGCTCCTGGCCGCCACCGCTGCCGAAGATCTCGTACCGCTTGCCGTCGTCGCCGGTGAACCAGCTCATGTTCTCGATGATGCCCTTCACCGGCAGGTTCACCTTCGCCGCCATCGCCGCCGACAGCGCCGCAACCTTCTGTGCAGCAGGCTGCGGGGTGGTGACCACGTAGACCTCGCCGCGGGGCAGGTACTGGCTGAGGCTGAGCGCGATGTCGCCGGTGCCGGGCGGCATGTCGATGAGCAGGAAGTCGGGGTCGTCCCAGAACACGTCGGCCAGGAACTGCTCGAGCGCCTTGTGCAGCATCGGGCCACGCCAGATGATCGCCTGGCCCTCGGGCACGAAGTAGCCGATGGAGATGCACGTGACGCCGTGGTTTGCGGGCGGGATGAGCATGTCGTCGATGACGACCGGCTCGCGGTCGGTGCCCTGCATGCGCGGCACCGAGTAGCCGTAGATGTCGGCGTCGACCACTCCCACGCTGTAGCCCTGGCTGGCCAGCGCGACCGCGAGGTTGACGGTGACGCTGCTCTTGCCCACGCCGCCCTTGCCGCTGGAGATCAGTAGCGGGCGGGTCTTGTTGCCGGGCTCGTTGAACGGCACGGCCTTGCCCTCGGCGTGGCCGTGTGCCTGGCCGCTGGGCGACGCGTCACCGCGGGCGCCGGCCAGCATGTTGCGCACGGCTTCGCGCTCCTTGTCGGTCATCACCGTGAAGTCGAGGCTGACACCGGCCACGCCGGGCAGCGCGGCGACCGCGCCGGTGACCCGGTTGGTGATCTCGTTGCGCAGCGGGCAACCGGCGACGGTGAGCGCGATGCGCACGCCGACCTGGCCCTCGGGGCTGATCGCGATGTCGCGGACCATGCCGAGGTCGACGATGCTGCGGTGCAGCTCGGGGTCTTCCACGGGGCGCAGAGCGTCGATGATCTGGTCGTACGAGGGGGCGGGCATCGGGGGCCTCCGGAGGGTGAGGGGCGGCGCGTCCGAATTACCACTACGCGCATAGGTAGAATATCGGCGTGTCCGGGAACTCGCCTTCTTTCACGTCGACGGTGTCGGCGATCACCGACGCATTCGGCGACCCCACCCGTCGCGGCATCTACCTGTTCGCCCGCGACGCCCCGGCCGGGGTCGCCGGCGGGGTCACCGCCGGGCAGGTGGCCGACAAGTTCGGCGTGCACCCCAACGTGGCCCGCCACCACCTCGACAAGCTGGCGGCCGGTGGCTACCTGGAGGTCGCCGTCGAGCGTGCCGAGGGGGCCGGGGCCGGCCGCCCCAGCAAGCGCTACCGGGTGCCGCTCGACGCCAAGCTCGATCTGGCCAACGACGTGCCCGTGCACAGCGACGACCTGGTGCTGAAGCTGCTCGGCCGGGCACTGGCGCTGCTGCCGCGGGCGCAGGCCGAGACGATGGCCGAGGAAGTGGGCCAGGAGTACGGCCGGGCGATGGCCGTCGGCCTGGCGGGCACCGATCTGGCCGCCGGGCAGCGCAGCCTTCGGTCGGCGATGCAGGCAGTGGCCGACGCGCTCACCGCTCACGGCTTCGCCGCCCACGCCGACCAGCGCAACAACCAGCTGCGCATCGTCAACAACCACTGCCCGTTCGGCGACGTGGCCATCGAGCACCCCGTCATCTGTGCGGTCGACCGCGGGATGGTGAAGGGCATGCTGACGGCCCTGTACGGCGACACCGACGTCGCCACGATGCAGTCGTTGCCGCAGGGCGACACGTTCTGCGCCACCAGCGTCTGACCCCGCCGCGTGTGGACACTTCTGCGCGCAGAGCGAGCGAAAGCGTCCACACGCGACAACTGGGGCGGGCCGTTACTGGCGGAGTTGGGCGTACTCGATGACGCGCTCGATGACGCTCGTGCCGCCGTCGGCCATCGCCGTCGTGGTGGCCATGCTGCCGCAGGCGAACGGGGGCTGCGGGTCGTACTCGATCATCAGCTGGGCGGCTTCGGCGGCGGTTCGGTCGACCAGCAGTTCCACCAGCCGCAGCGCCATGTCGATGCCGCTGGACACGCCGGCGGCGGTGATGATCCTTCGGTCGAGGTGCTCCACCACCCGCTCGGGCACGGGCAGCGCTCCGCGGGTCTCCAGCTCCGGGTAGCACGACCAGTGGGTGGTGGCGGTCAGCCCATCCAGCAGGCCGGCCGCAGCCAGCACGATCGAGCCCGTGCACACCGAGGTGGTGAACGTGCTGGTGGCATGGGCGTGGCGAACCCAGTCGAGCACCTTCTCGTCGGTGGCCAGCGGGCGGGTGCCAACGCCACCGGGGAACACGATCACGTCAGGCGTGGGGAAGTCGTCGAACGTGCCGTCGGCGGTGATGCCGAGGAAGCCGTTCTCGCTGCGGATCTCGCCTCGCTGATGGCCGATGAACGTGACGTCGATCGTGGGGATGCGCTGCAGCACCTCGTACGGCCCGATGCCGTCGAGCGCCGTGAACTTGGGAAACAGGGGGATGACGACCTGCAGGTTGCTCATGGGATGATGCCTTTCTGATGAGAGCGAGTGGAGAGGTCTGAAAGACCCTCAGGCGACCACTCGGAACCGCCGTCGGTACGAGTCCGGGGCGACACCGAGGCGGCGCTGGAACGAGCGGCGCAGCGTCTCGGGGGTACCGAACCCGCAGCGAGCAGCGATCACGTCCAGCGTGGCGGCGGTGGTCTCCAGGTCGCGGCGGGCGGCCTCCAGGCGCACCCGCTCGACGTAGCGGCCGGGCGTCTCGCCCACCTCCTCGCTGAACACGCGGCTGAAGTGGCGCACGCTCATCGCCGCCGCGGCCGCCAGCGCCGGCAGCCGGTGGTCGCCACCCGGAGCGGCCTCCACCAGCGCCTGCACGGCGCGCACGGCCGAGCGCTCGGCCCGCGGCGCCCACACCGGCGCCGCGAACTGGGTCTGCCCGCCCGGGCGGTGCAGGAACATCACCAGCCAACGGGCCACGGTCTGCGCGACCTGTGCCCCGTGATCGTCCTCCACCAACGCCAGCGACAGGTCGATGCCGGCGGTGACACCCGCGCTGGTCCAGACGTTGCCGTCGCGCACGTAGATCGGGTCGGGATCGACGGTCAGTGAGGGGAACTCCTGCTGCAGCCGTTCGGTGCGCGCCCAGTGGGTGGTCACCCGCCGCCCGTCCAGCAGGCCGGCCTGCGCGGCCAGGAACGTGCCGGTGCACACCGTGGCCACCCGCCGGCAGCGGGGCGCCACCGCGGCGATCCACTCGACCAAGCGCCGGTCGTGACGGGCCTCGAACACGCCCCATCCGCCGGCCAGCACCAGGGTGTCGATGCGCAGCGCCGATCCCCTCGCATCGGGCAGGGCGCGAGTCGTGATCGTCAGCCCGCTCTCGCACTCCACCGCACCGCCGCCCGACGACACCAACGTCACACGGTACGCGGGCGGCGGGGCCGCTGAGCCCGCCGCCCCCACCCTGCCGCTGTCGCCCTCCACCGCCTGGGCGGCGCCGGCGAACACCTCGAACGGGCCGACCGCGTCGAGCGACTGCATGCCGGGAAAACCGACGATCACGATCTCGCGGGTCGTCGCGCTGCGGGCTGCCATGACCGCCAGCATGCGGCCCGAGCGGGCCTGGCGTCAATGACACGATCCCCACTGATTCGGCCACCGGCGTTCGCGCGACCTGCACGGGTACCATGTGGGCGCTCACGAACCGAGCAGTCATTGCACCGAAAGGACCGTCGTGGACGTACGCATCGGCGTCACCCAGACCCCCCGCGAGATCAGCCTCGAGCTCGCCGACGATCTCGATCGTTCGGCGCTGAAGTCGAAGATCGAGGCCGCCCTCACCGGCGCGGTCGACGTGCTGTGGCTCACCGACAAGAAGGGGCGCGACGTCGGCATCGCCGCCGCCAAGCTGGCTTACGTCGAGCTCGGCGCGGCCGAGGGCGAGCGCCGCATCGGCTTCGGCGGCTGAGGCCGCCGTGAAGGGCATCATCCTCGCGGGGGGCACGGGCAGCCGGCTGTGGCCCATCACCCGCGGCGTCAGCAAGCAGCTGTTGCCGGTGTACGACAAGCCGATGATCTACTACCCGCTGACCGCGCTGATGCTGGCGGGCATCCGCGACGTGCTGATCATCACCACGCCGCACGAGCAGCAGGGCTTCATCACCCTGCTGGGCGACGGCAGCCAATGGGGCCTCACCATCGAGTACGCGGTGCAGCACACGCCCAACGGCCTCGCCCAGGCGTTCGTCATCGGTGCCGACTTCGTGGCCGGCCAGCACAGCGCGCTGGTGCTCGGCGACAACATCTTCTTCGGTCATGGCCTGGTCGAGCTGCTGCAGTCCGCACGCGATCGCGAGCAGGGAGCCACTGTTTTCGGCTACCGGGTCAGCGACCCCGAGCGCTACGGCGTGGCCGAGGTCGACGACACCGGCAAGGTGCTGAGCATCGAGGAGAAGCCGGCCGCACCGCGCAGCAACTACGCGGTCACCGGCCTGTACTTCTACGACGAGCAGGTCACCGAGATCGCCGCCAACCTGCAGCCCTCGGCGCGTGGCGAGTACGAGATCACCGACGTGAACGCCGAGTACCTGCGCCGCGGGCAGCTGCACATGGAGCTGCTGGGGCGCGGCTACGCCTGGCTCGACACCGGCACCTACGACTCGCTGCTCGAGGCATCGCACTTCGTGGCCACGCTGGAGAAGCGGCAGGGTCTGCAGGTGGCGTCGCCCGACGAGATCAGCTTCGCCGCCGGCTGGATCGACGCCGCCCAGCTGCGCGCCAACGCCGCGCCGATGGGGAAGAACCCCTACGGCCAGTACCTGCTGCGGCTGGCCGGCGAGGGCCTGCACGCGTGACGCAGCGCATGCCGCGGAGCCGGGCGTGATCGATCTGCTCGATCGCCAGCTGCTGTTCGTCAGCGGCAAGGGCGGCACGGGCAAGACCACGATCGCCGCGGCGATCGCCGACCTCGCCGTGCGGCGCGGCAAGCGCACGCTGGTGTGCGAGATGGATGCCAAGGGCGCCCTCGCCAACGCGTTCGAGGTGGGCGAGCTGACGTTCCAGCCCACCGAGCTGCAACCCGGCCTGCACGCGATGGTGATGAACACCGAGGACTCGCTACGCGAGTACCTGAAGCTGTTCGTGCGCATCCCGCTGGTCGCGCGCATCGGCCCGTTGGCCCGTACGTTCGACTTCGTCGCCGACGCCGCGCCAGGCGTGAAGGAGATCCTGGCCGTCGGCAAGCTGTGCCACGAGGTGCGCCAGGGGCACTACGACCTGGTGGTGGTGGACGCCGAGGCCAGCGGCCACATCGTCGCCCAGATCGACGCCCCGCGGGCCATCCGCGAGCTGGTGCACGTGGGCATGGTGCGCGACCAGACGGAGTGGATGCTGGAGATCCTGGGCGACCCGGCGCGCACCGGCCTGGTGGTGGTCGCCACGCCCGAGGAGATGCCCGTCACCGAGACCGTCGAGCTGGTGGAGAAGGTGCGCTCCACCACCGAGGTCGACGTGGCCGCAGTCATCGCCAACCGGGTGCTGCCGCAGTGGTTCTCCGCTGCCGACGCATCGGTGTTCGAAGCCCTTGCAGGCCAGGGTGCGGCGGCCGAGAAGGCGCAAGAGCTGCTGGCACAGGCCGCCGGCCCGAAGGTGGCGACCGTGTTCCAGGCGGCAGCGCTGGCCCAGGCCCGGCGCGACGTTGCCGCCGAGTACCTGGCCAGGCTGCGTGACGAGATACCCGCCGAGGTGCCGATGGTGCTGGTGCCCGAGCTGTTCACCCGCGCCGGTGGGCGCCGGGTGGTCTCGCTGGTGGCCGATGCGCTGCAGGACGAGCTGACATGACCGCCGGCGAACGTGCTGCGCGGCGCGAGCTGGCCGAACTGCTGAGCGCCAAGGAGATGGTGGTGGTGTGTGGCAGCGGCGGCACCGGCAAGACCACGATCGCCGCCGCGCTTGGTGCGCAGGCGGCGATCACGCTCGGCGGAAGGGTGCTGGTGCTGACGGTCGACCCTGCCCGCCGGCTGGCGGCTGCGCTGGGCCTGGGCCCAATGGGGCACGGCGCCGTGCGCGTGCCCGCCGCCGCCTTCGCCGAGGCCGGTGCGGAGTGCCGCGGCGAGCTGTGGGTGGCGATGCTCGACACCAAGGCCGGGTGGGACGAACTGATCCGCCGACACGCCCCCGACGCGGCGCTGCGCGACAAGGTGCTGGCCAACCCGCTGTACCGCAACATCACCGGCCGCTTCGTGAACAGCCACGACTACCTGGCCATGGAGCAGCTCTACGACCTGCACGCGTCGGGCCGGTACGACCTGGTGATCATCGACACACCGCCGTCGCGCAATGCGCTCGACCTGCTCGACGCCCCTGGGCGGATGAAGGAGTTCTTCGGCAGCCGGCTGCTGAAGTGGCTGACCGTGCCGTACCGGTCGCGCCTGTTCACGATGGCCTCGAAGCCGTTCTACCAGGTCGCCGATCGCATCCTGGGCAGCCGCTTCCTGCAGGACATCGCCGAGTTCTTCGTGCTCTTCCAGACGATGGAGCGCGGTTTCGTCGCTCGCGCAAAGGAGGTCGAGCGCCTGCTCACCGACGACGGCACGACCTTCGTGGTGGTCAGCACGCTGGAAGCCGCGCCGGCCCGCGAGGCCCGCTACCTGGCCGAAGAGCTGCGCCTGCGGAAGATGCCACTGGGTGCACTGGTGCTGAACCGCACCCTGCCGCCGGAGGTGCGCCAGCCGGCGGCGGCGAAGGCGGCGAGCAAGCTGCGTGAGGCCGCCGCCGACACCCGGCTGCTGGACGAGCTGGGCGCCACCGTTCACGCCGACCCGCAGGCTGTGGGCCACGTGCTGGGTGAGGTGGCCTCCCGGTTCCGCGACGTCACCGTCGTGGCAGGCCGCGAGGCCGAGCGCCGGCGCGAGCTGGAGGTCGTGGTGCCCCTCACTGCAGTGGTGCCGGCGATGGCCAACGACGTGCGCGATCTGCCCGGGCTGATCGCGATCGGAGAGCACCTGTTGGGCAGCGGATCGCGTTGACACCCCCGATCGCGTGGCACACTCAACACTCATGGCCACGCTTGGCGAGCTCACACGGCAGCACACCGACCTCAACCGCGACGACATCGATCACCTGCTGCGCCTGATCGGCGAGTGGGGCCTGCTGGCCGATCTGTCGTTCGCCGACCTGTTGCTGTACCTGCCCGGCACCGACGGCACGTGGTACGTCATGGCCCATGTGCGGCCCGCCACCGGGCAGACGATCTACCACCACGACTACGTCGGCAGCCCGGCGGTGGGCGAGGAGGTGCCGCTGCTGGCCAAGGCCTACGCCAGTGGCGAGATCTGCGAGGGCGAGTTCGGCGTGGAGGGCATCCCCGACCCAGTGCGCATGATGGCCGTGCCGGTGCGCACCGGCGATCGGGTGCTGGCGGTGCTGACCCGCGAGGCCAGCAGCCGGTCCAGCCGTCAGCCGGGCGAGCTCGAGCGCACGTACGTGGGCCTGTTCCAGCGCTTCGCCTCGATGATCTGCGAGGGCCTGTTCCCCTTCAGCGGCCCGGTCGCTGACTCCAGCGCGGCCCCGCGCGTGGGCGACGGTGTGATGGCGCTCGACGAAGAGGCCCGCGTGCGCTTCGCCTCACCCAACGCCGTCTCTGCGCTGCATCGGGTGGGCATCGGCGCCAACGCCGTGGGCATGCGCCTGGCCGAGCTGGGCTTCAACGACAGCCCGGTGCGCCTTGCGTTCGAGAGCAAGCTGCCGGTGATCGAGGAGTTCGAGCAGACCCCCGACGTCACCCTGCTGGCCCGTTGCCTGCCGTTGCTGTCGGGCGCCGAGCGGCGCATCGCCGGCGGCATCCTGCTGGTGCGCGACGTCACCGAGGTGCGCAAGCGCGACAAGCTGCTGCTGTCGAAGGACGCCACCATCCGCGAGATCCACCACCGGGTGAAGAACAACTTGCAGACCATCTCGTCACTGCTGCGCCTGCAGGGCCGCCGGCTCACTTCGCCCGAGGCGAAGGCTGCAGTTGCGGAGAGCGTCCGTCGTATCCGCACCATCGCCTTGGTGCACGAGACCCTGTCGCGAGAGCCCGGCGACGACGTCGCCTTCCTGGAGATCGTGCGGCCCCTGTTGCGCCTGGCCGAGGAAGGCCTGCAGTCTCCCGACCGCCCGGTGCGATTCACGGTGCAGGGTGAGGGTGGCCGCTTGCCCAGCACCATTGCCACCCCGCTGTCGGTGGTGCTCACCGAACTGCTGCAGAACGCGGTCGACCACGGCTTCCCCGAGGGCAGCGCCGGCGGCGACGTGGTGGTCGTGCTCGACAACGCCGACGGCGTGCTGAAGATCCGCGTCATCAACGACGGCCGCGGGCTGGAGCCCGGGTTCGAGCTGAACAAGGCCACCGGCCTCGGCCTGTCGATCGTACGCACTCTGGTCACCACCGAGCTCGACGGCACCATCGCGATGCGTTCCGGCCAGCCCGACGACTTCCAGGCCGTCGGCCTCGGCGATCAGCCGCGCGGCAGCGGCACGGTCGTCGATCTCACCGTGCCGGTCTGAACCGGGTTGCACGGTTCCATCCGGCCCGGTGTGGCGCGGAGGCGGGCCGGACACGAACCCTGGGTGAACACGAGTTGGAGACGCGAGGTGACGCGAGGTGGCCGTCGGGTTGGCACACCGTCGACGTGGCCGTCAGATGACGGAGTGGGTGTGCACGCTGCGGGAACTGGGCGTTACACGTACGCGCGTTCGCGGCCGGCGAGGCGGCGGCGCAGGGTGCGACGCTCCTCTTCCGACGTGCCGCCCCAGATGCCCGAGTCCTGGTTGGTCTCGAGGGCGTAGTCGAGGCAGTCGATCTTCACCGGGCACTCGCCGCAGACCTGCTTCGCCCGATCGATCTGCACCAGGGCGTATCCAGTCGTTCCGACCGGGAAGAACAGGTCTGGATCGGTGTCGCGACAGATCGCGGCGCGCCTCCAGGTGTAATCAGCATTTGCCAGTGCAAGACTCGAGGCCGGGATGGTCACTGTTCACTCCGCTGTGGTCGTCGTGGATTGTGGTCGTCGTGGATTGTGAGCGCTTTCACGTTCGGGCAAACGGTAGGTAACAATCGTGTGCATGGCAAGGGACGTTTGGCCTGAACCCATACTTCGTGGCGATAGGGGGTATCTATGACAGAGGTGTCAGAAGCCGGCACGCCCGTGCCGAAGGGCGCGATCGCGGTCATCGCGCACCGTGGAGCCAGCCGCGTCGAGCGTGAAAACACGTTGGCGGCGTTCCTTCGGGCCGGTCAGATGGGTGCGCAGGCGGTGGAGCTGGATGTGCGCCGCACCGCCGACGGGGTGCTGGTGGTGCACCACAACCCACACCTCGACGACGGTCGCGTCATCTCCACCCTCGGGTTCGGGCAACTGCCGGGCCACGTGCCCACGCTGGGCGCCGCGCTCGACGCCTGTGCCGGCATGTGGGTGAACGTGGAGATCAAGAACGATCCCGACGAGCCCGACTTCGACCCCACCGACTCGATCGCCGACGACACGATCGCCCACCTGGTGGCCCGCGGCACCGATGATCGCTGGTTGATCTCGGCGTTCCGCATCGAGACGGTGGATCGCTGCCGGGCGCTGGCCCCACAGATCCGCACCGCCTGGCTGTGCGTCGAAGCGCCGGAGGGAGTGGCCGACCTGATGGTGAAGAAGGGTCATCTGGCGGTGCATCCGTGGGTGGCCGCGCTCACCCGCTCGACGGTCGATGCCTGCCACGCTGCGGGCGTGCAGGTGAACACCTGGACCTGCGACGACCCGGCCCGCATGCGCGAGCTGATCGAATGGGGCATCGACGGCATCTGCACCAACGTCCCCGACGTGGCGTTGGAAGTGCTCGGCCGCGCTGGAGGCTGACGTCGCGTGCGCTGTGTCGCGCCCGGCGCCACACAGCGCACGCG
>JAUSLQ010000213.1 GCA_030645675.1 Actinomycetota bacterium | reverse complement strand
GAACTGCCACCGGGCGATGTTCAACGTGTCCACGTCGTGCTCCGATCTGGGCCGGCTGGGGGATGCCGGCTCGGTTGACGATCCTGTCGGCGAGCGGTCGCGCTCTCATCAACTATGTCGCTCACCGCATCCCGGCAGTTCCCACGCATACCCCAGGGCGTATGTCACATCAGCGACGTGCTGATCGCGTTGATGAACAGGCGTGGCTGCAACACCTCGCCCACCACCCGCGTGTGGACACTTCTGCGCGGTCAGCGCGCACAAGTGTCCAAACACGGCGGGGCGCCGGCAGCGTGTCGATGCGATCCAGGGCGGCGTGGTCGACGCGAGTTCATCGCAACGCCAGCCCCGAACGGATGGCGGTGTAGAACGCAACGACCACGAGCAGCCCCACGAACCAGCGCTGCAGCGAGCTGGAGTCGTGCTTGCTGGCCAGCCGGCTGCCGATGACGACGCCGATCATGCTGGCGACCGTGAAAGGGATGACGGTGCCCCACTCGATCGAGCCGGCCTGCAGGCGAGTGCTGAGCGCGACGACCGAGTTGATCGTGATCACCAGCAGCGAGGTACCCACCGCTTCGGCCATCGTGAACCCGAGCGCCAGCACCAGCGCTGGAACGATGACGAACCCGCCGCCGACGCCGAAGAAGCCGGTGAGCAGACCGACGATGGTGCCGGCGACGACCACTTTCACACCGGTCCATGGATCGATGCGCAGCTTCGGGGCAGTCGCGGGGGCTGCAGCAGCTCCGACCGAGCGCAGAGGTGCTGCCTGGGGTGTGTTCCGCACGCGGCGCCACATGGCGAAGGCGGCGACCAGCATCAGGCCGGAGAACGCGAGCAGCAAGACGTCGGGGTCGGCGGCCTTGTTCCAGTGCGAGCCGAGCAGCGAACCACCGATGCCCGCCAGCCCGAAGATGGCGCCGGCGACGAATCGCACCCGGCCGGCCCGCCAGTGCGGGACCATGCCGATCAGCGCGGTGAGCGCGACCAACACGAGTGAGGTGGTGGTGGCGTGCTTGGGCGACTGGCCGGCGGCGTAGACCAGTGCCGGGACGGCGAGGATGGAGCCGCCGCCGCCCAGCGCGCCCAGTGACACGCCGATCAGGAGGCCGAGGGGCGATGCCAGCAGGGCGCGCACGGCAGCCTCAGATCACCAGGCCGGGGTTGCCGGCCTGGTTGACGATCGGGTACCCGGCCGCTTCCCACGCGAGCATGCCGCCCTTCATGTTCTTGGCCTCGAAGCCCTGCTGGATGAGCCATTGGGTCACGCTGGTGGCCCGGTTGCCGGAGCGGCACACGCACACGATGTGTGCAGCGTGGTCGAGCTCACCGACGCGTGATGTGAGCTGGCTCATCGGGATGTGGACTGCGGCGGCTGCTCGCCCGCGTATCCACTCGTCGTGTTCGCGGATGTCCAGCAGCACGACGTCGGTCGCCGCTGCCGCAGCCTCGACATCGATGGTGGGGACGGCTGAGGCGTTCATCGGGCGACCTCCTCGGTGGTGTGCGCGGTCGCCCAGGCGTTGTAGCCGCCCAGCAGATCGGAGACATCGGTGAAGCCACGTGAGCGCAGCAGGCTGGAGGCGATCGCCGACCGATAGCCGCCGGCGCAGAACACGACCGTGGGCGTCCACGGGTCGAGGGTCTCGAGCTCGTTGATCAGCGAGGGCAGGGCGATGGTACGTGCGCCCGCGATGGTGCCGTTCTCGACCTCGCCCGGGTTGCGGACGTCGATCAGCACCAGATCCGGCACGTCGGTGATCCGCTGCTCCAGCGCCTCCACGGACAGTCGCGACAGTCGCTCGATCAGCTCGGGGTGTTCCACGAACGTGTCGACTGGGTGTTCCAGCGCGCCGAGCACGTTGTCGAACCCGATGCGCGCCAGACGCACCTGGGCCTCGGCCTCCTGGCCGGGCGGGGTGACCAGCACGATGGGTGTCTGTGGCGCCATGACCTCACCGGCGTACTCGGCGAAGCGGCCGCCCAGGCCGACGTTGATGGAGCTGCGCAGGTGGCCGGCGGCGAAGGCCATGTCGTCGCGCCCGTCGATCACCACCGCGCCGGCGTGCTGGTGGGCCAGTGCCTCGGCCATGGTCAGCGTCGGCAACGTTGCCGAGTCGAGCAGTTCGTGGCGCTCGCGGTTGCGGTTGGCGGCGAACGAGAAGTACAGCGGGGCCACCGACTGGCCGTGCGTCACGGCCTCGATGAACTCGTTCTCGCTCATCGGTGCCAGCGCGTAGTTGGTGCGGCGCTGCTCGCCGATCGTCGACACCGTCTCCGTCGACAGGTTCTTGCCACATGCCGAGCCGGCGCCATGGGCAGGGAACACCTTGGTTGCGTCGGGCAGGGTCATCAGTCGTTCGTGCAGCGAGTGATACAACTGGCGGCCCAGTTCCTCGGCGGTCACGCCGACCGAGGCGAGCAGGTCGGGCCGGCCGACATCGCCGATGAACAGGGTGTCGCCGGTGAGCACGCCGTATGGCGCGCTCTCGGTGCCGTGGGGGTAGACCACGATGCTGATCGACTCCGGTGTGTGCCCGGGCGTCTCGCGGATCTCGAGCTGCAGCCCGTGGGCGTCCTTGCCCAACTGGATGAGCTGGCCGTTGCCGTAGGTCTCGATCGGGAACTCGGCCCGGCCGGCGGCGTCGTTTCCGTAGACGATGGTCGCGCCGGTGTGGGCAGCGAGCTCGAGGTGGCCGGAGAGGAAGTCGGCGTGGAAGTGCGTCTCCAACACCTTGACGATCGTCAACCCGTTCGCCTCGGCATCGGCGAGGTACTCGGCGATGTCGCGCTGGGGGTCGACGACCACGGCTTGCCCGGTGTCGGTGTCGCCGATCAGGTAGCTCGCGTGGGACAGGCAGCCGAGGTAGTACTGGCGGAACAACATGGGTGATCGCTCTCCTGGAGTGGGTTCGGTCATCTCCAACCTATA
Organism: Actinomycetota bacterium; assembly: GCA_030645675.1. Taxonomy (GTDB): domain Bacteria; phylum Actinomycetota; class Acidimicrobiia; order Acidimicrobiales; family Ilumatobacteraceae; genus UBA668. The sequence goes on along the minus strand of JAUSLQ010000213.1, from coordinate 9,169 downwards.
CCCCTAGGGGTATATTCCAACCGCGTCGGCCGTCAGGTTCGAGCGTGCTCCGGTGCCCCGGCCTCGAATGCCAGGTTCAGCGTCGGCCCGAGCGCCGTTCCAGGGTGGGTGAGCGCGACAGTCGGGACCAACGGCCCTGGAGCTTCCAGGTGGTGGCTCGCATCCTGAACATGTGGACGATTCAATATTCGTTGAACAGTGCCGAGCGCTCGGCGATCCGGTTCGTTGGGCGATCGTGCGTGAACTGCAGGGCGGCACACGATGTGCCTGCGTGCTCGCACAGGTCACTGAAGTGTCTTCGACACTGCTGTCCCACCACCTGAAAGTGCTGCGCGAGGCCGGCCTGATCTCGCCGGCTCGCCGCGGTCGGTGGATCGACTACACCCTGGTCGATGAGGCGTTCGAGGGCCTTGGAGCGTCGTTGCTCGGTGAGGTCGCGCGATGAACGCCCGCACCCTGTCACCTGTGGCACCGTCACCGAAGTCGTCCGTGCGTCGATGGGGTCCGGTCACCGCTGGGGTCGTGATCTGGTGGTCGCTCTACCACTGGAACCGTCCGTTCTGGGACTGGGTGATGTTCGACGTCGTCGGGCTGAAGGCCGGTAGCCGCCTGGGCGAGTCGGTGCACTTCTTCTTCTACGACGTCAGCAAGATCGCGCTGCTGCTGACAGGCGTCATCTACTTGGTGACGATCCTGCGCAGCTTCATGTCGGTCGAGCGCACCCGGGCGCTGCTGGGTGGCCGCCGCCAGGGTTTGGGCAACGTCGCCGCTGCCGGGCTGGGTGTCGTCACGCCGTTCTGCTCGTGCTCGGCCGTGCCGGTGTTCATCGGCTTCGTCGCGGCCGGCGTGCCCCTGGGGGTGACGCTGAGCTTCCTGATCGCATCACCGATGATCAACGAGGTCGCGATCGTGTTGCTGTTCGGGCTGTTCGGTTGGGAGATCACCGCGCTCTACATCGGTTTCGGGCTCGTCATCGCCACTGTTGCCGGCATGGTGCTGGGGAAGCTGAACCTGGAACGCTGGGTGGAGCCGTTCGTGTTCGAGACCAAGTTGCGCGGCAAGGTCGTCGATCCGTCACGAGGGCTGACGTGGGACGACCGGCTGCAGATGGCACGTGAAGAGGTCGTCTCCATCCTGCGCAAGGTGTGGCCCTTCCTACTGGTCGGCATCGGCATCGGCGCAGCCATCCACGGCTGGGCGCCGGAGGACTGGTTCGCGAACCACGCGACGGGCTGGTGGGGCGTGCCGCTCGCTGTCGGCGTCGGTGTGCCGTTGTACTCCAACGCCGCCGGTGTGCTGCCCCTCGTAGAGGCGCTGCACGACAAGGGCCTCCCGATGGGCACTGTGCTCGCGTTCATGATGAGCGTCGTCGCGCTGTCCGTGCCCGAGATGGTGCTGTTGCGTCGCGTGCTCATGCCCAAGCTGATCGCCACCTACGTCGGCGTCGTTGCCACGGGGATCCTGCTCACCGGCTTCCTGTTCAACGCCATCCTCTGAACCAACCAACCACCCCAGGAAACACACATCATGAACATCAATATCCTCGGCAGCGGATGCGTCAACTGCAAGAACCTCGAGAAGGTCACCCTCGCAGCGATGGCTGAACTGGGCCTCGTTGCCGATGTGGAGAAGGTCACCGACCCCGGCGAGATCGTGTCGTGGGGTGTCATGTCCACCCCGGCGCTGGTGATCGACGACGAGGTGGTCGTGGCCGGCAAGGTGCCTGCGGTGGCCGACATCAAACGACTGCTCACCTCTCGCTGACCCGGGCGCGGCCGCCCGACGCGCAGCCGCTCGACGCGCAGCCGTGAACGCCGAGGGCCCGCGCCCACGGTCGATGCCCTGACCGGCGCTGGCTCCCGCCGAGTCGCCCGAATCTCGCCATCACCGGTCGTGTGGCTGCTCGTGCGCAGGCGTACGGACCTCCGCTGTCGAACGGAGCGACAGCCAGGTGACACGGGCGTCAGATTCAGGTACTCTCCGTCACGAATCGTGCGAAGTATGGGGGACACGTGGAGATTGACAAGGAACAGCTGAAAGCATTTCTGCACCTGCAGGGCGAGCAGTGGAACACGGGCGATCACGACGGCTTCATGGCCGCGTATCGAGCTGTCGCGCCGAACGGGTTCCACATGGAGTTCCCCGTGGGCGGCCCGGTGCAGTCGGGCTGGCAGGTGCTGGAAGACCTGTGGTCCAACTATCAGGGCAAGATGGAGGTTTCGTACCCCGTCGTGGCAATTGCTGACAACGGCGAGTTCGCTGTCATCGAGAAGGTCGACGTGGCGATCGACGGCGACACGCACAGCCATCATGGGGTGCACGCCTATGTGCTGAGCGACGGCGAGCTGCTGGTGCGCTACTTCAACGAGAGCCCCGAACCCAACGCCGACGCGCAGGTGACGAAGGCGTTCCTGCTGCACCAGTACGACCGTTGGAACGAGAGCGACCGCGATGGGTTCTTCGCCGCCTACGAGTCGTTCACGGGCGATCGCTTCGATGTCGAGTTCCCGATCGGCACTCCCCCGAACCCGGGAAAGCCCACGCTCGAGCACCTGTGGCAGGGCTACCAGGCCACCACCCGCCTGCGGCACAAGCTCGTCCTGGTCACCGACAGCAACGAGGCCGCTGTGTGGGTGGGCAACGAGCGCGAGGTCGACGGCCGACCTCACGTGAACAACAGCATCGAGTTCTACTCGGTGCGCGACGACGGCCTGCACATCCGCTACTTCCACGAGGGCCACTGATGGGCGCGCCCACGCATCACCTGCGGTCGTGCCACCTCTGCGAGGCGATGTGCGGCATCGAGGTGCGGGTGGACGATGGGCAGATCACTCGCATCCGCGCCAACCAGGACGACGTGTGGAGCAAGGGCCACCTGTGCCCCAAGGGTGCGACGCTCGGTCGCCTGCACCACGACCCCGATCGGCTGCGCACTCCACTGGTGCGCGATGCGAACGGGGTGCTGCAGCCGGCCACGTGGGACGAAGCGTTCGCCCGCACCGAGGAGATCCTGCACGGCATCATCGCCCGGCACGGCCGCGGCGCGCTGGCCGTGCGCACCGGCAACGCAGTGGGCCGCAGCGCGTCGCTCAGTCGCTACGTCGGTGCATTCGCCGGCATGGCGAGGATCACCCGCTACGGCTCCAGTACGGTCGATCAGCAACCGAAGAACGTCACGTGCAGCTTGATGTACGGCAACGCGTGGAAGATCGCCGTGCCCGACATCGCCCGCACCGACTACTTCCTGGTGATGGGAGCCAACCCCGCCGAGTCGATGGGCAGCATCCTCGCCTTTCCCGACGTGCTGGGCGAGATCGACCGCATCCGCGAGCGCGGTGGGCGCACCGTCGTCATCGACCCTGTGCGCACCCGAACGGCGAAGGTCGCCGACGAGTGGGTGCCGATCGTGCCCGGAACCGACGCGCTGTTCCTGCTCGCCGTGTGCAACGTGCTGTTCGCCGACGGGCTGGTGAGCCTCGGGCGCCTCGCCGGCCATGTGCACGGCGTCGAGGCCGTGCGCGACGTGTGCGCCGAGTTCACGCCCGAGTCGGTGGAAGCGATCTGCGGGGTGCCTGCGGCCACCGCCCGCCGCATCGCGCACGAGATCGCCGGTGCCAGTGCGGCAGCGGTGTACGGCCGCATCGGTCTGTGCACGCAGGAGTTCGGCACGCTGGCCTCGTGGCTCACCGACGTGGTGGCCATTCTCACGGGCCACTTCGACGAGCCCGGCACACTGATGTTCGCCAACCCGGTGGCGCCGTTCATGGACCTGATGCCGTCGCGGCCGTTCACTGTGGGCACCACGCACACCCGCGTGCGTGCGGCGCCGGAGGTCATCGGCGAGGTGCCCGCGGCTTGCATGGCCGAGGAGATCGACACACCGGGCGAGGGGCAGATCAAGGGACTGATCACGATGGGCTGCAACCCGGTGATCAGTGCACCCGACTCGGCCCGCCTCGACGCAGCGCTCCCGCTGCTGGAGGGCATGATCAGCGTCGACCTGTACGTGAACGCGACGACACGGCACGCCGACGTGATCTTCCCCGCCACCTCCGCGTTCGAACAGCCGTACAGCGACATCTGGTCGTGGATTTTCGCGTTGCGCAGCGGCATCAAGCATCACGACCCACTCTTCGAGTCGCCCGCCGATTGGGTGCCGGAGTGGCAGTTGGTGCTGCGCCTCGGTGCGCTGTGCGCCGGCATGCGGAACGACGAGATCGACATCGCAGCACTCGACGACGCCTACTTCACCAACCTGTGCAACTACGCGGGCGTCGACCCGGCGCCGGTCCTCGCGGTCTCTCCCACGCCCGGCCCCGAGCGGATCATCGACTGGGCGATCCGCCTCGGCCCCTGGGGCGACCGCTACGGCGAACGGCCCGACGGGCTGACGATGGACAAGGTGCGCGAGGCGCCGCAAGGGCTCGACTTCGGGCCGGCCGTACCACGCCTGCCGGAGATGCTGACCACCGCGTCGGGCAAGATCGAGCTGGCGCCCGAGTTCGTCCTCTCCGACCTGCCCCGCCTGCGCGCCTTGCTCACCCGCGAGCGGCCGGCTCTCGTGCTGGTCAGCCGCCGCCACGCACGTTCGCTGAACTCGTGGATGCACAACCTGCTGCCGCTGGTGAAGGGCAAGCCGCGCTGCACCCTGCACATGCACCCCACCGACGCCGCCCGCCTGGGCCTGGTCGACCAGGGGTTGGCCACGGTGGCCAACGCCACGGGCTCGGTGGATGTGCCGGTGGAGATCACCGACGACATCATCCCTGGCGTCGTCAGCCTGCCCCACGGCTGGAGCCAGGACCACGACGGCATGCAGATGGAGGTGTCACGCCAGTACGCCGGCGTGCTCAACAACTACCTGTCGCCCGGCGACCTGCTCGACGAGATCTCCGGCAACGCGGTTCTGAACGGCATCCCCGTCACCGTCATCCCAACAATCATGGAAGGAACCCCCCGATGAGCATGGATGTCCACCTGCAGGCCTTCAGCGGCACCGAAGACGACGCACACGCCGAGATCCGCGCCATGGGCTGGTACCCGTTGGCCAGCGACGTCGCGCCGGAACACAACGAACCGCACTTCCACCCGTTCGACTCGATCGTGTACATCGTCGACGGCGTGCTGCGGTTCCACGACGTCGCCACCGGCGAGTTCCACGTGTGTCCGCCCGGCACCCGCATCGACGACCTCGGCGAGAACCTGCACCGCGAGGACCACGAGGGCTACAGGGCGATCGTCGGATTCCGCGACGACCCCGCGGTGATGTTCGCCGGGATGCTGACGAAGGACGCGTCGACCTGACCGATCGGTTCAGCGACCCGTGAAGTCCGGTCGCTCCGTCACGGGGAACGCCTCCTCCACGGGCCACTCCTCCCGGCCTCGTTCCGAGCCGCTGTGCGCGTCTAATCTTGTAGATGATTCAGCGATTTGAGGGAGCGTCATGAGTTCGTCCGTCTACTCCTACCCCGAGCCCACCACGGTCCTGCGCGAGCTCGATGACGCGGGCGTGCTGCTGCTCACCTTCAACCGTCCCGACCGCAACAACGGGTGGACGATCGAGTTGGAGGAGGAGTACTTCGCCAACCTGCTTGCCGCTGGGGAAGACCCCGCCGTGCGCGTCGTCGTCGTCACCGGCGCGGGCAAGTCGTTCTGCCCAGGGCTCGACATGCAGGCGCTGGAGGACTCCGCGAAGCGTGGCAAGGCGATGGCGTCGATCCGGCGCTACCCGCTGACGTTGCCGTGGTCGATCCCCAAGACCGTCATCGCGGCAGTCAACGGTGCAGCCGCGGGCATCGGCTTCATCCAGGTGGCCTGCTCCGACCTGCGCTTCGCTTCGTCGAACGCGAAGTTCACCACCTCGTTCTCGCGGCGCGGGCTGCCGGCGGAGAACGCTCTCTCCTGGCTGCTGCCGAGGCTGATCGGCGTGACCAATGCGATGGACCTGTTGCTCTCGGCCCGTGTGGTGGCGGCCGGGGAGGCGCTGCAACTGGGCCTGCTCAACCGGGTGTTCGAGCCCGACGAGCTGCTGCCGGCGACGTTGGCCTACGCCCGCGACCTTGCACTGAACTGCTCGCCGTTCGCGCTGGCGTCGATCAAGGCCCAGGTGCACGCCGACCTCGAACGCGGCATGGAGGAGGCACGCATGACCGCGATCGTGCAGGTGTCCGAGCACACCCGCCACCCCGACTTCGAGGAGGGCGTCAGCAGCTTCACCGAGCGGCGTGCGCCGCGCTTCGCCGGTTACTCGCGGCACCTCGACATCAACCGCGGCTGGTACCGGTGACAGCGGGGGCAACCACATGCTGTTGAGCCCGGAGCTGGTCGAGTACCGCGACACGATCCGGGCTCGCGCCGCCGAACGGATCGGGCCCTGGGTCGATGTGCTGGATCGCGAGCAGCGGTTCTCGCCGGAGGTGTGGGCAGAGCTGCGCGATCTCGAGCTGTTCGGGCTGCCGTTCGCCGCAGACGTCGGTGGGCTGGGTGGTTCGTTCCTCGCGTTCGCAGTCGCTACCGAAGCCGTTGCCAGCATCAGCGCCGGCGCTGCCCTCTATCCGGGCACCACCGTGCAGGTGGCGGCCACTCTCCTGCGCCAGGGCACGCCCGCACAGGTCGAGCGCTGGGTCCCGGGCATGCTGCGAGGTGAGGCTCCGGTGGCGTGGGCCTTCACCGAACCGCAGACCGGTAGCGACCCGCGGCAGCTGCAGACCACCGCAGTGCCCGACGGCGACCGATGGCGCCTGAACGGCCAGAAGCTGTTCATCTCGTACGCCCGTCAGGCCGCCGCCGCGGTCGTGTTCGCTCGCACGCCCGGCGGTTCGGTCGGTGCGTTCATCGTCGAGACAAATTCGCCCGGTTGGACGACCGGCAGGCCGTTCGAACTGCTCGCGATGGGAGGAGGCGAGCCGGCGCCGATCTTCCTCGATGATGTCGTCGTGCCCGCCGACCAACTGATCGGTGCCCCCGATCGAGGCTTCGACGCGATGATCGCGGGCGAGGCGGAGGGCAAGGTCCGTGCGGCCGCGATCTGCGTGGGCATCGCCCAGCGGGCCATCGACGAAGCTGCTGGCTATGCACTGCAGCGCACGCACCGGGGCGAGCCGATCGCAAAGAAGTTCCCCACCATTCAGGGTCTCCTCGGCGAGATGGAAGCCTCCACGCTCGCGGCACGAGCGCTGGTGCACCATGCAGCCGGGCTGATCGACCTCGGCCGCGATGTGGCCCGCGAGGCTGCCGCGGCCCGGGTGGTTGCCGGGCGCACGGCACGAGAGGTGACGAGTGCTGCCATGCAGGTCTGCGGAGCGTACGGGCTGACCCGCGAGCTACCGCTCGAGCGCCTGTACCGGGAGGGCAAGTTCTTCGAGGTCGCTCAGGGTGTCGCCGAGATCCAGCGCTCGATCGTCGCCCGCCACGTCATCGCCGACCACTCGGCCTGAACCGAGAAGCTGGCGAGGCGATGGTGTGCTCGGGCAAGGCCGGGAGCCGGAGCGTGAGCAGCCAGGTGATGGCCACGAATGCGGCCGAGCTCCACAGCGCCGCGGCGAGGCCGCCCCACAGGTACAGCACGCCCGAGAGCAGCGTTCCGACCAGCCGACCTGCGGCGTTGGCCGAGTAGTAGAAGCCGACGTCGAGGGCGACATCGTCTTCGTCGGCGTACGCGAGCACAAGGTACGAGTGCAGCGACGAGTTCATCGCGAACACGATGCCGAAGGCGATCAGGCCGCCGACGATGGCGACAGTGGTGCCTATGTCGACACCGACGGCGAGTGCGATCGCCGCGGAGACGCCGCCGAGGATGAGCGCCCAGTGCTGCGCGGCCTTGATCTCGTCGACCTTGGCGCCGCCGCGACCGAGGATGCGTGGTGCGAAGGACTGGACGATGCCGTAACCGATGACCCACGAGGCGAGGAACCCACCTGTGCCGTTGTGTGACCAACCCAACTCGCTGGACAGGAAAACGGGGAGGGCGACGACGAACCAGATGTCGCGCGAGCCGAACAGGAAAAAGCGGGCGGCGGACAGGCGGTTGATCGCCGCCGACTTCGACAACACCGAACGCAACGGCGGCTTCTTCTTCGACTTGCCGATGTCCTCGTTCAGGAAGATCAGCAGGGCGACGGCTGTCAGCGCGAGCGCGCCCGCCATCGACCAGAGTGCGTTGTCGTAGCCGATCCACGAGAGCAGCGCAGCGCCGAGGAAGAAGCCGACACCCTTCAACGCGTTCTTGGAGCCGGTGAGGATCGCGACCATCCTGAACAGGGCGCCGTCGCTGTCGCCGGCCACCGTCCTCACGGCGCTCTTCGAGCTCATCTTGGTGAGGTCCTTGGCGATGCCCGACAAGGCCTGCGCTGCCATCACGAACGTGACAGCGAACCACCGCTGCCAGCCTGGCTGCTCGAGTGTCAGTGCGGCGAGGGCCACGATCTGCAGGCCGAGGCCGGCGACGAGCGTGACGCCGAGGCCGCGCCGGGCCCCGACCCACCCTCCGAGCAGGTTGGTGACGATGCCCATGAACTCGTAGGCGAGGAAGAGGAACGCGATGGAGACCGGTGAGTAGCCGAGCTCGTTGAAGTGCAACAGCACCAACATGCGCAACGCCCCGTCGGTGAGTGTGAACACCCAGTAGCCGGCAGTGACGAGTGCGTAGTTGTGCAGCTTCATGCGACGGTGGCGAGCGAGGCGGCAACCTTCGCCGTCAGTTCGATCATGCGGAACGCGTAGCCGTACTCGTTGTCGTACCAGACGAGCACCTTCACCATGCGCCCATCGATGACCATCGTGGACGGGCCGTCGACGATGCCGGAACGCGTGTCGTTCGTGTAGTCGGCCGAGACGAGCGGGCGGTCCTCGTAGCCGAGGATGCCGGCCAGCGGCCCGGCCGCCGCGTCGCGCAGGAGGCCGTTGATCTCGCCGACCGTGACGTCGCGGGCCATCGTGAACACCGCATCGGTGAGCGAGGCGTTCAGCAGCGGCACGCGCACGGCTATGCCGTTCAGCTTGCCGGTCAGCTCGGGGTAGATCATCGTGATCGCGGTGGCCGAGCCCGTCGAGGTGGGGATCAGCGAATTCAGCGCCGAGCGGGCGCGGCGGAGGTCTTTGTGCGGCGCATCCACGATGACCTGGGTGTTGGTGACGTCGTGCATCGTGGTGATCGCGCCGCGCTCGATGC
>JAUSLQ010000239.1 GCA_030645675.1 Actinomycetota bacterium | reverse complement strand
GGCGATGATGCCGCCCGACCGCGAGCCGCTCATGCCCGGCGAGGTGTACAGGCCGCCCGGCCAGTCGGGCACGATGAAGTACTGCAGGCGGCGCAGCTCGGCGCTGCGGTAGAGCAGCACACTGGAGCCCTTCAACCCGAACCCGTACTTGTGCGTGTCGGCGCTGATCGACGTGACACCTGGCAGGCGGAAGTCGAAGGTAGGCACGGGGTAGCCGAGGTCCTGCCCCCAGGCGAGGATGAACCCGCCGAGGCAACCGTCGACGTGGAGGTTGGTGCCGCGCTCCACGGCGAACGCGGACAGCGCCTCGATCGGGTCGATCAGGCCGTGCGGGTAGGTGCCGGCCGAGCCGACGAGGGCGACCGTGTTGTCGTCGACCAGCGAGCGCACCGAACCCATGTCGGCCACGTACTGGTCGGTGACGGCGGCCTTTCGCAGCTCGATGCCGAAGTAGTGCGCTCCCTTGTCCAGTGCCGGGTGCGCGGTCACCGGCATCACCACGTTCGGCTGGGAGATGCCCCGCGCCCGCCCCCACTCGCGGTACACCAGCAGCGGGTTCATCAGGCTCTCGGTTCCGCCGCTGGTGACCACCCCGAACGGGCCGCCCTCGCCGCCACCGGGCGCGTGCAACATGTCGCCGGTCATCGCGATGATCTCGCCCTCGAAGCGGGTGGCGCTGGGGTACATGTCGCGCTGCAGCACGTTCGCGTGGCTGTAGTGGCCGAACACCTCGTTGAGGAACGCGTAGTGCGCCTCGTCGCCGGAGTAGATGCTGCCGCTGATCTTGCCCTCGTGGTAGGGCGCGTCCTCGGCGATCGCCATCGCCTCGATCTCGGCCAGCACCGCTTCCCGGTCGCGGCCGTGCTGCGGGAACGAGCGGGTGACCGGGTACTGGTCGGCGTACGGGTACAGACCCATGGGTGGGCTCCTTACGAGAGGGCGAGTGACGGGTGCAGCGCGATCATGCGCGCCAGGGAGCGCTGCATTGCCGCGTGCTGAGCCGGGTCTGGCTGGTGCACCTCGGCAGTGTGCAACAGCGAGGGCACGGTCGTGAGGTCGAGCATGCCCAGCGCGTCGAACGCGAGGAAGGCGGCGCCGCGGGCGTTGGTGGCCCGTGGCTCGGCCAGGCGGTGCACCGGCCTGTCCAGCGCGTCGGCCAGCAGCTGCGCCCACAGCGGGCTCTGCGCGCCTCCGCCGCCGAACCGCAGGAACGGGAACGGAGCGCCGACGAAGGATTCCACCGCAGGTAGCAACCAGGCGAGGTTCAGGGCGACGCCTTCCAGCGTGGCGCGCAGCGCGTGCCGCCGGTCGTGCTGCAGCGACAGGCCCACGAACGCGCCACGCACGTCGTCGTTGGGGCTGGGGGCGATGGAGCCCAACAGCCAGGGCAGGAACTGCACGCCTTCGGAGCCCACGGTGGCGGCATCCGCCAGCGCATCGTCGACCGAGGCGTAGCCGAAGAGCCGCTGCGCCCACTCCAGCGCGCGGCCGCCCAGGCCGTTCTCGGCCAACACGTAGTACTTCCCGGGCAGCGGGCTGGGCACGGCCAGCACCCCGGCGGTGATGTCGTTGCGCTGTTCGCTGATGTGGCTGACCATCACGGCGGTGGTGCCGATGAGGATGGAGCCGCCCGTGGCGTCGAGCGCACCGCTGCCGACGGCCGAGGTGATGGAGTCGATGGTGCCTGCGACCACCGGCAGCCCGGCGGCGAGACCGAGTTGGGCGGCCACGCCGGGGCGCAGTTCGCCGACCACGCTGTTCATCGGCACCAGCGGGGCCAGTTTCGCCGGGTCGAGCTGCGTGGCCGCCACCAGCTCGGGGTCGTACTCGGTGGCACCCCAGGTGCGGTTGTCGCACACCAGTTGGCCGAACACCGTGCTCTGGGTGGCGGTGATGCGCCCCGTGAGCCGCGCCGTCAGGTAGTCCATCGGCTCCACGAGCGCGGCAGCGGCCGAGTACGCCTCGGGGTGGAACTGCTGCAGCACGTGGGCATGAGCCACGTTGTCGTTGCCGCTGGGCAGCGGGATCATGCCGTGCCGCTCCAGGAACAACATGAACGACTCGTCGGTGAGCAGGCCGAGGTTGTGCGCCGCGCCACGCGTGTCCATCCACAGCACGCACGGCCCGGTCGGCGTGCCGTCGGCGGCCACCGGGATGGTGCTCATGTACTGGCTGGTGACAGCGACGGCCACGATCGGCGGCAGCGGCGCGACGGCCGCCAACACGTCGTGCGTGGCAGACACCACCGCAGCCCACATCTCGTGCGGGTCTTGCTCGGCGCCGCCGTCGGGCAGGAAGCGGGTGGCGACGGGCGCGCTGCGCCAGGCCAGCGTGGCGCCCGACGGGTGCACCAGCGCAACCTTCGGGCCGCCGGTGCCGAGGTCGATTGCCAGGACGCAGTGGGTCACCGGCACAGAATGCCAGACCGCCGACCGGACTGCGGTGCGGGGAGGCTCACGCACCGAGGTCGATCATCGGGCCCCGCGGGCGTGCTACACATTTCCCAATGACGAAGGCCGACATCGAGTCCCTCGTGCGCCGGGTCGAAGGCTGGCAGGGCCGGCAGATCCAGCTGGCACCGCTCGGCGGCGGAATCACCAACCGCAACTACGTGGCCACCGTCGACGAGCGGCAGTACGTTGTGCGCGTACCCGGCGAGCGCACCGAGCTGCTGGGCATCGATCGCGCCAACGAGGCCGAAGCCGCGCAGCGTGCCGCTTCTCTGGGCATCAGCCCGCGGGTGGTGGGCGTGCTGCCCGAGATCGGCACCCTGATCACCGAGCTCGTGCCCGGTCGCCACCTGGAACCGGTGCCGTTCGCCAACCGTCTGCCACACGTGGTGCAGCTGCTGCGCACGTTTCACGACAGCGGGCCGCTGCGCGGCGCATTCCCAATCCACCGCGTGGTCGAGTGGCACGCCCGCGACGCTTCGTCGCACGGCGTGGTGCCGCCGCCGGCGTACGGCCTGCTGCACCAGGAGAGCCGCCGTATCGAGGCGGCATTCGCGAAGGCTCCGCTCGCCCCCGTGCCGTGCCACAACGACCTGCTGCCGGGCAACGTGCTGTTCGACGACGGCCACGACGGCGACGGCGGTCCGCCACGGGTGTGGTTGCTCGACTTCGAGTACGCCGGCATGAACGACCGCTGCTTCGACCTCGGCAACCTCAGCGTCAACTGCGGTCTCGACCACGCCGCCGACGAGGAGCTGCTGCGCCTCTACTTCGGCGCGGTCACCCCGTCGCGTTGGGCGCGCCTGCAGCTGATGAAGGTGATGAGCGAGTTCCGTGAGGGCATGTGGGCGGTGGTGCAGCAGGCGATCAGCACGCTCGACACCGACTTCGTGGCCTATGCCGAAGAACGCCTGGGCAACTGCCGGCGGCTGGCTGCGCAGCCCAGCTTCGAACGCTGGCTGGCCGAGGCCGCGCAACCCGCCGGCTGACCTACTCGGCCCAAGGCCCCACGCCGCCGACGCGCTGCACATCGATGTGCAGCAGTCGCCCCGGGGGCGGGTCGTCCATCGGAGGGAACTTCACGCCATCGCCGAGGAACCTGGGCGCCAACGCCTGCAGCAACTGCGGAGCCCCGCCGTCGGTCAGCCGCGCGGTGCCGTGCACCACCGCGTAGTGCCGTAGCCCGATCGGGTTGGCGCCGGGCACCTCGAACGACATGGTGACGCGCGGGTCGCGCGCCGCGTTGCGCATCTTCTGGCCGTCACCCATGTGTGCCACCAGCAGCTCGTCGCCGTCGCGTCCCACCCAGATCACGGTGACCTGCGGGGACCCGTCGGGGTTGAGGGTGACGAGGTGCCCGTACACGCCGGCATCGATCGCCGCCTTCAGTTCGGGGTGCAGTTCCATCGGCCCACGGTAGACCCGCCGCGAGGGCACGCGGAACGGGCCGGCCCGAAGGCCGGCCCGTTCGCGGTGCGTTGGAGCGGCGTGTCTGGCCGAGGCGCTCAGATCGCCTTGCCGTGTTCCACGGCATCGAGCTCGCGCTCGATCGCGAGCAGCTCCTCGCGAGTCCCCTGCACCTTCGGACCGGTGAACCACTTCTTGCCGCTGAGCTTCCAGTACCCCAGGACGAAGATCGCCGCGATGAGGATCAGCGGACCGGTGAAGTTGAAGTTGTTCTGGTGAAACACGGTGAGCTCATCGGGAGTTCCCGCATCGAACACGGTCTTGCCGAACGGCCCCCAGAACGGCCAGAACAGCGGGGCGATGAACAGGACCGAGATGAACCCGATCCAGACCAGCGATGTCCAACCGACCAGCTTGTGCTTGCCCTTCAGGTTCCACGGGCCGACCACGAAGTCGGGGTTGGTGAGCCGGAGGTAGATGGGGATCGCGTACGAGATGTAGAGCCCGATGACGCAGATGCCGGTGAGCGCGAAGAACGCTGTGGAGAAGCCGCCCTTCTGGTAGAGCGACAACGTGCCGACCAGCGCCGCCAGGGTGACGCCGAGCCACACGGAGTTCGTTGGCGTGCGGGTCTTCTTGTTGATCTTGTGCCAGAACTTCGAACCGGGCAGCGCACCGTCGCGGCTGAACGCGTAGATCATGCGGCTGTTGGCCGTGACCGAGGCGAGGCCGCAGAAGAACTGACCGACGATGGCGATGAAGACCAACAACTTGGCAACCCCGGAGCTCACGGCTTCGGAGATCAGGCGAGGAGCGGCGTTGACGAGGAACGCGTCGCCCCCGCCGCCGAAGGCGATCTTCGTGTAGATGTCGTCTCCTGCGGCATCGACGGCACCCTTCTTCGGCAGCGCTGCGATCATCGCCAGGTTCAGCACGAGTGCCGCAATCGCGGAGATGTAGATCGACCGCACGATGGCCTTCGGCGCCTCGGTGCGAGCACCCACCGTCTCCTCGCTGACGTGCGCGGAGGCGTCGAACCCAGTGATCGTGTACTGGGCCAGCAGCAGGCCGAGACCGAACAGGTAGATCGTCACCATCACGCCGCCGGCCCACCCGGTCATTCCCGGAGGAGCAGAGTCGAACGCTCCACCGATGCCGCGCTTGTTGCTGGGCGCGATGAACAGGACGCCGGCGATGATGACCACACCGACGACGTGCCACCACACGCTGATGTCGCCGAGGATCTTGACCAGCTCGACCCTGAAGGTGTTGAGCAGGCCGTGCACGACCAGAACGGCGAGATAGATGCCGAAGATGTTCCACGTCGTCAGCTCGAAGCCGTCGTTGAACATTCGGATGAAGTAGCCGATGAAGATCGACAGCGCATAGTCGACGCTGGCGATCACGCCGATCTGCCCGATCAGGTTGAAGTAACCGGTGAACCACGACCAGCGCGCCGCGTTCTTCCTGGCCAGCTTCGCCGACCAGTAGTACAGGCCGCCGGCCGTCGGGTAGGCAGAGCAGATCTCGCCCATCGCCATCCCGACCAGCAGTGCGAAGAACCCGACGATGATCCAGCCGAGCGTGATCACCCGCGGCCCGCTGGTGACCATGCCGAGCCAGAAGCTCGTCATGCCACCGGCCAGGATCGAGATGATCGAGAAGCTGATCGCGAAGTTGCTGAACGTGGACATGCCACGGTGCAGCTCCTGCGCGTACCCCATCGAGTGCAAGTGATCGCGGTCTTCATCCACGGTGTCTGCCATGGATCCACCCCCTTTTGTGTAGGCAATGTGAGGCCCTTCGGCCGCCAAATGCCCCCATGAGCGACCCCGAGCTAGGGAGTGTCTACCACGTTGTGAAACTCGCTCGGAACGATGCTCTCGCAGAACCAATCGACCAGGCGATCGGTGTTCGGCCTGCTCAGGCCCACCGACGCCTGGGTGGTGGCCATCAGCTGCTCCGCGCTCGAGCCGATGCGCTTCAGCTCGTCGGCGCCGAAGCCGGTGGTCCAGCGCCGAAGCATCGCCTCGTTGGCCTCCGGGTGGAACTGGGTGGCGAACACGCGGCCCAGGCGCCACGCCTGCGGCCCGGCCGCGCTGCGCGCCAGTTCGGTGGCATGGCCCGGCAGGGTGACCACGTCGTAGTGCCACTGCATCCAGGGGCCGGCGGCGATGACCGCCGGCAGATCGGTGTCGATGCCCATCCAGCCGATCTCGGGTTCGGGCGCCTTGTAGACGGTGCCACCCAGCGCGTGGGCCAGCACCTGATTGCCGAAGCAGATGCCGAAGATGGGCACGCCACGGCGGGCGGCCTCGCGCACGACCGCAACCTCCGCAGCGACGTGGTCGGCAACCTCGGGCCAGTACACGCTCCACTCGCTGCCGAGCATCACCACCAGCTCGTGACCGTCGAGAGCTGGCCAGTCGCCCGGGTGCTCGCGGTGGCACTCGTCGAAGGCATAGCCGTGCGAACGGAACCGCTCGCCGACGAAGCCGGCATCGAGGTCGGTGGCATTGGCAATGAGCAAGGCGCGCACGGCCAGGTACCGTACCGCGTGATGTGTGGGATCGTCGGCTGCTTCCACCCCGGTGCCACCACCGGGGCCCTGGCCGGCCAGGTCGCGCAGATGGCGGCCACCATCGTGCACCGCGGCCCTGATGCGGGCGACGCGTGGGTGGACGGGCAGGCGGGAGTTGCGTTCGGGTTCCGCCGGCTGGCCATCCTCGATCTCACTGCCGCCGGCATGCAGCCGATGCAGTCGGCATCCGGTCGCTACACCGTCGTGTTCAACGGCGAGATCTACAACCACCACCAGTTGCGCGCCGAGCTGGCCACGGGCCACTCGTGGCGGGGCACTTCCGACACCGAGGTGATGCTGGCCGCGATCGATCGCTGGGGGTTGGCCGCAGCACTGCCCCGCCTGCACGGCATGTTCGCGATCGCGCTGTGGGACGCGCACGACCGGTCGCTGACGCTGGTGCGCGACCGGCTCGGCGAGAAGCCCCTGTACTACGGCGTGCACGGCGGCGCTCTGCTGTTCGGCAGCGAACTGAAGGCGCTGCGCGCCCACCCGTCGTTCCACGCCGCCATCGACCAGCGCGCGTTGGCGGAGTACATGTACGCCTCGTTCGTGCCGTCGCCGCGGTCCATCTTCGACGCAACGTGGAAGTTGCCCGCCGGCCACGTCGTCACCATCACCGCCGGTGATCTGCGCAGCGCGACGCTGCCCCAGCCGGCGCCGTACTGGCAGCTGCACGCCCACACCCGGCGCGGCGCCGCCAGCTCTTCGAGCTCTACGGGCACGACGGGCTCTGCCGGCTCTGCCAGCTCTGCCGGCTCTGCCGAGGGCGAGCTGATCGATCAGCTCGACGCCCTGCTGCGCGATGCGGTGGCCCGGCAGATGGTGGCCGACGTGCCTCTCGGCGCCTTCCTCTCCGGTGGCATCGACTCGTCCAGCATCGTCGCGCTGATGCAGGCGCAATCGGCCCGACCGGTCGCCACGTTCACCATCGGGGTCCCCGAGGGCGGTGGCCTCGACGAGTCGCACTTCGCCGCCGGCGTGGCGGCGCACCTGGGCACCGATCACCACGTGCTGCAGGTCACCCCCGCCGAGGCCCGCGCCGTCATCCCCACCCTGGCCACGATGTACGACGAGCCGTTCGCCGATTCGTCGCAGATCCCCACCCATCTGGTCTCCCGCCTGGCCCGCCACCATGTCACTGTCAGCCTCTCCGGCGACGGGGGCGACGAGGTGTTCGGCGGCTACCGGCGCTACCTGCTGGCGCCGCGGGTCGCGCAGCGCTCGCGCCGGTTGCCGCAGCCGGTGGGCCGGGCAGGGCAGGCCGTGCTGCGAGGCGTGCCGATGCACGCATGGGACCGTCTGCGCCCCGGCTTGGGGGCGAGGGTGCACCAGATGGCCGAGTTGCTGCCGAACCGCGGCATCGACGACGTGTACGGGCTGGTGTTCGGCGCGCCCACCGGGCTGGGGCTGGTGCAGGGGCAGCCGCTCGCGGCGGCGGAGCTGTTTCACCGGCTGCCGCACGGCCCCCGCGACCCGGTGGATTCGATGATGTACCGCGACGCACTCACCTACCTGCCCGACGACATCTGCACCAAGGTCGATCGGGCATCGATGGCCGTCAGCCTGGAGGGCCGCATGCCGTTCCTCGACCATCGGGTGGTCGAGTTCGCGTGGTCGCTGCCCCAGCGGATGCTGCTGCGCGACGGCGCCTCGAAGTGGGCCTTGCGCCAGGTGCTGGCCCGGTACGTGCCCCCGGCGCTCACCGAACGGCCCAAGGCCGGCTTCGGTCTGCCGATGGGTGCGTGGTTGCGCGGCCCACTGCAAGAGTGGGCCGGCGATCTGCTGGCCGCGCACACGTTGCAGGCCGAGGGCCTGCTGCGGGCCGACCGCGTCGCCGCGCTGTGGGCACAGCACCGCCGCGGCCGCGCCGACCACACCCGCGTGCTGTGGAACGTGCTGATGTTCCAGAGCTGGCTGCACTCGCGGTAGGCGATTCGGTGGTGGGCGATTCGGTGACCTGCTGACAGGGACGCAGCCGAGCGGCGCTCAGCCAGTGGTGTCGATGAAGATGTTCTTCAGCTCGGTGTAGTGCTCCAGCACCTTCATCGAGTGCTCGCGGCCCAGGCCGCTCTGCTTGAAGCCGCCGAACGGTGTCCAGTAGCGCACCGACGAGTTGGAGTTCACGCTGATCGTGCCGGCCTCCATCGCCCGCGACACGCGCAGCGCCTTGGCGCCATCGCGCGTCCACACCGAGCCCGACAGGCCGTACTCGGTGTCGTTGCAGATGCGGATCGCATCGGCTTCATCGTCGAACGGGATGACCACGACGACCGGCCCGAAGATCTCCTCCCGCACGACGCTGGCATCGGGGTCCGATGGGGTGGCGATCATGGTCGGGTGCCAGTAGCCGGGGCCGGCGGGCACTGCACTGGTGAACACCGTGTCGAGGCCGTCGCTGAAGCTGCGCACAGTGGCCAGGTGCTCTTTGGTCACCAGTGGGCCCATCGCGCTCTCGGGCGACATCGGGTCGCCGATGGTGAACGCCTTCGTCGCCTCGACCAGCAGCTCCACGAAGCGGTCGAACGCCGAACGCTCGACGAGAATGCGGCTGCGCGCACAGCAGTCCTGCCCGCTGTTGTCGAACACTGCGCCGGGTGCTGCCGCGGCAGCCTTCTCCAGGTCGGCGTCGGCGAAGACGATGTTGGCGCTCTTGCCGCCCAGCTCCAGTGTCACCCGCTTCACCTGTTCGGCGCAGCCGGCCATGATCCGCTTGCCGACCTCGGTGCTGCCGGTGAACGACACCTTGCGCACATCGGGGTGGGTGACGAAGCGCCACCCGACGGTGCTGCCGCCGCCCACCACCACGTTGATGACGCCCTCCGGGATGCCGGCCTCCAGGGCCAGCTCGCCGAGGCGGACGCTGGTGTGCGGGGTGATCTCGGCCGGCTTCAGCACAGCCGTGTTGCCGGCCGCGATGGCCGGGCCGATCTTCCACCCGGCCATCATCATCGGGAAGTTCCAGGGAGCGATCAGGCCGACCACGCCCAGCGGCTCGGGAAAGGTGAGGTTCACGCCGTTGGGCACGGGCAACGTGCTGCCACCGAACTTCTCGATGGCCCCCGCGAAGTAGTGCATGACGTTCGAGGCGTTGTTCGCGCACCACACGCTGTTCCCGATGGTCATGCCCATGTTGCGGGTCTCCATCTCGCCGAGCTCCTGCGCATGGTCGGCGATGACGTCGGCGTAGCGGCGCATCAAGCGAGCGCGGTCGGCCGGCGCGATGCCGCGCCACACGGGGCCTGCGGCCTTCGCTTTTGCGATCGCGATGTCGGCCTCCTCCACCGTGGCGGAGGGCAGGCTGGAGATCTCGGCTTCGGTGGTCGGGTTGTACAACGTCACGTTGGGCACGGGTTGGAGGGTAGTCCTCTGCCGACTGTGCGCCAGAATGGAGGTTCATGAGCCAGCCGCCTCCCCTCATCGCTCTCTGCGCCCGCGTGCTCCAGTTCTCCGACGAAGGCAAGCGCGACGCATTCAGCAGCAGCCAGCCGTACTCGCGAGCGGTCGCCCGCGCCGGCGGCGTGCCCGTGCTGGTACCACCCATCCGCGAGCTGGCCGCCAACGCCCGCACCGTGCTGCAGCACTTCGACGGCGTGCTGCTGCCCGGCGGCGGCGACGTCGACCCGCGCCGCTACGGCTCGGAGCCCGACGACGACACGCTGTACGGCATCGTCGCCGCCCACGACGACCTCGACATCGCCGTCTGCTTGGCGGCCATCGAGCTCGACCTGCCGATGCTGGCCCTTTGCCGCGGCATGCAGGTGCTGAACGTCGCGCTCGGCGGCACGCTGGTGCAGGACATCGGGAACAGCGATCACTGGATGCGCGAACACACGGTCGATCTCGCCGATGGCTGCAAGATCGCCGAGGCTTGCGGCACCCTGCACCTCGAGCACTGCCACTCCGTGCACCACCAGGGAATCGACCAGCTGGCCGGTCCGCTGCTCGCGTGCGGCTGGGCCGCCGACGGCCAGCTGGAAGCCGTCGAGCTGCCCTCGGCATCGTGGGTGGTGGGCGCCCAGTGGCACCCGGAAGACACGGCGACGCACAAGCCGCAGCAGCAGGCGATCTACGACGAGCTCGTCCGCCGGGCAGCAGCACGCGCCGCCGCTGCTGCGTAGGCTCGTGGGCGTGTCGCCTCTCGTCCTCATCGTCGGTCGCCTCGCGGGCGAGGCCAAAGGGGTGCGCGGCGAGCCGTTCGCAGTCGGCCGCCGGTACTTCGAGTCCGTCGCCCGCGCCGGTGGTACCCCGCTGATGCTGCCACCGATCACCTCGCTGGTCGACCACGTGTGGCCGCTGCTGCACCGCGTCGACGGGGTGGTGCTGCACGGCGGCGGCGATGTCGACCCGCGCCGGTACGGCCAGGAGCCGACCGCCGACCAGCTGTACGGCATCGTGCCCGAGCACGACGAGATCGAGCTGGCAGTGGTCGCAGCGGCGATCGAGCTGGAGGTGCCGATGCTCGCCATCTGCCGCGGCATGCAGGTGCTGAACGTGGCCTTGGGTGGCACCCTGCAGCAGGACATCGGCAGCGAAGCGCACTGGTTCGCGTACCACGAGGTGGCGCTGGAGGCCGAGTCGCGCCTGGCCCGTGCCGTGGGCAGCAACGCTCCGGCGGCCTGCCACTGCGTGCACCACCAAGCGCTCGACCGCGTCGCCGACGGCCTGCGAGTGGTCGGCCACAGCACCGACGGCATCGTGCACGCGTGCGAGCTGGAGTCGTCGCACTGGGTGGTGGCCACTCAGTGGCACCCAGAAGACTCCGCCGCCACCGACCCCCAACAGCAAGCCCTGTTCAACGCCCTCGTCGCCCACTGCTGACCCCCACCCGGCGCGGGCCGCCTCCACCACGAGTGGAAGACGGTGGTCACAGCAGTCGTGACCTGGATCTTCCACTCGATTCGAGCGGGGTCGCGCCCAAGGGGATCGCTAGCCGACGGCTGGCCGCCCCTCACCCGCGGGTCAGGGGAGGATGTCGAGCAGCCAGGTGGGGTAGATGCCCACGGCCAGGGTGAACAGCACCGACACGCCGATGGCGACGCCCAGCAGGGCGGGCACACGAACGGTTTCGCGGGTGTCGTCGCCGGCCTCCGGGTCGGCGACCCACATGCTGATCATGATGCGCAGGTACAGGAACGCGGCGATCACGCTGGCCACCATCGCGATGATCGCGATCGCGTAGCTGTGCACCCCGACGGCCGCCTTGATGACGGCGAACTTGGCGACGAAACCGCTGGTCACCGGCACGCCGGCCTGGGCCAGCAGCAGCACGGTCATGCCCAGCGCGAGGGCGGGCTTGCTGCGGCCGAGGCCGCGGAAGCCGGCCAGGCCGGTGGCGGCATCGCCCGTGCGGCCGACGGCGGTGATGACACCGAACGTGCCCATCACCAGCACGGTGTACAGCAGCAGGTAGAGCAGCACCGACGACACGCCGTCGCCGCCCATCGAGACGTTGGCGCCGTGCGCTGCGGCCTCCACACCCACCAGGATGAAGCCGGCGTG
Source organism: Actinomycetota bacterium (assembly GCA_030645675.1). Classification (GTDB taxonomy): domain Bacteria; phylum Actinomycetota; class Acidimicrobiia; order Acidimicrobiales; family Ilumatobacteraceae; genus UBA668. The sequence continues at coordinate 9,056 of JAUSLQ010000239.1, read as the reverse complement.
GCTGATGGACGAGAACGCCAGCATGCGCTTGACGTTGGTCTGCACCACGGCCATCACCGAGCCACCGACCAGCGTCAGCACCGCGATGGCCCACACCGCCGGGCGGTAGTCGTCGGCCCAGTGGGGCAGTGCCTGCAGCAGCACGCGCAGCATGGCACCGAAGGCTGCGGCCTTGCCGGCCGATGCCATGAAGGCCGTGACCGGGGTGGGGGCGCCCTCGTAGACGTCGGGCGTCCAGAAGTGGAACGGCACCGCCGCCACCTTGAACGCCAGGCCGACCAGCAGCAGCGCGACACCGGCCAGCACCAGCGCGCTGTTGCTCCTGTCGTCGATGGTCGCGTCGAACGCGGCGACGATCTCGGTGAAGTTGGTGCTTCCCGTGCCGCCGTAGATCAGCGCCACGCCGTAGAGGAAGAACGCGGAGGAGAAGCCACCGAGCACGAAGTACTTGAGGCCGCTCTCCTGGCTGGCCAGGCGCTTGCGGTGACTGGCGGCCATCACGTACAGGGCGATCGAGAGGATCTCGAGGCCGAGGAACAGCACGATCAGATCGTGGGCGGCAGCCATGACGATGCCACCGAGTGCGGCCAGCATGTACAGCACGTACAGCTCGGGGCCGTCCAAACCCTCGCGGCGCAGGTAGTCGTCGGTGACCAGCGCGGCCATGGCGACGGCCAGGCAGATCGTGATCGCGATCCAGATGCCGGGCTTGTCCAGCACCATCGCGTCGGCCACCAGGCTCTGCGAGCCCTCGTGGGACACCCGCGCCCAGGTGGCGAAACCCATCGCACCCGCGCCGACTGCCACGGCTGCGGTGAACAGCGCGTAGCAGCGCTTCGGCCATGCCGGAGTGAGTGCGGCCACCACCAGGAGCACCATCGCGCCGCCCAGCAGCACCAGCAGCGGGCTGAGCGCGAACCAGTCGACCTTCGGGCCCTGCAGCGTGTCGGCGATCAACGCGCCCATCACCCTTCTCCCTCTGTCGTCGTCTCGTCAGCGCTGTCGCCCTCGCCGTGCGCTTCCTCGATGCGCTCCACCGGCTCGGATGGGTGCGGCTGCTGCCAGTTGCTCTTCTCCTCGACGTGCACCAGCAGGCGGTCGACCGACGGCTGCACCCGGTCGAGCATCGGCTTCGGGTAGACGCCGCAGAACACGATGAGGCCGATGAAGGGGAGCAGCAGCATGCCTTCCTTCCACTTCAGCTCGGCGAACGACTTGTTGTCCTCGTCGGGCTCGCCGTGGAACACACGTTGGTACGCCCACAGCAGGTACAGCGCGGCGAGGATGACGCCACCGGCCGCCACCACCACCCACCACCGGGCGGAGCCGAACGAGCCGATCAGCACCATGAACTCGCCGACGAAGCCGTTCAGGCCGGGCACGCCGATGCTGGACAGCATGACGACCATGAAGGCGGCGGCGAACACCGGCGCCACCTTCTGCAAGCCCTTCAGCTCGGCGATCTCCCGCGTGTGGCGCCGCTCGTAGATCATGCCGACCAGGATGAACAGGGCGCCGGTGCTGATGCCGTGGTTCACCATCTGCGTCACGCCGCCGGTGATGGCCGACGAGGTGAGCGCGAACGTGCCGAGCACGATGAACCCCAGGTGGGCCACCGACGAATAGGCGACCAACCGCTTCAAGTCGGTCTGCATGGTGGCTGCGATCGCGCCCCAGATGATGCCGATGGTGGCCAGCGTCAGGAACAGCGGGCGCGACCACACGGCGGCCTCGGGGAACAAGAACACGCCGAAGCGCAGCAGCCCGTAGGTGCCCAGCTTCAGCAGCACGCCGGCCAGGATGACCGAGCCGCCGGTGGGAGCCTGGGTGTGCGCGTCGGGCAGCCAGGTGTGCAGCGGGAACAGCGGCACCTTCACCGCGAATGCGATGGCGAACGCGAAGAACAGCCAGCGCCCCGTGGATGCGGCGAAGTCGGCGTTCTTGGCGATGTCGATCAGGTCGAAGGTGATGGCACCACCCGGGCCTGCCTTGGCGAGCACCGCCGTGGCGACGATGCCGACCAGCATGAACGCCGAGCCGACCATCGTGAACAGGAAGAACTTCGTGGCCGCGTAGACGCGGTTGTCGTAGCCCCAGCCGCCGATGAGGAAGTACATCGGCACGAGCACGATCTCGAAGAACAGGAAGAACAGGAACAGATCCAGGCTGATGAACGAGCCCATCACGCCGGCTTCCAACAGCAGCATCCACGACAGGTACCGTTTGTGATCGTGGTGCGGGTCGATGCCGGCGATCACCAGCGGGAACAGCACACCGGTGAGCACCACCAGGAACAGCGAGATGCCGTCGATGCCGAGGTGCCACGAGATGCCCCACGGCTTGATCCAAGTGTGCTGCGACACGAACTGGAAGCCGTCGTTGGCGGTGGCGTCCTTGTCGAACGCGAACAGCACCCACAACGACATGCCACCGGTGAGCACGCTGGTGAGCAGCGCGGTGACCTTCACGAGGTCGGGCTGGCGCTTGGAGATGACGGCCACGAGCAGCGCCCCGAAGGTGGGCACCAGCACGAGCATGGTCAGAATCGGGAACTCGATCACAGGATCCCCCGGACGACGACGAACCAGGCGAGGAGCAGCACCACGCCGGCAGCGATGGCGGCGGCATAGTTGCGCACGTTGCCGCTCTGCAGCTTGCGCACCTGCCCCGCCGTATTGCGCACGAGCAGGCCGGTGTCGTTGACGGCACCGTCGATGACGTGGGCGTCGGCCCACGCCACCCCGTCGAAGGCCTTGCGGCCGGGGCCACCCATGAAGTTGCTGACGGCCTGGTCGTAACCCCACGCGTCGGCGAGGATCTTCGGCTCGACGGCCTTCACCTTCTTGAAGTAGTAGACGGCGTAGGCAACGGCGATGCCGATCAGGCCCATCGCGACCGCGACCAGTGCCAACGGCAGCTTGGCGGTGTCGGAGTGGTGCACACCCACCACCGGCTCCAGCCAGATGGCCAACCGCTCGGTGCTCTCCTCGAACGGCAGGTTGATGAAACCGCCGGCGAACGACAGCACCGCCAGCACCACCAGCGGCGTGACCATCGTCCACGGGCTTTCGTGCGGCTGCAGTTCGCCGTGCTCGCTGACCAGGTCGCCATGCGCGCCGTGCTCTTCATGGGCATCGTGCCAGCGGGCCTTGCCGTAGAACACCATGATCACCTGGCGGGTCATGTAGTAGGCGGTGAGCAGGGCGGTGACCAGGCCGACGATCCACAGCACGATGTGCTTGTCGTAGGCGGCGAGCAGGATGTCGTCCTTGCTCCAGAAGCCGGAGAACGGCGGCACACCGGCGATGGCCAGCCAGCCGACGATGAACGTGCCGAACGTGATGGGCATCAGCTTGCGCAGGGCACCCATGCGGCGCATGTCTTGCTCGTGGTGCATGCCATGGATGACCGAGCCGCTGCCCAGGAACAGCAGCGCCTTGAAGAACGCATGTGTGACCATGTGGAAGATGGCCGCCACGTAGGCACCGGAGCCGACAGCCAGGAACATGTAGCCGAGCTGGCTGACCGTGGAGTACGCGAGCACCTTCTTGATGTCGTTCTGCGCGACCGCGACGGTGGCCGCGAACAGCGCGGTGACGACGCCGACACCGGCGATGATCCAGCCCGCGTACTCGGCGCTGACGGCGAGGATCGGGTTGATGCGCACCATCAGGTACACACCGGCGGTGACCATCGTGGCCGCATGGATGAGGGCCGACACGGGGGTTGGGCCCTCCATCGCGTCGGGCAGCCACAGGTACAGCGGCAGCTGGGCGCTCTTGCCGCAGGCACCGATGAAGGCGAACAGCGCAATCGCGGTGGCCGTGGTGGACGACAGCTGCGAGCCGTTGATCACCGAGTAGTCCAGCGAGCTGACGGCCCAGAAGGCGAAGAACATCGCCATCATGAAGCCCCAGTCGCCGACGCGGTTGGTGATGAACGCCTTCTTGCCGGCGGTGGCCGCGCTCTCCTTCTCGTGCCAGAACGAGATGAGCAGGTAGCTGCAGGTGCCCACGCCTTCCCAGCCGAGGAACGTGACCAGCATGTTCGAGCCGAGCACCAGCATCAGCATGCTGAACGCGAACAGGTTGAGGTACAGGAAGAACTTGCTGAACCGCTCGTCGCCGTGCATGTAGCCGACGGCGTAGAGGTGAATGAGCGTGCCGATACCGGTGACGAACAGGCACATCGTCAGGCTCAGCGGGTCGGCCAGGAACGCCAGATCGATCTTGAACGACTCCAGCGGCACCCAGGTGAACAGCGTCTTCAGGTGGTGCCGTTCCTCGGCGGTCTTCGACATCAGGTCGATGAACACACCGACGCTGACGGCGAACGAGCCGCCCACCATCAGGGTGGCGAGGTAGCCCGACTTCGGGTCGCCGAGGCGGCGGCCGAGCAGCAGGATGCACAGGAACCCCGCCAGTGGCAGCGCGGGAATGAGCCAGACGGCGTCGAGCATCACATCAACCCTTCAACTCGGCCATGTCGTCGGTGGTGGCGTCGGGCCTGCGACGCAGGATCGCCACCACGATGCCCAGGCCCACGACCACTTCGGCAGCGGCCACGACCATCACGAAGAACACCGTGCTCTGCCCGCCGATGTCGCCCAGCTTGCGGGCGAGGGCCACGAACGTCAGGTTGACGGCGTTCAGCATCAGCTCGATGCACATGAACAGCACCAGCGGGTTGCGGCGCACCATCACGCCCACCACGCCGATGGAGAACAGCGCGGCCGCCAGCAGCAGGTACCAGGTGGTCGTGGGCGTCCAGAGTGCGGCGATCACTTGCCGGTTCCTTCCACGACGAAGTCGCCCTTGCGCGGCTTGCGGGCCAGCATGACGGTGGCCACGACGGCGATGACCAGCAGCACCGAGGTGAGCTCGAAGGCCAGCACGTGGTCGCTGAACACGTCGCGGGCGAGGGCCCGGATGTTGCCGTCGTGCATGCGGTTGGCGGCGGTCAGCGGGAGGTCGTCGGTGGTGGTCTCCAGGCCGCCGCCCTTCACCGCAGTGGTGGCGTCGCGGGAGGCGATGACTGCCATGCCCAGCAGCACCAGCAACCCGCCGCCGACGATGGCGGCCACGGGCCGCTGCACCTTGAACGGCTCGAGGCGCAGGTCTTCTGCCTTGTCGACGCCCAGCAGCATGATCACGAACAGGAACAGCACGACGATCGCGCCCGCGTAGACGATGACCTGCACGGCGGCCAGGAAGTTGGCCTCCTGGGCCACGAACAGCACGGCGATGCCGAACAGGGTGAGCACGAGGCTGAGCGCCGCGTGCACCGGGTGGTTGCGCACGACGACGCCGATCGCGCCGCCGAGCACCATCGCCCCGGCGAGGACGAACACGAGGAACTCCATCAGTCGGCCGGCCTTTCTGCAGCGCGCACGCCATAGCCCAGCTCGCTGCTCCAGCCCACATGGCCGACGAAGTCGGCGTCGCCACCCGGGGAGGTGGCACGCATCCAGCCGCTCGTGTGCTCGTCTTCGCCGGCTCGCCAGTCTTCCCACGGCATGTGCCGGGGCTTGCCGTCGTCGCCGACGACCAGCTCTGCCTTCGTGTAGACCGCGTCGCTGCGGCTGGTGAAGCTGAACTCGAAGAGCTTGGTCTCCGTGATGGCCTCGGTCGGGCAGGCCTCCACGCACAGGTCGCAGTGGATGCAGCGCAGGTAGTTGATCTCGTAGACGAAGCCGAAGCGCTCGCCGGGCGAGGTGGGGTTCTGCGGGTCGTTGTCGGCGCCGCGGACGTAGATGCACTTGGCAGGGCAGACGCCGGCGCACAGCTCGCAGCCGATGCACTTCTCCATGCCGTCCTCGTAGCGGTTCAGCACATGGCGGCCGTGCAGACGCTCGGGCTTGGCGATCTTCTCGTCGCGCCCTTCGGTCTTCTTGCCCTTTTTGGCCACGCGGCCGCCCGAGTACGGGGTGGTGGACAGCACGCCACCGAACATGCGGTGCTGCTTCAGCGTGACGAGGAATCCGTCGAGGTAACCCATCAGAACATCGCCCCCTCTCGCTCTCGGTTGCGGGCACTGACCTTGCCGGCCAGCGACAGCAGGGCTGCGCTCAGGCCGATGACGACGATGCCGGCAGCACCCACGGCCCAGCGGTTCCAGCCTTCGTCCTGCCCGATGCGGAAGAACGCGAGCAGCATGAACCAGCCGAGGCCGAGCGGGATCATCAGCTTCCAGCCCAGGTTCATCAGCTGGTCGTACCGCAGGCGGGGCAGCGTGGCCCGGAACCAGACGTAGATGTACAGGAACACCAGCACCTTCAGCAGCACCCAGGCGGTGCCGCTGAACGGCCCGAGGAACGAGAGCACGTTGGCCAGGCGGCCGTCGCCCAGCTTCAGCGGCTGCGGGCCGCCGAAGAAGAGCGTGACGATGACGCCGCTCATCGTGATCGTGTTCATGAACTCGGCCAGGAAGAACAGGGCGAAGCGGATGCTGGAGTACTCGGTGTTGAAGCCGCCCACCAGCTCCTGCTCGGCCTCGACCAGGTCGAACGGGGGGCGGTTGAGCTCGGCGGTGGCAGCGATGAGGAAGATCACGAACGGCAGCACTCCGGTGGCCACCACGTGCCAGCGGCTGAAGCTGCTCTGGGCGAACACGATGCCGCTGGTGCTGAGCGTGCCGGCGATGAGGATGACGCTTGCCAGGCTGAGGCCGAGAGCCGCTTCGTAGCTGACCATCTGCGCCGAGGCACGCACAGAACCGAGCAGCGGGTACTTCGAGCCCGAGCTCCAGCCGGCCAGCATGATCCCGTAGATCGCGATGCTGCTGAGCGCCAGCAGCAGCAGCACTCCCACCGGCGGGTCGGCGAGCTGCAGCTTGGTGGCCTTGCCCAGCAGGCTGACCGTGCCGTCCTTGCCGTTGCTGAAGTCGCCGCCCAGCGGGATGACGCTCCACACCAGGAAGGCGGGCACGAACGCCAGGTACGGCGCCAGCTTGAACACGAACCGGTTGGCGTTGTCGGGGACGAGGTCTTCCTTGAAGAACAGCTTGGTGCCGTCGGCCAGCGTCTGCAGCAAACCCTTCGGGCCGGCCTTGTCGGGGCCGATGCGGTTCTGCATGAACGCGATGACCTTGCGTTCGAACCAGACCATCAGCATCGTGCCCACCAGGCCGACGATGAAGATGACGACGACCTTGATGAGCACCACGAGCACTGCGGTGAAGTCGAGGTCGTCGAGCAGGGTGTCGAGTGCAAGCATCAGATGTTCTCGATTCGCACGTCGTTGACCGCGGCGAAGCAGTCGATGAGCTCGCCCACGTGGGGGCCGGGGTTGTTGAACGGCACCCACGCCGTGCCGCGCCGCACGGTGGCGTCGCCGACGGCGGTGAAGATCACCGTCGCCCGCGGGCTGATCACCTTCACCTCGGTGCCATCGGTGGTGCCGACACGTTCGAGATCCAGCGGGTGCACGTGCACAGCCGAGCCTCGCGGCAGGTGTGCCAGCGACGGCGAGTTGGCGGTGCCCGCGGCCTGGTCGTACAGGGTGCGGCTGACCACCAGGCGGAAGTCGTAGGCGTTGCGTTCGGAAACGACCGCCTCGACGTGGTTGATCGGGTCGATGCCGGTGGGCACGGCGGCCAGCACGCCATCGGTGGCGGTGGCCAACGCCTGCGGGGTGACGCCTTCGAAGCCGGCGACCTTGTCGGCGATGTCGGCGGTGATCTGCTCGACGGTGCCGTACCCGAGGTCGGTGCCCAGTGCCAGCGCCAGGTCGGCGGCGATCATCCAGTCGGCGCGGGTGCTGCCGGCGGGCGTGACCTGACGGGCGAGGGTGGAGACCCGGCCTTCCAGGTTGGTGGTGGTGCCGGCCTTCTCCGCGTACGCACTGGCCGCCAGCACGACATCGGCGTGCAGTGTGGACGCGGTGAGGAACGTGTCGACGCTGATGATGCGGCGGGCACCGGCCAGGGCCCGGCGGGCCAGGTCGGTGTCGGGGAAGTCGGCCAGCGGGTCGGCGCCCACCAGCACGAGGCACTCCAGCTTGCCGTCGGCCGCGGCCTGCAACGTGCCGCGAGTGTCGAGGCCACCCTTGCCGGGGCGCATGCCCACCTGCATCGCGCCCACCACGTTGCCTCGGCGGAACGCCGGCAGCACCTTGGCGCCGGGAACGGCGGCCAGCAGGGTGTGCAGGGCGGCGATGGTGGCAGCGCTGGACTCGGCCAGGTTGGCCCGGCCGGCGACGACGACCACGTTGCCCGTGGCCAACTGGGCGGCCACGGCCGGGTCGGCCAGCGCGCCGTTGACCGCGGCTACCTGCGTGCCCGGCTCGTAGCCGATGCTGCGCCACGCGTACTTGGTGAGCCCGCTCTGCTTGGGCGTGAACTCGATGATGCGGGTGCGGCGCTTCTCCGCAGCCTCACGCAGGCGCAGGTACAGGACCGGCAGCTCTTCTTTCAGGTCGGGCCCGAGCAGCACGATGGTGCTGGCCGTGGCCGCCTCGGCGATGGTGGCCCGGTCGAGGCCCAACAGGCCCACGGGCAGGCCGTCGCCCATCTGCGAGTAGACGTTGGGGGTGTCGATCACCTCGTGGCCGACGCGAGCCCAGGCGAACGCGTCCTCGTTGCTGCCGCGGGCACCACCGAGCACGGCGATGCTGCCGGCACCGCCGGCCGCCTTGGCCTCGGCGATCAGCGCGGCAGCCTTGGCGATGGCAGCGTTCCAGGACGCGGGCTGCAGGGCGTCGCCGTCGCGCAGCAGCGGTTGCAGCACGCGCCGGTCGCTGCGCACGGCCTCGAAGTTGAAGCGGCCGCGGTCGCACAGCCAGCCGTGGTTCACCGGCTCGCTGTCCACTCCCATGTAGCGCAGCAGCTCGTCGCGGCTGCTCTGCACGACGGTGCGGCAACCACCGGCACAGGTGGTGCAGGTGCTCTCCTGCTGCGACAGGTCCCATGGGCGGGCCTTGAAGCGGTACGGCGAGGCTGTCAGTGCCCCCACCGGGCAGATCTGCACGGTGTTGCCGCTGAAGTAGCTGCTGAACGTATCGTCGGGGAAGGTGGTGATGTGCGTGTTGTTGCCGCGGCTGTTGAAGTGGATCAGCGCG
>JAUSLQ010000206.1 GCA_030645675.1 Actinomycetota bacterium | reverse complement strand
GGACGCGGACTTGTTGATGCTGACGGCCCGCACCGAGGAGACCGATCGGCTGATCGGGCTGTCCGTCGGCGCCGACGACTACATGACCAAGCCGTTCAGCCCTCGCGAGTTGTCCGCCCGAATCAAGGCCCTGCTTCGCCGGCCGCACATGCAAGAGGCCGCAGCGGTCTCGACACTGCATCGGGCAGGCCTGTCGATCGACGTCGATCGGCACGAGGTTCGCATCGACGACCTCGCGATCTCGTTGAGCGCCCTCGAGTTCGACCTGCTGGCCGCCCTCAGCTCCGCACCGGGCCGCGTGTTCACCCGCCGGCAACTTCTCGAGCGGGTGTGGGGCTTCGACTTCTACGGCGACGAACGCGTCGTCGATGTCCACATCCGCAACCTGCGCCGAGCCCTCGGCGACGATGCCGACGCCCCGACTTGGATCGCCACCGTGCGCGGAGTCGGCTACAAGTTCGTGGAGTCACGACCATGAACAGCGCCTCGATGCGCACCCGGCTGCTGGCGTCGTTCGCCGCCGTCGCAGTCACTGGAGCGATCGCCTTCATGACTTCCATGCGCTTCATGGTGCCCAGACTGTTCGACCAGCAGACCGGCAACGGAAAGGGCGGTCCCCCCGGCCAGCAGATGGTGAATCAGCACGATGCCGTCGTCTCCGCGGTGAACACCGCGATGATGATCGCATTGGCGGCAAGCCTCGCCTGTTCTGCAATGATCGCATTTGCCCTCAGTAGTAGGAGCCTGCGCAGCCTCGACGGCGTCCGCGCGGGCACACGCCGCCTCGCGGCCGGCCGATACGACGTGCCCGTCGAACGACCGGGCGTGCCTGAACTGGCGGCTCTTGCCGATGACATCAACCATCTCGCGGCAACCCTCGCGGCGTCAGAACAACACCGAGCCGCGCTCATCGGCGACGTCGCCCACGAGATGCGCACCCCGCTGACGACGATCAGCGGCTACCTCGAAGGCTTCGACGACGGCCTGTTCACCGCGCCGGAGATGGCGCTCACGGTCAGGACCGAGGTGACCCGGTTGCACCACCTCGCCCAGGACCTGGCGTCGGTGTCTCGCTCGGAGGAAGGTCAGACTGCGCTCGACCTCACCCGCGTCGACCTCTGCGATCTCCTGCACACCGTGAGCACACGGGTCGGGCCGCAATTCGCGGCGGCCGGCGTCGAACTCGCACTCGTCGCGCCCGATCGTTTGCTGGTGGTCCTCGACAGCGAGCGCATGATCCAAGTGCTCAGCAATGTGATCGGCAACGCGTTGGCATATACACCAGCGGGTGGCCGAGTGACCGTGGTGGCTTCTGCAGACACCAACGGGATTCGTATCTCCGTCACCGACACCGGGCGAGGGCTCCGACCTGACGACCTCGAACGCGTCTTCGAGCGGTTCTACCGCGCCGACCCTCACGACCACAGTGGCGGCACCGGCATCGGCCTCACCATCAGTCGCGCCGTCGTGCGTGCACACGGCGGCGATCTCGTCGCACGGTCACCGGGCCCCGGGCGCGGGTCTACGTTCGAAGTGACCCTGCCCGCTCAACCGAGCGCTGAGCTCACTCGGTGATGCTGACGGGAGAGCCTCAGACGTCGAACGGTTGACGTCCGCCGACGCCGCCCGCACCGGGGTTGTGGGCGAGATCCTGCTCCGGCGGCGACCCCAGCCGGGCGATACCATGCGGGGTATCAAAAGTGCCGACGAGCCAGAGCTGAATGCGCAGGCCACATCTGGTGACACCGCCGACGACGCCCCTCGCCGTCGGCGGCATCCACTGGTGAAGCTGTTCGCCGGATTGCTGGTCGGTGGGGCCGCGATCTGGCTGGTGATCTCCACCGCCGGCGGCCTCGGCGACGCGGTGTCTGCAGTCGGCAGAATGCGCGTCGGGTTCGTCGCGCTGGCCGTCGGGTTCGCCACGATCCGCATCGCGCTCTTCGGGTTGCAGTTCCTCTGGCTCGGACGCCGCAGTGGTCCGCTGACCGGCGGTGCTGCAATGTCGCTTGCGTTGGTGGTCTACGGGTTCGGGGCGATCACCCCGGCTGCTCCCGCCGAGGGTTTGGCGATCGCCAGTCACGAGCTCCAGCAACGGGGTCGCAGCAAGCGCGAAGCGCGGATGATCTGCGGGTTCTCCGAGTGGTTCTCACAACGCACCTTCTATGGGATCGCTGCGCTCGACCTGATCATCGTCGTTGCTCTCGGGCATCTACCGTTCTCCGACTCGTGGCCGTTCATGATCGTCGCCTTCGTGGTGATCCTGGCGCTCACCGGCACCGCAATGGCCGCCCGCCGACCCGGCGCCGCCGTGCACGCCGCCAGGATGTTGGGAGCGCTCAGGATCAGCCGGCCGCAACCACCACCGCAGGTGCGCCGGCAGGCTGCGGGCGTCTGGCACGCGGCCGCGATGGCGATCGTCGGCTCACCACGGAACCGTGTTCGGCTGGCCCTCGTCTCGGCAGCTGCCGTGCTGACCGACGCTGCCACCCTGTGGGCGACGTGTCATGCCGCCGGGTTCCACGTCCACCCCGAGCTCGTGCTGCTCGCTCGCACCGTCGGCACGGTCGTCAGCTGGGTGCCGCTGCTACCGGGCGGTCTCGGGCTCGTCGAAGCCGCCATCCCGACGGTGCTGCACCGCTTCGGTGCACCGCTCGACGATGCCCTCGCCGCCACTCTCGTCTACCGGGCCGCCGGGACGCTGCTGCCCGCGCTCGCAGGAGGCCTGGCCATCGCCAACCTGCGCACCGGAGACCGTCACCAGCCCGCCCTCAGCGCCGCCGGAGGTCGCGGGTCATGACCGATGCGCCGCACAACACCCTCGGTGTCCGCTCGGTCCTGGCCGTGTGCGCCCATCCCGATGACGAGTCCTTCGGACTCGGCGGCGTCCTGTCGACCCTCGCGGCGAGCGGAGTGGAAACCCGGATCCTCTGCTTCACGCACGGCGAAGCCTCGAGCCTGGGTGCCGACCTGTCCGACCTGTCCGACCTGGCGATTGTTCGTACAGCCGAGCTCGCTGCTGCGGCTGCCACCCTCGGCGTTACGTCCACGCGTCTGTGCAGCTACCCGGACGGACACCTCATCGACGCCGACTTCGAGGACCTCGTCCACGAGGTGGGCGCCGCCGCGGCGGGTGCGGCGGTCGACTGCCTCCTCGTGTTCGACGATGGCGGGATCACCGGGCACCCGGACCATCAACGCGCCACCGATGCTGCATTGGCCGCCGGCCGCCGCATGAGGGTGCCCGTGTTGGCGTGGACGCTGCCGACGTCCGTCGCACAGACCCTCCACGACGAGTTCGGCGCTCCCTTCGTCGGACGCGATCCTGGCGAGATCGACATCCGGATCGAGGTCGACCGCCGGAACCACCTCGCCGCGATCGCCTGCCACGCGAGCCAATCACCGCACAACGCGGTGCTCCAGCGGCGGCTGGCGCTGCAGGGTGCCGTGGAATCGCTGCGCTGGCTCAGCAGACCCCACCCACCCTCGGACGGGTAGGTACTCGCCCGATCCGCTCTACCCGCGAGCAACAGATCATGCTCGTGCCGGCGAGGCAGACGCCGGTCATCCTTCACCGCCCACAACAGCCGGGCTCTCCGCGTCGGCGAGCACTGTCCGCCGAAACCGACTTGTCGAATCGCACCCGGCGCACACTGGGTCTGCCTCGGGCAAGCCAATCGATCGAGGCCGCGGCTGCCGACCACCGTCGAAGGGTCGGGTCACCTCTTTCGGACGCGTCCGAATTCGTGCAGTCGCGCGTGCCGGTTCGGCTGATTGTGTTCGCGGCTTCCTCGCTGAAACCGCCTTGCGAGTCGCCCACCCTTGGCACATACTGCACCTGCCTCGGGTGAGTACCCGTGGAAGTGGGCCGGTTGCCTGCCGGATGGCAGGGGAACCGGGTTCTGCGCCAATCCGGCTTGCGATCCGCGTCGGGCGGACGCCTACTTGGGGTTGCTCACGGCCAGCGCTGTGGGAAGTGGACCCGGTTGCCAACCCTTGGTTGGGGAGCCCGATTCTGCGCATTTCAGACCTCGGTGATCTGGCCCAGGCTCGTGCCGAGCAGATCTGACCAGCGGGGCCCGGCATCTACGGCCCACGCCACACCGTCGGCGATCCAGAGCAACGGCTCGTCGCTCCCCCGCCGGCCATATCGGAGCGCATCGCCGGCATGTCGTGAGCCTGCACCAGCACGCACGCCATGAGGTAGCGCTGGCCACGGATCGACTCGTCGACGAACGCGTCGGTCGGATGGAACCTTCGTCTCACTGCTCGCCTTCGTCACTCGTCGCCGCCACCGCAGCAACAGTGCGCAATGGGTGTCACACGGCTGGCCGCGATTCCGCTCCGAGTCCGCGTCCGAAAGAGGTGACCCGACCCTTCGACTGGGGCCGAGCCGGCGACACGAGCAACTACTCCACGCGCATCCCGCTGATCGCACGGGCGATCACCAGCTGCTGGATCTCGCTGGTGCCTTCGAAGATCGTGTGGCTCACCGTCTCGGATTTTCCTGGTGTGATCCCGTGTGGTCCTGTGGTCGTGACCAGGAGCTTCGCGGATCGCCGATTTCGGCTCGTGCCGCCATTTCCACCTGTTTCTAGGTCGCAGACTAGGGATGAGGGCGGATTTGGTCCACTTCGATTTCGCGACATCCCTAAGCCGATAGAGACAAGTAGGGAAGCCCTGATCAAGGCCGCTAGGGACGCGAGCGCGCTGGCCCGGAGTCGATCTTCCGGCGATCGGCAACGGATAACGAGGCGTGCCAGTGCTGCGCTCTGCCCTCTGCGGTACCCAAGTCGGATGGACCCGCCGCTGCGCTCGCCGACGCCCCCACGGTGGTTCGACCCACGACCGCAGGATCGGATTGCACCGACCTCGCGAGCGATGACAGGCACGCGCATAGTGTCGACCGTGATCCCCGTGAATTGGTGAGCCGATTCCGCGCGTGAAAGGGCTGCATTGATGCCGAGACCCGAATTGACCGATGACGACCGAACACGCTTGTCGGGATGGTTCGAACCGTCGACCGCAGAGGTGCTCCTAGTGCGCTCGCGAATTCTGGCCGCACTCGCCGCTCAATCGGTCACGCCCCGCGAACTGCGCATGTCGCTCGGCGTCGATCGCAGGATGCAAGTCAGCTTGGGCTCCTTCTCGAAAGATCGAACGCTTGTTGGTGATGTTGTCACCGAGAATCACGCGGACGTGATCGCAGTGCGTGCGGCATACGCATTCGACGAAGCCCTCGAACAATTGTCGTCCGACCGAGTGATCGAGCGAACGCCGAACCGCGCCACCGTGACCCTTGTAGGCACGTGGCTCGGGAACTCAAGCTCCGGTGGCATCACGGAGAGGATTCCTCAACTGGCCCCGCAGCACGCGGAAGCTCCGCTGCGGCTAGTGAGTTCGGGCCGCAGCTGGACGACGACGGACCACGAAGCGTTCGATCCCGCCGCGTACCTGGTCCCGCCACGCTCAACTCTCGTGACCGCCGACGGAGAGTTGTTGATCGCCGAGACAATCGAGGCGCATCGAATGGGGCGCTACCTAAGTGCGACCATCACGTTGTTCGTCTTCGCAGAGACAGCGTGGTGGGAAGCCGCACGCCGTGTCGCCTCTACCTCGCCTGCGACCGCCGCTCTCGTCGCGAATCCTCTGACCGCGATCTCAAAGGTCCAGGAGCACGTTCTCAAGTTCCTCGATGACAACAAACAGAAGCACCGCAGCGCGAACCTTCGGTCGTGGGCCGATTCGACAAGGCAGATCCGCAACTTCGGAGCGCATGGCTCGATTCTCGCTGCCACGAGCGGCTCGTTCACCGAGGCCGCAAGCGCTGCGTGGATCATCAGCTGTTACCAACATCTCGCCGAGATCGAGCTGGGGCTCGCCGCAGCGGGCGTCTGACCACAAGCCCCCATCGGCGCAGTTGTCGCCGTGCTACTCGTCCACGTCGGCCTGTGTGACCGCACCGCTGAGGACGTTGTTCACCTCGGACTCCAATGTCACGTTGCCCATTTCGCCGAGCTGATTCATGTAGGCGACGGCTTCGTCCTTGAGCGCATCGTCTCCCGATGCGATGGCCCTTGCAAGAACCATCGGGGTTGCGTGCCGCGAGAGGTCGAATCTCGTCAAGCCTCGCTCATCGCGCACCTCAAGGAGAAGCTTGAGGGCGACGAACGCGCCTCTTGCGTCGATGTCGGCTGAGGCGGCAAGGTCCTTTCCAATCATGAAGCGCTCCGCTCCGAGACCCGGGCACAGCTCAAGCGCCTCCTTCAACCTCGGGAGCCACCATTCGACTGCGAACTTGTGGGACTGCACGAACCACGTGAATCCGTTGAGTTCCTGTTCGTCACGCGGATCGGATCGAACATGCGCAACCCGCTGATCCCAGAGCAGGGCGAGCCGGTCTCGAATGGCATCGTCGACAGCCGAGGCGTGCATGAAGTTCCAGGCAATGTGTCCGAGCGCTGCACCCCTCACCTCGGCCGGCGCTGTCTGGAAGAAGGCTTCCGCGACTTGACCATCGGTCCTCGTGTGTCCGCGGATGATCCCCTCGATTGCCCACTCACCGATTCGTTGAAGGGGGTCCGACTGAGAGTGTCGCCAACCCGACACGATCGGCTTGCCGGAGTTGATCGCCGCCGTCATCGACGGCGACAGCAACTCGTAGAGACCTTGGTGGTACCGGTACACGGCCGTCGCCGTAGTGAGCGCGATCTGTTGCCGAATCGACAGGTCGTGCCCGGCCCCGAAGAGCTCGGGAACCCGCGGGATCACCCACTCCGGTACTGCGTCCAAGAGGCGCCCGACGCTTTCGCCGATGACTGCGCCCGATGCGCCGCCGACGTCATCGCGCGCCAACTCGACTTCGAGTTCCGATCGAGCCGCGTCGTACCAAGACGACCCGCTGCCCCATGACAGCAGGTGGAAGAGCCCACGAAGCCTGACGGGCCACTGCCAGTTGAGCGACATCGTCAGAGGGTCCATCCCGCTGTCCCCCGTATGCGCGCTGTACTCCTCCCAGGCGAGCTCGTCTGCAGCCGAGGTGATAAGGAGTTCGGCGAACTGCGTCATCACGGCACCGGGGATCGCGATCTCAGGCCGCCTCTTCGCGAGTCCCTCGAGTAGGCCCACCGCGGCCCGCTTGGCCGAGCGCAGGTCGGGATCGTCGTCGAAACTGTCGCCCTCCGGTGGGAACGAAGACTCGTCACTATGCGCGAGGACGTCAGCAATCAGGCCGGCGGCCTGCGTCCAATCCAGACTCAGGTCAGCCTTGAGTGCTGCCTCCCATCCCTGCAGCACGGCCCGCAAATAGGTCGGCCGCAAACGATGGACAAGGTCGACGACACCTGAAATCGCTTTGGGATTCGTCGTGAGTAGTGCACTCAACTCGCGCCCTTGGCCCTCGTGAGATGGGTCCGGCCCCCAACCCTTTCCTGTGTCGTGCCAGCTTTCAAGGTGAGACACCAGCTCAGACGGAGTCATTGCCGCCATGTCATCCTGCCTGAGAGGGCTGGTGGGCCCGACCCAGGAGGTGATCCTCGGGGACGGCCGCAACGGCCCCTCGATGACGCCAAACCGCGCGTCAAGCGCCTTGAGCTCATCCCGAAGTGGTTGCGGCAGTGCATCGGTCCCGATCGCCGACAGCCATCGATGCTTCCAGTGATCGACGTACTCCCGAACACGCACTTCAAGGTCGTCGTCATCCGAGGCATCCCCCCGCAGCCACTCGCGTAGGCGATCACGGTCGACCCGTGGTCCAGGCTCCATGAACTGTGTCAGTTGCCCGAGCGGCTCTCCCGTTGCATCGGCAACTGCTCGCGCCAGCTCGGCATAGTCGATCCGGCACGAGTCATCGCTTGAGGCGTCGTCGAACAGGATCTCGCGCGCGACGACCAGAAGTTGATCGCGTGTCTCCTCGTCTGACGTCTCCTTCAACAGCTCACCGACCCCGAACATGGCGATCTTGCGGGCGAGGAGCATCTTGCTGTTGAGAAGCAGCGTCGTCGCGGTGCGAACATCGACAGCCGCCGCCGCGACCGTTAGGTCTCGGACGGCGTCAATCAGTGCTTGCTCGACGCCGTCGTGGGAATCACCACGGATCCGAATCGAATCCCGCGAGATGTATGTGATGTCCGATTGGTCCGTCAGATGCCCACTCTGGCGCTCATAGGCGACGAGCCACGGCAAGACGACCTGCAGTCCGTCTGCACCTAGCACGTTGACGACTCTCGGCAGTTCTTCCTCGTACCAGTAGTCCTCCAGGACGTGGGAAGGTTGAACGCCACCCTTCACGCCGGACGGCCTGAAGATCACGTTGGCAATCCACCTGCCCGCCTTGATCTCATCGCCGCTGAGCAGGTTCACCGCGTAGGACACGAGGTCGCGAGGGTCGGTCCTCCAGCCAAGACCTGTCGCGAGCCACGCCTTGATGAGCGGCTGCAAGCGAGCGGCCTGGTCGGGTGGGATGGTTGCCCCAATCTCGAAGACGCCGCGTCTGACCCAGGCATTGTTGCTGTCCTGGAGCCTCAACAGCACGTCCACAACTGCCTGAGGTACGTCCCGCGCAACGCGGAGGAGGTAGTCGATCTCAGGCCAGTAGATGTCTCGAATGAGACCGTCGTCAGTCCTCTCTGGCTCAGGCGGACTATCGAAGACGCCCTCCGCAGAGAGGGGCTCCACCCAGAGTGGGTTCTTGAGGCCCTCGAAGAATGCTCGCCGCAACTGGGTGGTCGGGATTCGCCGAAGAGCCTCCCTGACTTGCTCTTGGGTTGGGGCGTGGTAGCTGACCACTATTCACCCTCCTCGACTGTGGCGTTGATACCGGACAAGAGGTCTTCCAGCGAATGCAGGTTGTCGAAGAACGCCGTCGTACGAACTTCGATCACATCCTCGACGACACGGACGGCGCCTCGAATCGCCAAGTCGGTCGGCAGGTCACGATCGCCTTCGTGGTTGCGGTCGAAGTGTGTCCACCCCATGAAGAACTCGTAGGCCTCCTTCCATTGCTTGATCGCTGGGTGCTCGGCATCACTTCCCCCCGTCACTAAAGCGCTCGTGTTGCTTCGATTGCGGCCATCCTCCTGGGTTCGTGCCTTCACCAGCGAGTGCAGGTGGATCGCGACCGCCCTTGGAACGGGCAGGACATCCTGATCAGCGGCGAGATCAAGATCCGGATGCTTGGCAATCACGCCGGGCAACTGCGAGAGGAGTGAACCCGATGAGGGCTTCGGTCTCGGAATCGCGGTGTCTGCCAAGACTGATGGGAGCCCGAGCATCAGTTCTCGCATGCAATGGCAGATCACCGATACACGGGCTGATTCGCAGCCTGGCTCTGGGTCGGAGTCAAGCGTGCGGAGTGCTGTCATGTAGACGCCAGCGAGTTTTGGGCTCCGGCCCCGGAGGTTCTCGAGTACGCGATCTTGACGATCCTTCGGGTGCGCGGCTTCAGCCATCAGGTCGACTCGGGGAAGACGCGCACAGGGTGGCGAACGGGATCTGCTGAGAACGGGCTTGCTCGCTGCAACCGACCCGAATCGAGGCGGCGCACCCGCGCCCTCCCCGTTTCGAGGTGCCTGATGGGTCGCGGGTGGTGCCATCGCCCCACCGTCGGGCATCAACAGCGATTGCGGGCGCGGCAGCGGTGGGCATCCCCGAAATCCTCGTCGGCGGTGCGGTAAAGAGTCAATGAATCTCGCGCCGGCCACGCGTCCGGACTGAACACTCCAACCACTGGGTCACCCTCTGCCGTTGCTGGCCTCGTCAGTTCATCTCGATTGCGCCTGCTCGTGTTGGCGCTGGACGACTGTCGGCCTCGTCGACCCAGCTATAGGGCAGCGAAGCCGAACGGTTGACGCCCGCGTCCCCGACGAGCTGTTGGCGGCGCGTCACAGCGGGCACGTCGGCGCGGTCGCAGGCGATCACTCGTCCCAACAGGTCGCCTGCTTCGCCGAGGTCGTCGGTGGCGGTGACGACGAGGATGTGGTTCGACTGACGGCCTCTGGTCATGCCGACGTACAACCCGCGTCCGGTCGTCGAGCCTGTTGCCAACGTGATGCTGCGGTCTTGGGTGTCGGACTGGTTGCCGGGTTCGGTGGCTGCGTAGCCGACGCGGACGTGGTCGCGGGCGTACTCGGCGGGGAGCATGACGACGCCTCCGCCGTCGATGCGGGCGGCGGTGATCTCGCCGTGTCCGTCAATGGCGGTCACGAGCCACTGGTCGCGGTTGCGGACGAACTGGCCGGCCGACGTGATCAGCGTGCGGTCGTTGCGGCGCGTGGCGATGAGGTCGCCGACCCAGGCGCCGATCCCGTCGGCGGTGTGGGCGCGGCGGGATCGGTCGAGTTCGCCGCGCTCCCAGCGTTCGGTCTGGATGCGGTCGTTGATCAGGTCGACGTGCTCGTTGCGAGTGGTCGTGATCGCCAGTGATTGGCCGTGGTCGCGGCACTCGGTCCAGTAGGTGGCGATCGATTCGAGGTGCTGCTCGATGCTGCCCGGCACGATGCGGTCTTGGGCTTCGTAGACGTCGAGCGATCGGGTGTCGCCGTGTCGCAGTTGCAGTGATGCGGTGGCCTCCCACGGGTTGGCGAAGCGGTGGATGCGTTCGAGCTCGATCGCGCGGCCGGCCGTACACAGCTCGGCGAACATGCCACCGCGGCCGACGGCTTGGAGTTGGTGCGGGTCGCCGACGAGCACGAGCCGCCACGTGTTCTGTCGGGCAAGCTGCATCAGCCGGTGCAGGTCGTGGGTGCCGAGCATGCCGGCCTCATCGACGACCACGGTGGCGTGCGGGCCGAGCTGCCACCACTCGCCCGGCGGGCGGTCCGGGCGCGACCATTCGTACAACAACTTGGCGACGGTGTCCGACACCATCCCGGTCTCGTCCTCCAGCACCCGCGCCGCCTTGGCCGTCGGGGCGAAGCCGAACACGGGCCGGTGCGGCGGCGAGTGCAGCGTGGCGACGGCGGCGCGCAGCATCGTCGTCTTGCCGGCCCCGGCCGGGCCGACGATCAGGGTGAGCGGGTCGTCGCCGGCGACGGCAGAGGCGGCCTCGTGCTGGATCACGTCGAGATCGCCGCGCTCGACGGTGGCCGAGGGTTGCGGGTCGAACGCCGTCGCCTCGGCTGCCCAGTCGAGAATCTGCTGCTCCTGCGCGAGCACCGCTTCGCTGGTGACGTGCGAGGCGATCGGTTCGATCCAGATCGACCGCCCGTCCGACGTCCGCAGGTGCGCGTGCTCGGGCAACTCGGGGTCGAGGTCGACGCACCCCGCCATCACTGTGTCGACGGCCCGGTCGAGCCA
Source organism: Actinomycetota bacterium (assembly GCA_030645675.1). Lineage (GTDB taxonomy): Bacteria > Actinomycetota > Acidimicrobiia > Acidimicrobiales > Ilumatobacteraceae > UBA668. The sequence continues at coordinate 2,512 of JAUSLQ010000206.1, read as the reverse complement.
CGCCGCCCACCGCTCCCCCGACACGCCGGGCGCCGGCCGGGAGAGATCACAGATGGTGCGCATCACGTCGACGCGATGCCACGTCGATGCGCCGTGCGCGAGGGCGTCGATGACCGTCGATGTCGTCAACTCGGGCGTGGTTGGCGGGTGGTCAGCGGCGGCGGCTTCGATCGATCGGCGCAGTGACGTCGGTGTGACGCCGACGGTCGCAGCCTCGACTCGCCACAGCGCTCGCATCTCATCGGCGGTGCGGCCGGTCTTGCGGGCGCGGGAGTCGGCGGCGGCCTGGCGTTGCATCGTCGCCAACTCCTGTCGGGTCGGCTCGCAGCCCTCGCGCCGATAGAACTCCGCGACCTTGTCGGCCATCACCGTGTCGATCTCGACGGTGCGCTTCGAGAACACGGCGAGCAGATCGGCTGGGATGCCGGCGATCTCGGCCTGCCCGTTCACGATCGGCTCGAAGGCGACGCCATAGCGGTGGCTGAGCTCGGCGCGCAGCACCGACTGGTAGAGGCCGCCGAGGGTGCGCTGGTGGCGCTTGAGGAAGCGCGCGTCGAGCGCCAGCCATCGCTCGTCGGCGGTCTGCACCTTGGCGGAGATGACGAGGTGGGTGTGCAACTGCGGGTCGTCGGCGCGGCTGGTGGTCTGGCGGAACGCCGCCATCGTGAGGCCGTGGGTGTCGGGGTGCATCCGCATCCCGTTCGAGCGGACACGGGTGGTAGCGCCGAAGCGCTCGAGATAGTCGGCCACCGCCCGCACGGCGATGTCATGGCACTCGGCGAGCCCGGCGTCGCCGGTGAGCGCCCACAGCACCGACAGCGACTTCGGCGCCGACAGCGTGGCGTCGAACCCGGCGACCGCCCGGATCACCTTGCCGTTGGACAGCGTGCGGTCGACGAGCGGATGCCCGAGCGCCGCTCCTGTGACCGGGTCGCATCCCGACAGCAACGCCTGCAGCGGCTCGGTCGTCACCTCGCCGTGCAGCGCGAGCCGGTCGGCCTGGTTCCCGAGCCACTGCCCGGGTAGTTCGCCCGTCGCCTCGGTGAGGTAGCGCGTGTAGTAGCCGGCCGTCGTCGCTGCCGTGGCGGCGTACAGGGTGGTGACCCGCATCATGGCCGGGACTCCCCGCCCGGCGCGGGCACCTGTCTGGTTTCGTATCTTGAGCTGGCCGGGATGGGGTGCAAGGCGGTCAGCTCGGGGGCGCGGGGTGGGTCGCGGTGGCTTGGCTGGGGCGCGTCGGCGTGTGCGGCGGACGGTTGGTGGTGTCAGCTCGCACGGTGGAGCCCGTCGGTGGGCACGATTGCGTCGGCGAGGCGGACGACTCGGCCGGTAGTGATCAGCACGTCGAGCGCCCAGCGTGGAACACGCATGCAGGTACCGAACCGCAGCACCGGCAGCCCGGCCGTGCCGCCGCTGTTCAGGTACTCGTGAGTTAGCTCGTAAGCATGCGAGAGGCAAACCCGCAACTCTGCGGCCGCCTCCTTAACCGTCAGCAGCCTGTGAGCCGCCTCGACCCGCTCGATGCTGGTGCTGGGAGTCCTCGACGCCGTGTCCATGGCGCGGGATGATGCGCTCGCGACGTCCCGGAGATGCTCCCGACGATGTTCCCGATTCGCAGAAATCGCCAGGGATGTTCCCGACAATGTTCCCGATTCACGTCCCAATGCGCGTCGGAGACTCCCTGGGACGTCCCGATATACACCACGGTCTGATGGGAACTGCCGGAGCGGCCCCTACCGGCAGTCCGGGCGGCGACTTGAAACGCCTGATCGCCGGGATCCGCTTCCATCTCTCCATCGCGCGACGCATTGTTCCGCACCCGCAACTGACGCGCGTTCGGTGTGGCGTTGGCGACGTCGATTCAGGCCGACGGACTCCCGGCCAGGACAACTAGGCCGAAAACGACGACGAGACCGGCGATCATCAATTGGGTCTGCCTGCGAGCTGCTGCAGCTTGTTCGAGTGTTGCAACGCGTTCGACGCTGGCCTGATGAGCGGCCTCCTCGTCTCGCCTTCGCACGAAGTGTGTCAACGATGCGCTCAGTTTGGCGAGCGCCTCTTGCGGCGCCTCAGGTTCAAGCAGGATGTACTCGACGCCGACGAGCAGCCCTCGATCGAGATGGGCTGCGTCCGGCGTAACGATCGGGATCACAAGCTTCTTCGCCTGGAGCGCCAGGCCGATCTCCTGCTGGACGTAGGCGGACTGCCAGCTATTCTGCGTCAACAAGACGAGCATCGCATCACTGCGTTCGATCTGCGCCCTCACTTTGTCGCTGAGGAGGACTCCTGGCGAAACATCGTGCTCGGCCAGGTACACCTCGACTCCCGAGGCCAAGGCCTGTTGCCGTAGGTGCTCGACCCATACCGCATCCTTGCTGCTGTGGCTGAAGAAGATGGTCGTCGAAACCGGTTCGGGCACGCCCAAAGTGTATTGCGGTCACGCCGAAGACCCCGCCGGCAACGAGCGCGTGCCGCGCTCCGGAGCGCGCGAGCAGGCGCTCAACCCGATCAG